>JAEWJO010000486.1 GCA_023386455.1 Pseudomonadota bacterium | reverse complement strand
GGCGAGCACCTTGGCGAGGCGCTGGAGCTGGCCGGCGCCGACGCGACCGTAGGCGGTGAACCACGGGGTCTGGCGCGACGTCGACAGGCCGATCAGCGCGAGGTCGCCACGGACGCGGACGATCGGCCAGTGGAGGTCGTCGCCGGGACCGTCGGCGTCGGCCTCGGTCCACGCCCAGCCCTCGTCGGCGCGGTGGTAGTCGTCGAAGATCGCCGAGAAGTGGCCGATGCCCTCGGCGACGTACGCGTCGTGGTTGCCCGGGATCACGGTGACGTGCGCGGGGCCGCGGACGAGCCGATCGAACTTCGCGCGCGCGAACTCGAACTCCTGCTTGAGGGCGAGGTTCGTGACGTCGCCGGTGCACAGGACGTGCTCGATGCCCTGCTCGTTCATGTCGTCGACCATGTGGTCGAACGCCGCGACGTGATAGTGGCGGCTGCGCGTCGAGATGAGGTTCATCGCGCCGATCCAGCGCTTGTTCGCGAGATCGAGCCAGCGCGCACCGTCGTGCGACAGGAGATGGAGGTCAGAGCAGTGCGCGACGCGCATCACGCAGATACGTAGCACGCGCCGGCAAGCTCTGAGATGCTGACGCGATGTCGGAAGAGGACGAAGGGGATGTATTCGGGACCGCGTCGCGGGACGAGCCGGTGAAGCGCGCCGACTTCGAGCGCGCGCTGCGGTTTCTGAACATGACGCACCTCGACCTGCGCGACACCGTGCTGACGCTCGCGGCGCAGGTCGTGTCCCTCACCGACGAGCTGACGCGGCGCCTCGACGGGGTCGAGCCCGATCCGGCGCCCCCGAACACGCCCGCGCCGGCCCCGACCGACACCGTCGAGAAGAGCGTGCTCGGTGCGGTGCCCGAGACGCTGTTCAAGATCCAGGCGGCCGACGTGCGCTCGAACGTCGGCCGGATCTGGATGTGCAGCGATCCCGAGGACAAGTACGAGGTCGAGGGGCCGGACATCCCGTGCGCCGAGCTGATCCCGCTGTGCAAGGCGGCGTGCTGCAAGCTCGACTTCCCGCTGTCGACGCAAGATCTCGACGAGGGCGTGATCCGGTGGGACTACGGCGTGCCGTACATGATCCGCCAGCGCGCGAGCGACGGGTTCTGCGTGCACAACGATCCGACGACGCACGGCTGCACCGTGCACGCGCAGCGCCCGCACATCTGCCGCAAGTACGACTGCCGCACCGACGCGCGCGTGTGGCTCGACTACGAGAAGCGGATCCCGACGCCGAGCGATGCCGAGATCCCCGATCGAGACAAGCCGTTCGATCTCGGCGAGCGCGTGCGCCGGCGTGCGAACGCGCTGTTCGCGGAGAAGACCGCGATCGCGTACTCGTGGCCCGAGGAGGAACCGGCGACGGGTCCGACACCGGCGCCGGGCTCGCGGCTCAACCCGCGGCGCTGACGATCGCGGACGTGCATCGCGTTCAGGGTACGCGCGTGGTCGCGCTGCTCAGATAGGTCCGGATGTCGAGCGGGCGGATCGCCGGGTAGCGCGCGTTGTCGAGCGGCACGAGCCGGCCGGCACCGCTCGCCATGTCGCGCGTGTACTGGAGGCGCTGCCACGGCGGGAACGTGCTGCCCGGCGCCGGATCGCTGTCCTGAAGTCGCGCGATCAGCTCGCCGAGCTCGGCGATCGAGCCCGCGCGCTCGATCGTCACCGGCGTCTTGCGCAGCTCCTCGATGATCGTCGCGAGGCCGCGCGGCGACTGCGTGTCGCCCGCGACGCGGACGTGGCGACCGGCCTCGGCATCGAGCGCGACCGCGGCGACGTACTTCGCGACATCGTCGGTGCACGTGAAGTCGTAGAGCTGGTCCGGATCGCCCCACACCTTGTAGATGTTCGTCTTCGGATCGGGCCCCATCGCGCCCCACGCGAGCATGTCCATGAACGCGCCGCACAGGACCGAGGTGCCGCGCACGCGCGAGTCGTCGAGCACGTGATTGAATTCGCGCCGCAGGTCGAGGTTGCGGTTGCCGCCAGGCGTCGTCTTGAAGAAGTCGACCGCGAAGTCCGACGGGATCATGCGCGCGACGCGCGCGTCCTCGGCGGCGCGCAGGAGCCGCGTCTGGCCGTCGACGAGGATCTCGGCGAGACCCTGCACGGCCGACACGACGACATCGATGCCCTCGCACGCGCGCGCGAGCGACAGCTCCTGGCGCAGATCGCCCGGCACGAGCTCGACGCCGGCGGCGCGCAGCGCTGCGAGATCTGCCTTCGTGTCCTCGCGAACCAGGACGCGGACGAGCGCGGGCCGGCGTGCGAGCAGCTCGCGCACGATCTTCGCGCCCAGGTTTCCGGTGCCTCCGACGACGAGCACGCGTGTCGACATGCTCTGGATCTAGCATGCCGATTCCTGCTCACGGAGCTCGCGTGCGCGTAGGCGTCGCGCCGATCCGGGAGGCGCGCGCGAGCACGATCCGCTCCACGATCCGCTCTACGCCTTCGTGCGGGTCTCGGGCCTCCACAGGAGCCAGGCGAGCGAGCCCGGCACCGCCCACACCGCGATCGCGACGACCGAGAGATCGTAGCTGCCGGACGCATCGACGGACGCGCCGATCAGCGGATTCGCGATCACGTACGCGAGGGATTGTGCGCCCGCCATCAGCCCACCTGCGAGCGAGACCGAGCGCGGCGGGACGCGCGACAGCAGGTCGGCCGTCGCGAGCGTGTAGACCGCGCCGCCGCCGGCCATCGCGACGCCGATCAGCGCGATGCCCTCCCACGGCGAGCGTGCCAGCGGGACCGCCGCGAGCGCACCCGCGAGGCAGAGGCCGATCGCGAACAACAGGCGCGGCGGAGCACCCGGTTCGCGACGCTGGCGCGACGCGAGATCGCCGAACAGCACCGCGCCGGCATCGAACACGAGCGGCGGCAGCCACAGGTAGTGGCCGACATCCTGCTGCGGCGTGCCCCACGTGCGCGCGAGGTACTTCGCGCCCCAGCCGAGCGCGAAGCCGAAGATCGGCGCGACCGCCAGGATCGCGAGCAGCGCGCGCTGGACGTTCGTGTCGCCGAGCAGCTCGCGCACCGACGCGTGACGCGCCTCGCTCGCGGGGGCGGCCGCATGATCGAGCTGCGCGCGCACCGCCGGGCTGCGCGTCGCCGCGAGCCACAGCGGGATCCACAGCAGGCCGACGAGCGCGCTCCCGAGAAACGCGAACCGCCAGCCGCCGAGCGCGAACAGCGCGCTCGCGAGGATCGGCGCGATCATCCCGCCGATCGAGCTGCCGGTGAACAGCACGCCAAACCCTCGCGCGCGCTCCGCGGGCGGCAGCACGCGCTGGATCGTCTGCGCGGCTCCCGGGAACGTCGGCCCCTCGACGACGCCGAGCGCGATGCGCAGCGCGAACAGCGTCACGAGGCCGAGGCCCGGGCCGGGAATGACCGAGTGGAGTGCAGCGATCACGGTCCACGCGAGCACCGAGCCGACGAGGCCGCGGCGTGCGCCGATCCGATCGATCCACCAGCCGGCGAGCGGCGTCGCGAGGAGGTACGCGAACGAGAACGCCGACGTCAGCCAGCCGTACTCGGTCTCGTCGATGTCGAGCGCCTTCGTCACCGTCGGCGCGAGCGCGGAGAGCGTCGCGCGATCGATGTAGCTGACCGTCATCGTCAGCGTGGCGACGATCGCGACGGTCCAGGCGCGCTGTCGAGACAGCACGCGTCACGGTAACGCGAGACCGCCCGCGAGGGCGGCCGGCGTCACTGCTTCTTGACGACGAGGCCCTGCGGCGGCGAGGCCGCCGGGTCGAGCGAGCCCCACGCGATCGTCGGCGAACCGCCGGTGCCGCGCGTCGCCGCGATCGAGAAGCCGTCGAGCAGCGGACCCTGCGCGATCGGCGACGAGGACCACGTGCCACCGTTATTGACCGCGACGTAGACATCGGAGACGAGCCCGTCCTGGTACGCGATCGCCGCGGCACCGCCGTTCATGAAGATCGACGCACCGGCGCCGACCGGATGCGGGCGATCGCCCGGACGCTGACCGTCGTCGACGACCGCCGGCGTGCCCGGCGAGCCGTTCCACGACGTGTACATGAGCTGGTCGCCGAGCGCGTCCTGGTACGCGACGTGGACCGTGCCATCGTCACCGACGACGGCGGTCGACCACATGCCGCGATCCGCACCGTCGACGTCACCGTCGAGCACGGTCTCGGTGAACGTCGACGTGCCCCTGCCGTTCTCGACCGAGAGGACGAGCGCGCGGCGAACGCTGTCGTAGTACGCGGCCGCGAGCCGGCCGTCCGGGAGCACGACGAGGCTGACGTAGAGGCCGGTGCCGCCCGGCGGCGTGAGGACCTTCGGCTCGTCGAGCTTCGTCATGCACATCCCGGCCGAGCACACCTCGGTCATCGCATCACACGTCGTCGCGCAGTCGCTCGACGGCGACACGCAGATCGACGGCTCGCCCGCGGTCGCGGACTCGACGCACGTATCGCCGCCGCACAGGCCGGCACACGAGCCCGGCGCCGACGCGATCAGCGCCGACTGCCAGTCGCCCGCGCTGCTCGGATCGGGCTTGGTCGCACGCGCGAGGCGGAGCTCGGTGTTGCGGTGGCCCATGCCGTCGTCGATGCCGAGCGCGATGTACGCGATCGCCGGCTTCTTGTCGGCGTCGATCACGAGCGATGCGTAGACGCCGCTCTCGGCATCGCCGGTGTCGACGACGTACGACTTCCAGTTGCCGCCGGACTTCGTCTCGTACGCGTACTTGAGCGACGCCTCCTCGCGATCCTGGTACGCGACACGCGCGGTCCCGTTGCTGATCGCGATCGACGTGAACGCGCCGACGTCCGGACCTTCCTCCGCGACGCCGCCGCGGTAGCCGTCCGGGCTGTACGTCGGCGTCGCGCCGTCGGGGATGCCGTCGACGACCTTGTACGAGAGCTTCGCCGGGTCGGTCGCATCGACGACGACGAGGTCGCCGAGCTGCTGCTCGTAGGTCGCGACCAGCACGCGCTTGTCATCGGACGCGATGCTCGTCCACCGACCACCGGTCGTGTGCGCGACGTCGCCGGGCAGACACTCGGCGCTGCCGCACGGGTCACTGCCGCAGCTGCAGCCGGGGAGCAGCGCGATCACCGCCGACCACATCACCGGACCGAGCCGGACGGCCCGCTTCACGCGGCGCCACGGCACGAGGATCATCGCGATGACGAGCGCGAACAGCGCGCCGTTCGCGCTGCCGCCGGAGTCGCAGCTGCAGCCCGATGCGCCGGCCTGGCCGTGGAAGCCGACCGTGCGCGCGACGGCCTTGCCGCCGGTGTGCAGCGGCTCGCCCGTGCCGAGCGGAAGCTCGAGCAGCACCGGCTCGGGATCGAGCGTCTCGGGGGCACCGATCTGGCGCGACCGGACCTCGACCTTGTGGACGCCCGGGAGCCAGAACACGCGCGACGACACGACCTGGCGCGTCGCCTTGCTCCAGCCCGACCACGAGCCACCGTCGATCCGGTACGAGAACTCGAGGTCGCGCTCGCTACCGCCGAGCGCGAGCGTCACGCGCGCCGGCGTGGCACCGCGCCACTGCGCGACGTCCTGCGCGACCGCGAGCGGCGGCTCCTCGATCGCCGCGATCTCCGCGGTCGTGTCGACGGTGCGCGCCATCGGTGCCGGCACGAGGTCGGCGAAGATCGCGAGGAACTCGTCGTTGTCGACGGCGGTGACCGCCTTGACGCTGAGCGCGAGGCCGCCGAGCTCCGGCAGGCTGATCGGCGAGAGGCCGCCCGAGAGCTGCGGCAGGACGAGCCCGAGCAGCGTCGGGAACAGGCCGGCGATCTCGGCGGGCGACTCGGTGATCGCCTCGCTGTTCTTCACGCTGACGTTCGTGAACGCGTCGGCGGGACTGCCGATCACGGGCGTCAGCTCGCCGCCGGTCGTCGTCTGCAGACCGATCGGCAGGTGCACGTCGGTGACGACCGTGAACACGCGGTTGTACTGCTCGTCGATCGACGCGAAGAAATCGAGCTCGAGCGCCTTGAACGAGATGTCGAGCAGCGGCTCGTCGACGACCATGTTACCGCTGCCGTCGTCCTTGAACGTGTTCTTGCCGAGCACGATCGTCGGTGGCGACTGCGGGCGCAGGCCGATCGCCATCGGCGAGTTCGTCTCGACGAGCTTGCCGAGCGAGCGCGACAGGAGGCCGATCGTGTCGGTCGACAGCTGCTCGACGAACGAGCTGCCGATCGTCAGGCAGAACAGGCCGCCGTCGTAGCCCGCGTACGCGAGGTCGGCGAGCTGCGACTTGTGGAGGCCGAACGCGACGTCGAAGCTCTGGCTGTTGAACGCGTTGCCCTGGAATGTCGTCGAGCGCGGGATCGTCGCCGGCGCGGGCGCCGTCGCGGGCGGACCGCACTTGTCGCGCGCGGAGCCGCCGGGGAGCATGCCGCCGAGCATGCCGAGCGAGAGGCCGCTGTTGACCGCGATCGAGTAGCCGCCGGCGACCTCGTAGATGTCGAGCGCGCCGGTCGTGCCGGGCGACAGGCTCGCGAAGATGCCGCTGCCGCGCAGGCGGCCGTTCAGACCGATCTCCTGGAGGCACGAGCCATTCGCCAGCTTGCACTCGCCGCCGGTGCACGCCGTCGCGAACGGCGAGCTGCAGTCCGCGACCGACATGCACGACTTGCACGTCGCGCCGTTGATCGCATCCTGGATCGGGCCCTCGAGCTGATCCTGGATCAGCGACGCCGGGAGGATGTTGCCGAGGTAGCACAGCACGTCGCCGCCGAGGCTGTAGTCGCCGGTGTCGAGCTGGCTGACCTGCGTGTTCGTCGCGACGATCTTCGTCGTTCCGGTCGTCGTGTCCTGGAGCAGCTGGACCTGGGTGTCGATGCGGATGTCGGGGGGCGTGTTGTCACGCGTCGTGTCGAGGTCGATCGTGCACGCGCTGCCGGCGACGTTGATGTGGAGGTCGTTCTTCGTCTTGATGCGCGCGCGCACGGTCACGTTGAGCTGGCCCTCGTTCGCGTTGATCGCGGCGGGAGTCAGCGCGAGGCGATCGGCATCGCCGGCGAGCTTGTTGAGGTTGATCTCGATCGGCCCGCAGTTCGGGATGATCTGGTTGTTCGCGCAGCAGATGTCCGGGCAGCTCGCGACCGGGAACTCGATGACGCCGTTCATCGCGCCGCCGCCGGCGAGGGGGCCGATGATGCCCGCGGGGTCGGCGGTGATCTTCGCGAGCGCGGTCGGCGTCACGCGGATCTGCGCGGCGTTGGGATGCCGCTGCGCCGAGGGGAAGCCGCCGGGAATCGGCTCCATGCCGGCGCACCCGCCACAGCCGCCGCCGCCGCAACCGACGGCGAGAAACACCGCCGTGATGACCACAAACCAATCGATACGGACGCGCATGATGAGCCCCCTCGCGAGAGGTGTCATACGGCACACCCCACGTGGTCAAGGATGAACCACTAACGATAGATCCGCTGTGGCGGAGGCCACTTCTAACGGAACGCGCCGAGAGACGGTCCTCTCGCGAGCGCGCGCAGGATCTCGAGGCCGGCGACGAGCCGGAGCGGGTCGGTCTCGATCGTCTTCCACCGGACCTGCGCGTCGCCGCCGTGCGACGAGACCCCGGCGGTTCCGAGCGCGCCGACGCGATCGCGAACCTCGATCGGCAGGTGCTGGAGACCGGCCGCGGCGACCCTGCCGTCGACGACCTCGAACGACCACGCGTGATCCGCGGCCGCCAGACCTGCCGCCCGGGTGATCGCCTGGCCGTCGACGACGAGCGGCCCGATCTGCACGCCGTCGGGAAAGCGCGCGCCGTTCTGATCGACGTCGGCATCCGGGAGCGCGCGGAGTGCCTGGAGGCCTCGCGGGTCGGGGGTGGCGAGCACGCGCAAGAGCTCGATCCCGCTGATGACGTCCGCGACGGTTGCGGGTGCACGCGTGCGCGAGAGCGTCATCGTCTGCTGCCTCGACGTCAGGATGCTCGTCGCGAACGAGTCGAGCATCCTCGTCATCGCGTCGGCGGTCAGCACGCCGCGCACCGCGAACCGATCGTCCGCCGTCACCAGGAAGTGCGCGTCGAACTCCTCGTCACCGAGCTCGACCGCGCCGGTCGACACCAGGGCGTCGAAGAAGCTCCGGCGCCGCACCGTGAACTCGGGAAAGCCTGGCGTCGGGACGTGCAGCGTGAACCGCGTCATGCTGGCGGCGCCCGACCACGTCGCCACCGACAGCTCGCACGCGCCGAGGCGCACGGTCATGTGCGAGCCGCGCTGCGTGCTCGCGCCTCCGTACCGGATCGCGACCTCGCCGAGGACGCTCACCCAGGCGAGCTTACTGGATCTCGCCGTCGACGATCAGGTAGCCATGCTGCTCGTCGACGCCGAGGTTCGTCACCGCGACGCCACCGACGGCCGGGAGCGGGATCGCGCCGACCGTGCCGGCGCCGACCGCGACGACGCGCGACAGCGCGAACGACGTGATCGCCTCGAACTGCGCGTTCGAGAGCTGGTTCGCGCCCTCGATCTGCTCGTCGATGATGTCGACGTAGACCGTCGGCGTGCCGACGTCGAAGCGGAGCTTGCCGTCGCTGCCCTCGGCAACCTTCAGCTCGACCCGCGCGTTGATCGCGACCTGCGTCGCGATGTTCCCGGCCAGCTTGAACGAGCCGACCATGTCGCCGATCGTCAGCAGGAGCTTGCCGTCGGCCGCCTGGACGTACGGCGGGACCTTCACGTCGAGCTCGACCGAGTCGTAGAGCTGGCCGACGTCACCGTAGCTGCCGGTCGCGAGCTCGAGCGTCTTGTGCATGCCCTTCGCCGACCAGAAGCTCGTCAGGAGCTGGTTCGCGGCGTCGTCGGCGACCGCGAGCTGGAAGCCCTGCGACATGTCCATCGTCGGCACCGTGTTCGGGACGTAGACGAAGCTGCCGGTGTCGTTCTTCGCGCGCAGCGACGTGTCGAGCAGGACCATGCCGCCCTCGCGCGTGAAGCTGATCTGCGACGGCTTGACGTCGACGGCGACCGGCGTGCCGAGCACGTCGATCGTCTTCACCTCGTTGAGGCTCTTCAGCGACGTGTTCAGCATCGGCACGACGAAGCGCTCGGTCGCCCAGCCGAGGATCGGGCCCATCGCGGTGTCGAGCGAGAGCATGTCGACGATCTCGCCGGGGATACCGCCGAGCTGGAGGTCGAAGCCGGTGATCTGGACGTTCTGGTTCTCGAGCTTGATGTCGAAGTTGCGGCCGACGAGGCCGACCTTCAGGTTGCCCTGGACCGAGACCTTGTTCGCCGAGATGACGATGTCGCGCGCGCCGTCGAGGCACGACACGGCCCACTGCAGGTGCATGCCGACGCGGACGTTCTTCAGCTCACCGGACAGGAAGATGCCGCCGTTCTGCGGCGCGAGCAGGATGTCGGCGTCGCCGACCGTCATGCTCGTGATCGAGGCCTGGCCGTAGAGACAGTCGGGGCCGTTCGGCGCGCCGGCGTCGACGACCGGGTTCAGCGGCGCGATCGCCGCCATGAGGTTGCCGCTCTTGATGTACCCGGCGGCGCCGCGGCCGATCGCATCGAACGTCTGCGCCGAGAGCGTCGCCGTGATCGAATCGGGAATCTGGCGCGCGAGCGTCGCCATCGGACCCGCGACGACGGCGCGCGACTCCTTGCCGGTGTTGCCCTGCGCGTCCTTGGCGACCGCGTGCAGGAGGTTCGTGCCGGGAACGAGCGGGACGTACGCGGTCCACGTGCCGTCGGGCGACACCGCGGCGGCGACGTCGTTGACGAGCACCGACGCGACCGAGCCGCTGTCGTCGGAGGCGGTGCCGGTGACCATCAGGCGATCGACGTCGCCGGCGATCGTGCCGCGCGAGGGAGAGGTGATGTGGACGCGCGGCGCGTTCGGATCGATCGCGGGCGCGTTCGGGTCGTACGCGTTGTCGGCGCAGGCCGCGAGGCTCAGCGCGGCGACGAATCCGAGGACGAAGTGGAGCTGACGCATGACGACCCTCCCGTGGGTGCGCCGAGTGTCAGCAAGAAGGAGGCCACGCCGGAGTACCAGGTGGCCTGCGCCGGTGCGCGCTCGGGATCGACCCGGCCGGCGCTGCGATCTGTCCACGATATCCGCGTGCTGCGCGGGTCGCGCGTCTTCACCGCGAGCGCGCCACCGCGCGGAATCGAGTAGGTCACGAGGACGATCACCATCGGCCGGGTTCCGCCCGGGTCGACGCCGATCTTTGCGCGCACGGTTGTGGGCACCAGCGGTGTCCCGTCGACCGTCACCGTGAGGGGGCCTATCGCCTCGCGCGCGAGCACGCTCTTGGCCGCGTCGACCCGCTGTGATTCCGGCTGGCTGGCGATCCGCGCGACGATCGCCTCGGTCGATTCGCCGGACGCGGGCCGGAAGCCGACCATCACCGCGAGCTCGCAAGCCTCGACCTGGACGACAACCGTGCGCACTGCCGGGAACGTGTGGCCCCAGGCAGACGCGGCAGCCAGGCAGACGGCAACGAGAGTGGTCACGCAGCGCGTCACTGCGACACCTCGGGAAGCGCGTCGAACTGCGCGCGGACGTCGGGGCGCGCGCCCGGATCCGGGGACGGCCGGACCGCGATCGGCGGCTTCGGTGGCGTCCAGCCGTTGCCGTCGCGATCGATCCAGATCGGGTTCGTGATCGCGTACGGCGTCGCGGTGTGCAGGCGCTGCGGCTTGAGCGTGCCGGCGATCGGCAGGCTCGACAGATCGATGCCCTGCGCGAGCGAGTTGATGATCACCGTCGCGTCGAGCGGCGGGAACTCGACCGGCGAGACGACCGGGAACATGTTCTGCGTCCCGGTCACCTCGGCGACGACCCACGCGTCGGTCGCCGGCGTCAGCACCACGTTCGTCGCGAAGTCGGTGCCGGTCGCGATCGGCAGGTCGGCGACCACCTTGCTGTTCGAGTACACGACGAGGCGATCGACCTTCGCCCAGGTCGCCGCGCGCACCCGGATCTGCACGTTGACCTGCCCGCTCGCGACGACCGTGTCGCCGATGCCGTGGCCGTCGATCGTCATGTCGATGAACGGCGCGTTCGTCGCGATCGCGCGGTGCTCCTTCGTCGCGGTGAGGATGTCGGCGCGCGAGTAGCCTCCCGGCGTGTCCTTGCCCGCGCCGACGTACAGCAGCGTGCGCGCATAGCCGGGCTCGTCGCCGAGCAGGTGATGCGAGTCGGACGCGCCGATGCCGGTCTGCTTCTGACCGCGATCGAGCAGCGCGAACCAGCTCTCGACGGTGCCCGGGAACGTCGGCCGGCCGTCCTTGCCGACGACGACCTGCCCCGGCACCGGCTGTGGATCCGGAAACGGTCCCGGCGGCAGCGGGGTCGGCGCCTTGAACGTGTGGACGTCCTCGGTCTTGAGCCCGGTGATGAGCTCGAGCGAGTCGAACTTGTAGCTGAAGTTCTCCGCCTGGAGCTCGTCGCCGTACGGCGCGAACACGCCCATGATGCCGGTCGGCGTGTACGGCTGCGCGGTGTCCTGATCGACGAAGAACTGCGCGAAGTAGCCGAGCACCTGCTGGCGCGGGTGGGCGACCTGGACGATCGACTGTGTCGCGTCGATCGCGAGCTTTCTCAGCTGATCGAACAGCTGGTCGGGCGTCTGGTGCGCCCACGTGAACTCGCCGCCGCGCGTCGAGCCGGGATCCACGCGGAGCGGCCAGCCGATGAAGTGGCCTTCCTCGAACGTCGTCAGCTCGAGCCCCGGGATCCCGAGCAGCCACGGATCGAGCCCGCTCGACGCGATCACCGGCGCGTAGTCGGTGATGTAGTTGTGATCGGTCGCGACCGCGACCTCGAGTCCCTCGGCGGCGCAGCTCGCGACGCGCTCGTCGATCGGCAGGCCGGAGTCGGTCGATGGCTGGGCGTGGATATGAAAGTCACCGGAGACCCAGCCGTCGGTCGAGAACGCGCGCTGGAGCTGCAGCTGCTCCGCGGCGGACCCGCCGGCGGCGATCGTGATCGACTTCGTCGCGAGCTCGTACTCGGGGCCGCGCGCGGCGACGAGCTCGTAGGTGCCCGGCTTGACGTTGGCCTCGACGATGCCGTCGGTCGTCCACCACGCGCGCTCGATGTAGCGGCCGGTCCCGTCGAACGCGGTCGTCCGGACGTCCTCGCCGAGTCCGAGCGAGTAGAGGATGTCGCGCCCGTCGACGTTCTTGACCCGAGGGTCGGTCGCGAGCAGCAGGATCTTCGCCGGTGCGTGGCGGCCGAGCTCGTCGAGCACCGACACCGCGAGCGACGCCGACGCCTTCAGCTGGACGAGCACGCCGGTCTGCTGGCCGGACGCGATCGCGAACGCCGTCTCCTCGCTCCGGTCGCGGTCGGGCGTGATCACCGTGTACGTGTAGTTGCCCGGCGGTAGCTTGCCGAGGAACGAGCCTCTCGCGTCGGTCTCGAGCTGGTCGAGGATCTTGCCGTCCTTCGAGATCATCACGCTCGCGTCGGCGACCGGCTGCTGCGTGAGCTCGTCGACGACGCGACCGCCGAACGTGCCGGTCGCGGCACCGCGCAGCTCGAGCACCGTGTCGTAGATCGATCCGACGTCGCCGCGGCCGACGATGAAGTAGGACGTGTACGTGCGCTCCTCGTTCGGGCCGAGCTGGTTCGGCGCGCGATACATGTACGCGCCGGTGACGCCCGCGTACGTGAACGGCAGGAGCATCGAGTACTTCGTGATGTCCTGCGCCGCGTAGCCCGCCCGGTACGCGTTGACGTAGTTGTCGGGCGAGTCGGGGATCGCGAGGCCGTACGACACGCCCGGGCCCTTCGTCGCGACGAAGTCGACGACCATGCCCGGAAACGACGGGAACCCGCCGGCTGTCTTGTAGCTGTCCTCGATCGCGAAGCGCACGTTGAAGCCGGCGACGCCGGGCGTGAAGATCGTCTGCTCGCCGCCGAACAGCGGGAGCTGCCCGAGCGGCACCGACAGCTCGATGCTGCCGATGCCGGGGATGTTGAAGCCGGTCAGGTCGTCGAGCTGGGTCGGGTTGAGATACGGGAACGGGTGGACGCCCGTCGACGTGTTCTTCACCGTCGTCTCGATCGTCAGGTAGCGCTTGCCCGGCTCGAGCTTGTAGACCTGCGTGAACGCGAGCGTCTGCGGGAACACGAGGCCGGTGTTCAGCAGCGACACCATCTGGAACAGATCGCCGCCGGTGCCGACGACGGTGACCTCGGCGGCGCGGCCGTCGGAGCCGTCGGCGGTGACCTTCACCTCGGTCGCGTCGATCGCGGTGAAGAAGAAGCCCGGCAACAGCTCGGCGAGCTGGTCGTTGCCCTCGCCGTCGCCGCCGATGCGCTGCAGGTCGGCATCGACGAGCGTGCCGCCGAACGTCGTGTTGACGCGGCCGAAGGTGTCGACGCACGGCGGCGCACCGGGCGCGGGCGTCGGCGGGCAGCGGCCGGTGTCTGCGATGACGAACCGGACCTGATCGTTCTCGAGGATGAAGTCGCCGACACGGCCGATCGCGTGCGGCCCGCCGATCGCCTCCTGGAGCTTGCCGATGCGCTGCGCGCGCGACCGCGGCGGCGCGGAGCCCGTGCACGAGACCGCGAGGCCGACGAGCACGATGCATGCGAGCGAGCGCCTGATCAAAGCGAGACCTCGGCGGCGAGCTGCGCGCGATCGTTGCTCAGCTCGCGCGCCGCCTGCTCCTGGACGTGCGTGAGCTGCAGCTGCAGGCGCATGCGCAAGGATGGCACCGCGAGCACGCCGGAGACCGTGTGCTCCATCACGCGATCGGTGAGGATGAGGCTCGACGGATCGAGGATGCCGAACCGGTAGCCGACGCCGAGCTTCGTCTGCCCGGGGATCCAGACGACGAGCTGGGCGTGCGCGCCGAACGCGTTCTGCACCGGACCGCCGGTCGACTCGAACGTCGTGCGCTGGACGATCGCGCCGGCGCCGAGCGAGACCACGCCGGTGTTGAGCTGCGCGCCGACCGAGCCCTGCAGATCGGTCTCGTCCTGGCGAAACGGCAGATCACCGACGGTGCGCGGGTTCCAGCGTCCCGCTGCGACGACGAAGCCGTCGTTCGGCAACGCGAGCATCGCCGCGACCGACAGCGCCGGCTTGTCGTTATCGTTGTTGCTCGCGTACTCGTCGGCGCCGTTCTGCACGCCGATCTCGAAGCCGATGCGGTTTGCCGCTCTCGGCTCGAGGCGCAGCGCTGCACCGAGCGAGCGACCCGGCGGCAGGCCGGGCGTGTACCAGCCTTCGGTCGAGCGCATGCCGCGCGACTCGAGCGGCTTGTCGACAAACTCGCGGTCGGTGTCGGCGACGAGGCCCTGCGGATCGACCCACGTCTGGAAGTAACCGCCGCGGACGGACACCGAGCCGAGCATCACGTCGGCGAACGCGTCGCGCATGCCGAGGCGCAGCTTGCCCTGCGGCGTGTTCTGCGCGCGCTCGTCGACGGCACCGTCGATCGAGACCGTGAACGATGCGCGATCTCCGAGCGTGCCGCGCACGCCGACGCGCGCGTTCTGCAGCTCGAAGCCGTCGTCGCGGCCGACGAACGCGACGTTCGGATCGTTCTGCACGACGAGGTACTGCAGGCGCATGAAGCCGTAAGGAGTCCACCGAAACGCCGGCTCGGCCTCGGGCGCGGGCGCGGGCCGCGGAATCGGCGCGGCATCGGCCGGCGGCTCGACGGCCGGCTTCTCGGGCGCGGCC
>JAEWJO010000413.1 GCA_023386455.1 Pseudomonadota bacterium | reverse complement strand
GACCTGAAGACGTGGAACGCGTACTCGCGGACCGTCGGCAGCGACCAGTTCGGCAAGGCCGTCATCGACGTCAAGACGAACGACATCTACTTCATCGACGTCAACCTCTTCAACATCCACGCCGACTTCGTCCTCGGTGTGCTGCTCAAGCAGCCGTGGACCGCGCAGAACATCCGCGAGTACAACAAGAACTACGAGCGCGTGAAGCCGCGCTTCATCCTCTGCTACCTGACGCACCACCTGAAGATCGACAAGTGGACGTTCTCGTTCTGGGAGGGCGACAAGATCGGCCCCGACGACGTGCTGCGCGTGCAGAAGCGCTTCACCGAGACGTTCTTCGAGAAGGATCTCCCGTTCCGCCCCGACTCGCCGATGCAGCAGAAGGTCGCTGCGGACGTCGCCAAGCGCGGCCTGAAGACGATCACGAACGACGAGATCTACAAGGCGGCCGACTTCCAGGCATTCAACAAGGGCAAGACCGTCGGCACGCTCAAGGTCGTGCCGCTCGGCACGCCGTTCGAGTCGCTGACGTTCGACCGCCACGACATCGTGCTCCTCCAGGAGAGCTACCCGGACATCACGCCGGTCGCCGGCATCATCGCGACGCAGTTCTCGACGCCGCTCTCGCACGTCAACCTGCGCGCCGGCGCGTGGGGCATCCCGAACGCGGGCGACAAGAAGGCGCGCGAGAAGTTCGGCAAGCTCGACGGCAAGGTCGTCTACTTCGAGGTGACCGACACCGCCATCACCGTGCGCGCAGCGACCGCCGCCGAGGTGAAGCAGCTCGAGGACAAGATCTTCGCGGTGAAGCACGTCGAGCTGCCGCAGGCGGACACGACCACGTCGCGGCTGCCGATGCTGACGCGCATCCGCGCGAAGGACGTGCTGCGCTACGGCACGAAGACCTCGAACCTCGGCGAGATCGTGACGGCGAACCTCGAGGGTGTGCGCGTGCCGCCCGGGTTCGGCGTGCCGTTCTTCTATTACGTGAACCACATCAAGCAGGCCGGCATCGACAAGAAGATCGACGCGATGCTCGCCGACCCGAAGTGGAAGACCGACGCGGCGTGGCGCAAGGCGACGCTCGAGACGCTGCGCAAGGCGATCGTCGACGCGCCGGTCGATCCGGCGGCACTCGACATCATCTACAAGCGCGTCCGGATCAAGCTCGGCGGCAAAGGCGTGTTCGTCCGCAGCTCGTCGAACTCCGAGGACCTGCCCGGCTTCAACGGCGCCGGCCTCTACGACACCGTCGGCAACGTCGTCGGCAAGAAGGCGCTCGGCGATGCGCTGAAGACCGTGTGGGCCTCGCTGTGGAGCCTCCGCGCCGTCGAGGAGCGCACCGCGTTCGGCGTCGACCAGAAGCAGGCCTACATGGCCGTGCTGATCCAGGTCGGCGTCAGCGCGACCGCCGCGGGCGTGCTCGTGACGAAGAACCTGTGGGATCCGGGCGACGACCACAGCTTCACGATCAACTCGAAGTGGG
The DNA here is from genome assembly GCA_023386455.1 of Pseudomonadota bacterium. Taxonomy (GTDB): domain Bacteria; phylum Myxococcota_A; class Polyangia; order Haliangiales; family Haliangiaceae; genus JABFXX01. The sequence goes on along the minus strand of JAEWJO010000413.1, from coordinate 5,289 downwards.
GCCTCGGCGAGCGCGTCGTTCAGGGGCAGAAGCTGCCGGAGCAGATCATCTTCGACCCGACGAACGACGGCACGAAGATCATCTCGCGCGCCGACGACCCGGTGATGCTCGTGTTCGACGAGAAGGGCGGAATCAAGGAAATGCCGACCCCTGCAGGCGCCGGCGTGATCTTGAGCGAGGAACGTGCGAAGAAGCTGTCGAACATGGTCGAGAAGCTCATCCCGGTGTTCACGCATGGCCAGCCGCTCGACGTCGAGTGGGTCCTCGAGGGTGAGGACGTGTGGATCGTCCAGGCTCGCCCGTTCGTGGGGTCGTGATGCGCGCGCTTCCTCTCCTCGTGCTCCTCGCCTGCGATATCCAGCCGACGCCGAAGAAGCAGCCGCCCCCTGCCCCGGCGAGCGGCGTCGCGCCCGTGCAGCAGAAGTTCGTCGCGCCGTCGCCACCGCCGTCGCTGCCCGAGCAGCCGAAGATCGACACGACGAACGAGTGCATCGACGTCGGCAAGCACGTCGCCTCGGTATTCGGCGCGAGCGCGGGCGACCCGGCCCAGAGGAGCGTGTTCGAGCAGGAGCGCACGAAGATCGTGAAGGCGACCGCCGAGGCCTGCACGACACAGGGGTGGTCGGCCGAGGGTCGCGCCTGCTACCTCGCCGTCCATTCGCCCGAGGACATCAAGGCGTGCGAGACGAAGTTCCCGCCACCGCCTCCCAGGGAGGTGCCGGTGCAGAAGTCGAACATCCCGCCGGGCACGCCGGCGAATCAGCTCTAAAGCCAGGGAATCGCGACGAGCACCGCGAAGCGCAGCACGCGTCCGGCGAGCCCGATCACGCAGAACAGCGTGAAGTTGATCCGCATCGCGCCGGCGGCAAACGTCGTCAGGTAGAGCGGCGGCAGGCCGAGCGAGGCAGATGCCGCGTACACGAGGTACGGCTGCTTCTCCCACTTGAGCATCCGCTCGCGGGCGCGCTCGATCTTTTCCTTCCAGCGCCCCTTCGGCATCTCGAACATGCCCTTGCCGGCGCGGTAGAGGATGACCTTCGCGAGCATCTGACCGATCGCGGCGAGCGCGACGATCATCGGCAGCTGGTGCGGCGAGGACACCAGCTTGGCCGAGGCGACGAACAGGAACACCTCGGCGTTGACGAACGGGACGAGCCCCGCGATGAAGCAGACGGCCAGCGTTGCACCGTAGAGGCCGAAGCTGTGCAGGAGCTGCTCGGTCATCCGCGAGCCGCCATGGTGACCCGTGATCCAGGTGCTGGCAACATCACGCGTGCCTCACGTCGTGGTGCTCCCTAGGAGCACATCAGACCCGCGACGAGGTGACCGAGGACGAGCAGCCAGATGCCGGCATAGAGCGGCACGAACTTCTTCCGGCGTTGCAGGTGCTCGGGATGCAGGATCGGCTTGCCGGCGAACTTGCCGCGCGGCTTGTTCGGGAAGAAGAACGTCTTGTACGTCTCGATCGACGCGACCGTGAAGCCCTCGGCGGCGATCGCGATGATCGCCCACGACGGCGTGAAGCTCGACACGATGAACGCCCAGCTCGCGGCCACGCCGGGGCTGCGGAAGAACTTGAACGTCTCGAAGCCCTCGATCGGCGCGTCCTTCCACGCGCCGCCGAACGCCGAGATCCAGCCGAAGAAACTGCCGACCGTGACGACGACGAGCCAGCGCGGCCAGTGCGCGCCGAAGCTCTCCTCGAGCGCGCGGATCGCGAAGAACACGCCGAAGCACGCGATCGCGACGATGATGCCGATCGTGATGCGCTTCCTCGCATCCTTCATCGGCTTGCCCATGACGCCGAACTGCATCGGGATGAAGTACTTGCTCTGGTCTTCCTCGCGGATGAAGTACTTCCAGAACTCGGTCGCGGCGCGCTCGAGGCAGTAGATGAGGCCGAAGTAGACGAAGCGAAGGCCTGCGTCGTGTGCGAGGTCCCACTGCACGAAGTACTGCGTCGCGGCGCCGAGGATCGTGGCGACGACCGCCGAGCGGAAGTACTTGGGCCAGGTGAAGCCCTCGTGGGGGGCGTCCTTGTACATGCCCCAGGTGCAGGTGTGGAGTCCTGCCAGGAGGCCAATGAGAGTCGCGATCGCGTAGTTCATGAAACACCTGCCGTGGCGTAGGCCGCTTCGACGAGCTCGAGGTCCTGCCGCGCCTGGGCCAGGGTCATAGCGGGTTCTGTGCCCGTCTTCCAGGCCTGGACGAAGTCTGCCCACATCGCGCCATAGCCCGCGAGATCGCGGAGCCCGGGGATGTAAATACGCGTCTTCTTGCCGTGCAGCAGCACCCAGAGGCCGTTCGTCTCGAACGTGATGCTGCCGGCGCGACCGTAGATCTTCGACAGCCGAAGGCCCTTCGCGGTCGCCGGGACCTCCCAGCTGTACGAGAGCATGCCGACGGGCCCGCCCGCGTAGTCGAAGCTGACCATCATCGAGCGCTCGGGCGTCGCGGCGGGCGACGGACGGTGGCCGCGGACGCTCGCGACCGGCAGGCCGAGGCTCGCCATGAAATCGACCCAGTGAATGCCGCCCTCGTAGAGCGCGCCGTAGCTCGCCCGCCAGTCATCGGAGCTGCGCTGGTGCTTGATCGCGTTCACGTGGACGAACAGCACGTCGCCGATCGCGCCGTCCGCGAGCAGCCCGCGGATGCGCCGGAGCAGCGGCTTGTACTGGTAGTTCTCGGCGACGAACACCTGCTTGCCGGCGGCGGCGGCGGCCTCGGCGATCGGCGTGAAGTCGGCGGCGCGCGGCACCGGTGGCTTCTCGAGCACGACGTGCTTGCCGGCGACGAGCGCGCGGAGCGCGAGGTCCAGGTGGGAGTCGGGCGGCGTCACGATCGCGACCGCGTCGACCTCGCTCGAACCGAGCGCGTCCTCGTAGGTGCCGTACGACGTGCCGCCGCACTCCTTCGCGAACGCGGCCGCGCGCCCCGCATCGCGGCTCGCGAACCCGACCGACACGTCCGCGCGGTGCTTGCGCAGACGCCTGGCGTGCGCCTTCGCGATCTTGCCGCAGCCGAGGAACGCGAGCCGGATCATCGCGCGACCATCGCAGCGCCCGCACGCAGCGCGTTCGCCGCGATCGTGAGGCTCGGGTTCACGCCCGCCGACATCGGCAGCGCGCTGCCGTCGGTGATCCACAGGTTGTCGACGCCGCGGAACCGGCACTCACCGTCGAGCGGCGAGGTCTCGGGATCGGTGCCCATGCGCAGCGTGCCGACCGCATGGGAAAACGTCTTCACGCGATGCGTATACGACAGGACGGCCCCCATGTTCGAGAGGATCTCGCGGGCGCGGCGCGCGAGCACGTCGACCGCGAGGTCGTCGCGCGCCGTGTAGCTCGTGTCGATCACGAGCTGTGGCAGGCCATAGCGATCGCGGACGCTCCAGTCGACCGACACGCCGTTATCCGCGCGCGGCTGATCCTCGGCGATACATAGCAGGCCCGTCAGCTGCTCGGTGAAGCCGCCGAGCACCGTCTTCGTGCCGAGCGGCAAGTGCGCGCGGACGAGCTCCTTCGGCGGCGTCATCATCTGCTGCACGCCGCCGAGCTTCGTCAGGTGCGCACCCTCGACCGCGGCGGGGTCGCCGAAGTACCAGTCGTGCAGCGCGACCTGCTTGTGAAACCGGCGCGTCGGATCGGGGCGAACCGGGAACACGCCGAACACCATCGCGTTGTCGTGCCGCATGAGATAGCGCCCGACCGTCGCGCGCGCCGGCGATAGCTCGTCGAGCTTGCTCGCGAGCACGAGGTGTGGCGAGCCCAGCGCCCCCGCCGCGAGCACGAACCGCTCGGCCTCGATCGCGAGCTCCTCGCCGGTGTCGCGGCGATGCACGTGCAGGCGCGTGACCGCGCGACCCTCGGTCTCGAGGCGCAGCGCGACCGTGTTCGTCCACAGCGTCATGCCGCGCCGGACGAGCGGCGCGATCATCATCGTCGCGATGTCGTTCTTCGCCTCGATCGCGCACGCGTACGTATCGCACGTGCGGCACGCGACGCACTTCTTCCGCGTGTCCGACGCCGTATGGTTGATCGCGAGCGGAAGGTGGAACGGCGAGAGCCCCATCCCGACCGCCGTCTCGACGACGCGCATCGAGATCGGCGCGAGCTCTCCCGGCGGGAACGGAAACGGCCGCGAGCGAGGCGGCGCCGTCGGATCGCCCGCATCGTCGCCGGCGATGCCGAGCAGTCCCTCGGCCTCGCTGTAGAACGGCTCGAGCTCGCTGTAGCGGTACGGCCACGCGGCGCCCGAGTCCGCGATCACGTCGCCGTCGCCGACGAAGTCCTGCTCGCGGAACCGGAACGAGACGCAGCCGTAGTAGACCGACGGCCCACCGACGCACGTGTACGCACCGATCGTCGGACCGTGGCCGCCGCGGTCGCAGCGGTACGGGATGTCCTTCGCGTAGCTCGGCGTCATCTCGAGCGACGCATCGGGGCTCCACGCCGCGTCGCCGCGCGTGACCCAGTCCCCGCGCTCGAGCATGAGGACGCGCGCGCCCGCCGACACCAGCTGGTGCGCGACCATCGCGCCGCCGAAGCCGCTGCCGACGATCACGGCGTCCCAGGTCGTCACGACCGCGGGACCCTACCATGCTCGTTCTCGGTCGCTAGGAAGGTGAAGCGCGAAGCGCTTCGGGCCCCACCTCGTGCCGGCTTGCCGGCCTGGCGCCGGGGATCGTCGAACGAGAGACTAGCCGCCGCGGCTCGCGAGCGGCGAGCGATAGCTCGCGTCCTCGGCCCGCCGGGCGCGCTCGCCGAGGGCGCGGCAGACGGCCGATGCGAGTCCCGGCACGTCGTCGACGAGCTCCTCGAAGTCGACGCGCTCGAGCCGGATCATGCGCGCCGCGCGCACGACCGAGAGATCCGCGGGCGCAGCGGCGGGAGCGACGCAGGCAAGCTCGTCGACGACCTCGCCCTTGCCGATCCGGCGGTCACCGATCGCGAGCTCGCCGTCCTCGACGACGATCAGCGCATCGATCGGATCGCCGCCGGTGACGACGATCGAGCCCTCGCGCGCGGTCACCCAGCGCGCGCGCTCGGCGACGTCGGCCAGCTGGCGCGTCGACAGCGCGGCGAGCAGCGGGACGCGGCCCAGGGCGATCAGAGTCTCGACGCGGCTCGGCATGTCGGTCGTTCCTTCCTCGACATCATCGTCGACGGCTTCGGTCAGGCGGCGCAGCAGATCGGTCGCACTTGCCGCGAGCGCCTCGGCCTGCGCGGCCTGGGCGATCGTGTCGCGGTGCGCGCTGCGCCCGGCGGCGCCGAGCGCGTGGAGGACGAG
>JAEWJO010000274.1 GCA_023386455.1 Pseudomonadota bacterium | reverse complement strand
GCCTGCGCGAGCTCAACGAGCACCTCGCCGTCCTGCGCTTCCCGCACCTGACGCCGCCGACGATCGTCACGCGCTCGGCGGAGCGTCTGCGCGCGTTCCAGAACGAGCAGGGCGGCGCGATCGTCGTCAAGCCCGTCGACGGGTACGGCGGCCTCGGCATCTTCGTCGTGCGCGACGGCGACCCGAACGCGTCATCGATCCTCGAGACCTCGACCGGTGCCGGCACCCGGTGGACGCTCGCGCAGAGGTTCTTGCCCGAGGCCGCGAAGGGCGACAAGCGCATCCTGCTCGCCGATGGCGAGTTCGTCGGCGCCGTGCTTCGCGTGCCGGCCTCCGCCGAGGCGCGCGGCAATCTCCATGTCGGCGGCACCGCGGTGAAGACCGATCTCGACGACGACGACAAGAAGATCATCAGCGAGCTCGCACCGTTTCTGCGGAGCCACGGCCAGATCCTCGTCGGTCTCGACGTGATCGGCGGCAAGCTCACCGAGCTCAACATCACGTCGCCGACCGGCGTGCGCCACGTCGATCGCCTCGAGAACCGCAACGTCTCCGCGCCGATCCTCGACACGTTCGAGCGCCTCGCGAAGAAGCGCTGACGTCCGAGCTCGGCCCCACGGCGGACACGCGCGTCCGCCACGCGGAAACTCCGGACACGCGTGCGAGAACGTTCGCGGAGCTCTCGACGGCACGCGATCTGCTCTGTCGCTCCGGACGGCAGAGGAGATACATTGTGTCGAACGTACGGACCATGGACGACCCAGTCACACGCCGCGAGCTGCACGAGGCCCTCGATCTCTGGGCTGGCGCGATCATCTCGCGCATGGATGCCCAGTTTGCGTCGCACACGGCGCAGATGACGGCCCAGATGACGGCGCTGATCGAGGCATCCGAAGCGCGACAGCTCGGCGAGCTTGCCCGTCACGTCCAGGCCTCCGAGGAGCGCCTGCGTGTCTACATCGGCGCGCTCGACGACAAGTACAAGGACCTACCGCCGCGCGTGGCAGCGCTCGAACGCAAGGTGTTCGCGCCGAAGCGGCGCGTTGCTAAGGTGCGACGGCGCAGATGATCGACGTGCCGGCGTCGACGCACGGGTCGGCGCGGCCGTCGCCGTTCAGGTCGCCGAGCCAGAGCGCCGACGCGGTCGCCTGATTCGGCAGCACCGCGAGCGTCGCGGCACGCGGGCCGAACGCGCGACCCTGGCTGCGCGCGCACACGATCCGATCTTCGCGCGGCGAGCACAGATCGGCGCGGCCATCGCCATCGATGTCGGCGATCGCGACGGTCGCGTTGTTCGCAGGCGCGACGTCGACGACGCCACCCTGCGCGTAGCCCCAGGGCGCGCCGGCATCGGTCGCGCCGCGCTCGGCGGCGACGGCGCACGCCGGGCCGGTGTCGGTCGCGGCGCACCAGTCGGCCTGGCGATCGCCGTCGAGATCGGCGGACCACACGACGGCATCTGCGATCGGCCAGGCCGAGCGCAGATCGTTCTTGAGCATGAGGCCGCGTGGCGCGCAAACGACGCCGGTGAGATCGACGCCGCAGATGTCGGCGTTGCCGTCGGCGTTCGCGTCGACGATGGAGATCGACGCGGCCGTCGTCGGACGGGCGAGCTGGTCGTTGAACGCCGGGCTCCAGCGGACGGCGGTGAACCCGGAGGTCGCGGTCGCGCACAGGATGCCGTTGGCGTCGCGGCCGCACGCGTCGAGCGCGCCATCGCCGTCGACGTCGCCGAGCGCGAGGCTGCGCGGCTCGATCGCGAGCGGGCGGATCGGATCGTCGATCAGCGTGCTCGGCGCGAAGCCGCCCTGGCCATCGCCCGGCGCGCAGCGCAGGCCGCCGTTCTCGACGGCGCATAGATCCGCCCGGCCGTCGCCGGTGAGATCGCCGAGCCGGACGTCGCGTCCGGTCGCGGTGAGGCCGAGGTCGGCGCGCGCGGTCTGCTTCGTCGGCGGCGCGATCTCCCACGTCGGCGCGGTGCGGGTGACCTCGTCGTTCGAGCCGCCACACAGCTGTGCGGTCACGCGACCGGCATCGGGCCGGAGGCAGCGCAGCTGTGCGTAGTCGATCCCCGGTTCGGGACGCGGCGGAAGACCCGACCAGATGTGGCCTTCGTCGTCGACGAAGAAGCGGCGCTCGACGCCACCGGTGCACACGCCGCCCGAGACGGTGCCGTCGTCGGCGACGGCGAGGCAGGTGAGACCGCTGCGGAGCTGTCCGAGCTCGTCGAGCTTCCAGACCGGTGCTGCGCTGCAGTCGCCGAGCGCGCCGTCGGCGAGCAGGCACGAGGTTCCCTGGCGAAGGCGTCCTGCGAACGTCGGCCGGAACCCGATCGCGTAGCGCCGCAGGAGGAAGTCGAGGTGCAGCCCGCCGACACTGCAGACATCTCCGCACGGGGCGCAGTCGGTCGCGCACGCCTCGTAGCGGCCGAGGACGGTCTTGGCCGTGCCGAGCATGGCTTCGCGCTTGTTCGGTGGTTCGCCCGGGGTGTTGTAGCCGCGGTACGCGATCAGATCTGGCGCCACGTTCGCGCGCGCCACCGCGAGGAGCGCGACGCCGCCGACGAGCATGTGATCGTTGTGGTCGTAGCCGTGCGTGCCCGCACCGTCGAGCACGTGAACATGCGCGGGTCGGGTCTCGCGCAGCACGTCCGCGACGGTGTCGATGAGCCCGGGCCGATCGTAGACAGCCGTGCGCTCGGCGATGGTCTCGACGCTCGCGACGTCGCCCTGCCACAGGTGGCGAAGGCTCGGCTCGTATTCGCCGCGCTTGCCGCCGTCGGGATACGCGAGGAACACGAGCGACACGTTGCGCTCGGCAAGCCGGCAGTGCTCGGCGGTGTGACCGGCGATCGCGATCCATCCGCAGGTCCAGGCCGTCGCGTTCGCGACATCGCCGTACGCCTCCATGAGGCCCTGGTAGCGTCCCTGCGACCGGTCGTAGCCCTTCGTGCCGTTGCCCGCGGTGACATAGACGATCGTCATGCCACCGCCCGCGCGCACTGCCTCGGCGACGTCGGGCTGCATGAAGAGCAGGTCGTCGTCCTGGTGCGCGACGATCGCGACGTCCCCTGTCTCGGCGAGGGGCAAGCCGGTCGGCAGCCCGTTGTCTCCGCACGCGGATGTCGCGAGCAGCGCGGGGACGAGTGCCGACAGCCGACGATCCATCGAGCGCAGGATGCCTCGCTTCCCCCGGGATTGTGAAGGGTTTCGCCACGTGGTACGCGGGGACGTGATTCACCGGGCTGCGCGCTGGGTCTGGGAGCGTCCGCTCGCCCAGCTCGTCGTCGGTGCGGTGACCGTCGCGCTCGCATTCCCGAGCACCTCGGCCGGCTCGCTCGCACTCGCGATCCTTGCGGGCATGATCGGCGTCGCGATGTTCGACGCCTGGCCCGCGGCACCCGCGTGGCTGAGGAACCCGGGACGGCTCGCGACCGTGCTCGTGCTCGTCGCGGTGCCGGTGATCGGGATCGACGTGTTCTGGGAGACGCTGACCGTCTCGCCCGACTGGCAGCTCGGCGACTGGGGACCGCAGCACGCGGTGCTCGCGCGGATCATGCCGTCGCTGCCCGGGTTCGACGTCCCGGTGTGGAATCACCTCGTGTCGACCGGCGATGCTCCGCTCGAGCTGTATCCGGCGATGACGTATCTCGTCACCGGCCACCTCGCGAAGCTGCTCGGACTCGAGCACGACCTGCCGCTCGCGTTCATGATCGTGGCGACGCTCGTCCACCTGTCGCTCGCGACGATCACGACGGCACTCGCGCTGCGCGTCGCGTCGCGCAAGGTCGCGTTCGTCATCGGGCTCGCATGGCTCGTCGACGGCGGTGCGATCTCGCACGGCGGCACGGTCGGCCTGTTCCAGTGGGCGATCCTCCACAGCACGTTCGCGCACGTGTTCTCGATGATCGCGGTGCTCGGCATCCTCGGCGCCCTGCGCAGGCCGCGGCTCGGCGCGTCGGTCGCGATCTGGCTCGGCACCGCGATCGCGACGGCGGCGCATCCGGCGGCGCTGCTGACCGCGGGCGTCTCGTTGCTCGCGCTCCTCGGCGTCGCGCTGCTCGCATCGGACGTGCCGCCGCGC
>JAEWJO010000248.1 GCA_023386455.1 Pseudomonadota bacterium | reverse complement strand
CTGACGACCGAGGAGATCGCGCGCGCGTTCCTCGCCGCGCCGACGACGATGGCGCAGCGGCTCGTGCGCGCCAAGACGAAGATCCGCGACGCCAGGATCCCGTATGTCGTCCCCGAGACGAGCGAGCTCGCCGAGCGAACCGACGCGGTGATGGCCGTCGTCTACCTCGTGTTCAACGAGGGCTACGCCGCGACCGCCGGCGACGAGTGGATCCGGCGCGACCTGTGCGGCGAGGCGATCCGGCTCGGCCGTCTGCTCGTCGAGCTGACCGACGGCCAGGAGCCGAAGGGCCTGCTCGCGCTGATGCTGCTCCACGACGCTCGTCGGGAGGCCCGCGTCGACGGTGGCGGCGACGTCGTGCTCCTCGAGGATCAGGACCGCACGCGGTGGAACCGCGCGCAGATCGACGAGGCGCTCGCGCTCGTCCCGGCGGCGCTGCGCGGCCCCGGCGGTGGCGGCAGCTATGCGCTGCAGGCGGCGATCGCGGCGCTCCACGCGAGCGCGACGACCGCGGCAACGACCGACTGGCCGCAGATCGCCGGTCTCTACGCGGCGCTCTACCGGCGCTCGCCGACGCCGATCGTCGCGCTGAACCACGCGGTCGCGATCGCGATGTGCCACGGCCCGGCCGCGGGGCTCGCGCTGATCGATCCGCTGAGGGATCAGCTCGCCGACTACCACCTGTGGCACGCCGCGCGCGCCGATCTCCTGCGTCGCTCGGGCGACCTGCATGGCGCCGCCACGGCTTATCGCGAGGCACTTGGCCTCGTCGGATCCGATCCGGAGCGGCGGTTCCTCGAGCGCCGGCTCGCGCTCGTGACCTGAGGTACACCTCCCGCATGCCCGGCAAGCCCCGACCGACGAAGCGCTCCGCCAGCAAGAAGCCGACGCGGCGGTCGACCGGGCCGCGAGCGCGCGCCCGCGCGCGGGCGAAGGCCCATGCACGCCGCTATCCGCACGTCGTCGAGCACACGGACGGAACGAAGCCGCACGAGCCGGCGCCGGCGCTGGCGAAGAAGCGCTGATCAGCGGGTGAGCTTGCGGTACTCGTTGATGTGCCGGATCGCCGAGCGCGAGTCGCCCGACTGGTCGAACAGCGTCGCCAGGTTGTAGTGGGCCTCGGCGAGCTGCGGATCGAGCTCGAGCGAGCGGCGATACAGCTCGATCGCCTCGCTCTCGGTGCCGGCGTCCTGCGCGAGCACGCCGAGGTTGTAGTAGGCGGTCGCCTCCGCGGGATCGAGCTCGAGCGCGCTCCTGAAGCAGTCGCGGGCGGCATCGCCGTCGTTGCTCTCCGCGAACAGCCGGCCGAGGTTGATCCATGCCTCGGTGCAGTCCGGACGCAGGCGCAGCGAGCGGCGGTACGCGTCGATCGCGGCGACCGGATCGCGCTCCTCGAGCACCTGCGCCCGCGACAGCCACTGATCGGCGGTCGCCGGCGGCACCGCGACCGGCATCGGCGTGACCGGTGAACGCGGCAGCTCGTGGACCTCGCCGAGCTCGCCGGCTGCCTCGATCACGGCGTCGAACGGCAGCGCGAGCTGGCCGGCACCGGTGCCGTCGCCGATCGCGGTGACGCTCGCGCCGTTGCCCGCCGATCCGGAGCCCCGGACATGGAGCTGGCCGTTGCGCGCCTCGACGGTGAGCTCCGCGAGCGACGTGCCCGCCGGCAACAGCGCCTGGATCGCGAGCAGCTCCTTGCGCACGCGCGGCAGCGGCAGGCCCGCATCGACGAGCGCCTTCACCGTGCGCAGCGCCGACAGATCGCGGAACGACAGCTGCGCGGGAACGGTGCCCGGCATGCCGACGAGCCCATCACGAATACAGCTGCGAACCGCCGACTCGGCGAGCCCGATCAGCTGCGCCGCGTGCCGCGCGGAGTAACTCGTCCACACGCGACGGATGATATCCAACCCGCGATCGTTTCTGCCAGCTCGTCGATCACCTGTGCGTGCGTGCGTCCGGAGCGCACGAGCACGTCGAACCCGTGATCGGCGTGATCGACGACGTGCAGCGTCGCGCGAGAGCCGAGCCCCACGACCACCGGCCGCAAGAGGTCGAGCCGTGCAAGGTCGTCGCGCGTGCCCTGCAGCAACAGCATCGGTCCGGCCGCCTGCGCGAGATGCTCCGCGCGCTCGACGCCCGGCTTCTCCGGCGGGTGCAGCGGGAAGCCGAGGAACACGAGGCCGCACAATCCGTCGAGCGGCTGGGCCGCATGCGCGCGCGACGTCATGCGGCCTCCGAACGACTTGCCGCCGGCGAACCGCGGCAGCCCCTTGGCGAGCGCCCTCGACGCGTCCCATACCTCGCGAGCTGCCGCCTCGGCCTTCGGCGCGGGGTCCGGCCGCGCCTTGCCCGCGGCCATGAACGGGAACTCCCAGCGCAGCGTCGCGATGTGCCGCGCGGCGAGCGCCTCGGCGATCTCGACCATGAACGGATGCCGCATGCCCGCACCGGCGCCGTGCGCGAGCACGTACAGCGCCTCGGCCGCGCGCGGCTTCAGCAGGAGACCCGGGTGACCGGCGAGGTCGACGTCGCGTGCAGCCAACGGCCCGACCCTACTTCTTCCGCGCGACCGTGGTGAAGTACTGTGTGCCGGTGTCCGTCGCGATCATCGGCTCCGGCATCGCCGGCCTCGCGGCCGCGCACGCCCTGGTCGGCCGCGCCGACGTGACGATGTTCGAGGCCGCGCTGCGGCCCGGTGGTCACGTCCACACGGTCCACGCCGACGGCCAGGCGATCGACATGGGCTTCATCGTCTGCAATCGCGAGCGCTATCCGCACTTCTTCGCGCTGCTGCGCGAGCTCGGCGTGACGACGCGACCGACGACGATGTCGTTCTCGGTCGTCCACGACGGCCTCGAGTGGGGCAGCGAGTCGCTGTCCGCGATGTTCGCCGACCGGCGCCGGCTCGTCGACGCGCGGCACTGGCGATTTCTCGTCGAGGTGATGCGCTTCCTCGCGCGTGGCCGCCGCGATCTCGGCAGCGAGCTCGTCGCGCGCGCCTCGCTCGACGAGTATCTCGCCGAGCGACGCGTGTCTGCCGACGTGCGCGAGCGCTTCGTCGTCCCGCTCGCCGCCGCGCTGTGGTCGCTCGCGCCCGCGCTGTGTGGCGCGTTCCCCGCCGTCACCTACCTGCGCTTCCTCGAGCAGCACGGCATGCTGTCGCCCGTCCTGCCTCTCGCGTGGCACACGATCGTCGGCGGCAGCCGGCGCTACGTCGACGCGCTGCTCGCGCACCTCGCCGCGCGGCCGCACGGCCAGTTCGCGCTTCACCTCGGCGCGCGGATCGAGACGGTCGTGCGC
>JAEWJO010000213.1 GCA_023386455.1 Pseudomonadota bacterium | reverse complement strand
CCCCCGCCGCGCCCGCCGCGCCCCCCCGCCCCCCCCCCCGGAGGTGCCACCGGCGCATTCGGCGCCATGATCGAGCGCCTCGGGATGACGAGCGTCCACGTCGACGTCGTCGACGATCTGCCCGCGGCGGCCCACGTCGCGAGCCAGACGGCCGCGATGCCATGCGTGATGCTCGATCTGCGCGCGGTGGTCTCCGGAACCGAGACCGACGACGTCCGGCAGGCGACCGACCGCATCCGCAAGGTCGTCGAGACCATCCCGCGATCGATGCCGGTTGCCGTCACCGACGGCGCCGACGCGGCGGTCGTGCTCGCGTGTATCCGCGCGGGCGCCGGCGATGTCATCGATCTGAGGCACGAGGGCACCGCCGCTGCGAAGGCCGTCGTCACCCGCGTGTTCCAGCGCCAGCTCGAGTGCACCACCGACGCCAGCACGACCGCGACGCTGCGGTCGCTGATCGAGGACATGCTGAAGGACCTCATCCGCACCGAGCGGCGATCGATCGACCTCGAGCACAAGCTCGCGCAGATCGAGAGCCCCACCGGCGAGGTCCCGACGCCGTTCGACGATCGGCCGCCGGCGATCCTCGTCGTCGAGCAGGACAAGAAGATCGCCCGCGAGCTGTCCGAGCGCCTCGAGGCGAGCGGGCTGTCCACGTTCACGTTCGTGACCGGCGAGGACGCGACCCGGGAGGTCGAGACGCTGATGCGCGGCGGCGCGGCGTTCGACCTCGCCCTGGTCGCCGCCCAGCTGCCGGGGATCGACGGCCTGGAGACCGTCCGGCGCCTCCGCGACCGCATCCCCGGCCTGCCGGCGTTCCTCATGACCTCGGTCCAGGATGCCGAGCTCGCGGCCCGGGCGGCGGACCTCGGGGTCGTCGGATTCGTCCAGAAGCCCCTCCCGGACCTCGGTGACGTCGTCGCGCGATTGTCACAGCTGGCTCACGAAGCCCTCGGGCGCACGCGCGAGCAGGTCTATTTGCAGCAGATCAAGGTTCGTCACGAACGGGTGCTCGCGAGGTATCGAACGTTGCCTCGTGAGCCGTGAATCGCCTATGATTCCGCGGATCCACTGATGTCGGGAGCAGCACTCAGCATCAAGCTTCGCTGCGCTTCCTGGCAGCAGCTCGCGACCATCTACAAGCGGGACCTGTCCCGCGGCTCGATGTTCCTCAAGTCATCGAGCCAGCCGCCGCTCGGGACGAAGGTGCGGATCGATCTCGAGCTGCCGAGCTCGAGCGTGATCGAGCTGCACGGCACGATCGTGAAGTACTCGACCGATCCGCAGCGCGGCGCGGGCGTCGACCTCCAGCTCGACCCGCTGCCGACGAAGTCGGTGTGGATGATCGAGAGCGCGCTCGCCGCCGAGAACAAGGTGCGCGCGCAGACCGGCAGCGAGGTGACCGCGCCGGCGCAGGCGGCGACCCTGTCCGATGGCCAGGAGGTCTCGGCCGCCGAGCTCGAGCTCATCAAGGCGCTCGAGGCCGAGGCGGAGTCGCTGAAGAAGCTGAACCCGTTCCTCGTGCTCGGCGTCGGCTACGAGACGACCGATGCCGACGTGCGCCACGCGTTCGGCGAGCTGACGAAGCGCTACCACCCGGATCGCTTCGCGCGCTACCAGTCGCAGCAGCTCCGCCAGATCGCGGCGGAGATCTTCATCCTGATCCGCGACGCGTATCGACGGCTCGCGGACGAGAAGGGCCGCCAGCAGGCGGTCTCGCTGCTCGGGCCGAGGGTGCCGCCGCGCAACGCGGTGACACCGGTGCGTGGCTCGGGAATTCCGCCGCGGCCGCCGATTCCGCCTCCGCCCGCGGCCGCGCCGCCGTCGCGCGTCGCCGTGCCCGCGAAGACGCCGCCGATCGGCGTCCCCAACATTCCGCCGATCATCCCGAACCAGCACGACGCGCCGACGAACCCGAGCGTCAAGAGCGCGCAGCTCGCGCACACCGAGCTCGCGCGGTCGGATCTCGCGATCCCGGCCGAGAAGGTGCCACCGCGTCCGGCGACGCCACCGCTGCCGACCCCGACCGTGCGCATGCCGACGCCGCCGCAGGGCGTGCCGCCGCTCGCGCGAACCTCGCAGGAGATCAAGCGACCGACGCTCGCCCCGGTCGCCGAGGGCGTCGACACGAGCGCGCTCGACGAGCTGCTCGAGGCGGGCAAGCTCGACGAGGCGCTCGCGGGCTTTCGCATCCAGCTGAAGAAGACGCCGCAGGACCGCGTGGTCCGTGCGGGCATCGAGCTGTGCGAGGGCATGAAGGCGCTCGCCGTGCGCGATCGTCTCGAGGCGGCACAGCGGTTCGAGGCGGCACTCGAGCTCGATCCGGGCAACGAGCGCGCCGCGCGCGAGCTCGCGGAGATGCGCCGTCAGGCGACGAACGAACGCAAGGGCCTCCTGTCGCGGCTCATGGGCAAGAAGGAGACGCCGTGAGTCGGATCATCGGCATCGATCTAGGTACGACGACCTCGTGTGTCGCCGTGCTCGACGAGAAGGGTCAACCCAGGACGCTGGTCGCCGCCGATCAGGAGCGCACGACACCGTCGTGGGTCGCCTGGTCGCCCGATGGCTCGGTCAGCGTCGGTACGCGCGCCCGCCGCCAGGCGGTGACCAACGCGTCGGCGACCGTGTTCGGCGCGAAGCGGCTGATCGGCCGCAAGGTCAACGCCGAGGACGTCGCGTGGTTCGCGAAGCTGGCGCCGTTCCGGATCGTCGCCGCGCCGAACGGCGACGCGTGGGTCCGCGTCCAGGGCCAGCCGATCAGCCCGCAGGAGATCGCCGCGCACGTGCTGCGCCGCCTCCGCCAGGTTGCCGAGGAGGCGCTCGCCGAGCCGGTCACGCGCTGCGTGGTGACGGTGCCGGCGTACTTCGACGACGCTCAGCGCCAGGCGACGCGCGACGCCGGTCAGATCGCCGGCCTCGACGTCGTTCGCATCCTCAACGAGCCGACCGCGGCCGCGCTCGCCTACGGCGCGCACCGCGTGACCGAAGGACGCCGCCTGATCGCGGTGTTCGATCTCGGCGGCGGGACGTTCGACATCTCGATCATGTCCGTCGAGAACGGCATCTTCGAGGTGCTCGCGACCGGCGGCGACAGCGCGCTCGGCGGCGAGGACTGGGACCGCAAGATCCTCGAGCGCATCGTCGACGAGGTGTTCGATCGGTACCGCGTCGACCTCACCGGCGTGCCGATGGCGCTGTCGCGCCTGCGCGATGCGGCCGAGACCGCGAAGAAGGCGCTGTCGGCGCAGGCCGAGGCGGTGATCCAGCTACCGTTCCTCGCGAACGACCAGCACGGCGCGCCGATCAACTACGAGCGCACGATCACACGCGACGAGATCGAGCAGCTGACGCAGGAGCTGCTCGACCGGCTCGAGGCTCCGTGCGTCAAGGCGCTCGCCGATGCCGGTCTCACCACGGGCGAGGTCGAAGAGGTCCTGCTCGTCGGCGGCATGACGCGGTGGCCGGCGGTGCAGCGCATCGTCGAGCGGATCTTCAACCGCAAGCCGAGCAAGGGCGCGAACCCCGACGAGGTCGTCGCGCTCGGCGCCGCCGCGTACGCCGGCATCCTGTCGGGCGACGCCGACGACGCCGCGCTGCTCGACGTCACGCCGCACGACCTCGGCATCAAGGTCGGCGACAGCGGGTTCTCGGTGATCATCCCGCGCAACTCGATGCTACCGGTGCGCGTTCGCAAGCTGTTCGCGACGACCTCGGACGATCAGAAGTTCGTCTCGATCGAGCTCTACCAGGGCGAGTCGAGCGAGCTGCGCGGCAACCGCAAGCTCGGCCAGGTCGTGCTCGACAACCTGCCGCCGGGTCCCGCCGGCAGCGTGCGCGTCGAGCTCGTGATGACCGTCGACGTCGAGTCGATCCTCGGCGTCACCGCGCGCGAGCTGCGCAGCGGCAAGGAAGCGAGCGTCACGATCCGTCCGTCGGGCGGCCTCTCGCAGCGCGAGATCGTCGAGATCATCAACCGCCGCCGCCAGGAGGACTCGATCCTCGCGAAGCTCCCGAGCGAGGGTGGTACGGTCGCGCGCGTCGCCACGCGCGAACAGCCGGCGATGCCCCCCGACCCCGAAGAGAAGTGAATGTCCGCGAAGGACCGCGTCGACCCCGCCGTCCTCAAGGTCGCCGACGCTGTCGGCGCCCTGATCGAGGGCTGGGGCTTCAAGCGCAACATGGGCCGCATGTGGGCCGTCATGTATCTCGAGGACCATCCGCTGAGTGCCGCCGAGCTCGGCGAGCGGCTCGGCCTGTCGACCGGCTCGGTCTCGATGCTGCTCACCGAGCTGCTCCAGTGGGGCATCGTCAAGAAGGCGTGGGTCGTCGGCGAGCGCCGGGAGCACTACGAGGCCGAGACGTCGATCTGGAAGATGGTGTCGCGCGTGTTCCGGGAGCGCGAGCTCAACTGGATCAAGACCGCGCGCGAGGCGTTCGAGGCGGCCGGCAAGGAGCTCGGTGGCAAGTCCGACGGGCGCCGCAAGCTGATCGCCGACCGCATCGCGAGCCTGACCCAGCTCGCCACGGTCGGCGCCCACTTGCTCGAGGCCGTGCTAGAAGGCGAGTCTGTCGACGCGCTCCCGCTCAAGACGATCGGCGAGCTCGCGAAGAAGACCTGAGCAGGCCCCATGATCCGCGCGAAGGATCTGACCAAGCACTTCAAGGTGCACAAGCGACCGCCGGGATTCATCTCCGCGATGAAGTCGCTCGTCCATCGCAAGTTCGAGGTCGTGAAGGCGGTCGATGGCGTCAGCTTCACGATCGAGCGCGGCGAGCGCGTCGGCTTTCTCGGCCCCAACGGCGCCGGCAAGACGACGACGCTGAAGGTCCTCTCCGGCCTGCTCCATCCGACGAGCGGCGAGGTCGAGGTCGCCGGCCACGTGCCGTTCAAGCGCGAGGCCGAGCTGCTCGGCAAGATCACGCTCGTCATGGGCCAGAAGTCCCAGCTCATCTGGGACCTGCCGCCCGCCGAGACGTACGCGATGAACCGCGCGATCTTCGACGTCCCGAAGGCGGAGTTCGACGCGACGCTGAAGGAGCTCACCGAGCTGCTCGAGCTCGGCGACCTCGTCGACAAGCCGGCGCGCCAGCTCTCGCTCGGCGAGCGCATGAAGTGCGAGCTCGCGGCCGCCCTGCTCCACCGGCCGACGAGGCTGTTCCTCGACGAGCCGACGATCGGCCTCGACGTCGCGATGCAGGTCGCGATCCGCGACTTCGTGCGCAGCTACAACCAGCGCCACGAGGCGACCGTGCTGCTGACGTCGCACTACATGGACGACGTCGTCGCGCTGTGTCCGCGGATCATCGTGATCGATCGCGGCACGCTGATCCACGATGGCGACCTGCGCCAGCTGATCAAGACGATGGATCCCGACAAGCGCGTGTCGTTCACGCTGGTGTCGCCGATCGACCCGGGCGAGATCGCGAAGCTCGGCACCGTGCTCGCACGCGAGGCCCAGCGCATCACTGTGCGCGTGTCCGAGCGCGAGCTACCGGCCGTCATAGGTCACCTGCTCGGCACGCTCAAGGCCGCGGACCTCGCGATCGAGGATCCACCGCTCGAGGACATCCTGCGCGAGATGTTCGGCCGGTCGAAGGCCAACGGAGCGACCGCCGTCCCCGCGGCGGCCGAAGCGAAGCCCGCGCGGGGCGCGAAGCGCGGAGCGGCCGACGCAGGCGAGGCGCCGTGAAGTCGGCGACGAGCCGGGCCGTCCGCGCGCTGCCGACGCTGCTCCGCATCGGCGTCGCCGAGACCGTCGCGTACCGCGCGGAGTTCGTCGTCTGGATGCTGACGTCGACGATGCCGCTCATCAACCTGGCGCTGTGGTCGAGCGTCGCCGACCAGGCGCCGTTTCAGGGCTACACGTCGGCCGACTTCGTCGCGTACTTCCTCGCCGCGCTGATCGTGCGCAACCTGACCGGCAACTGGGTCGCGTGGGAGATGTCCGAGCACATCCGCATGGGCGTGCTGTCGATGCGGCTCCTGCGCCCGCTGCACCCGTTCATCGTCTACGCGACGAGCCACGCGGCCGCGCTGCCATTCCGGTCGCTGATCGCGCTGCCGATCGCATTCGCCCTGCTCGTCAGCTCGGGCGCGAGCTCGCTGACGACCGAGCCGCTGCAGCTCGTGCTGCTGTTGCCATCGATCTTGCTCGCGTGGCTCATCACGTTCGGCGTGATGTTCTCGCTCGGCTCGATCGGGTTCTGGATCACGCAGACGTTCGGCATCGTCAACTTCTACTTCGGGCTGTGGTCGCTGACGTCGGGCTACATGTTTCCGATGGCGATCATGCGCGGCAAGTTCCCGGTGATCGCCGACATCGCCGAGTGGCTGCCGTTCTACTCGACGCTCGGCGCACCGGTCGAGCTGATGACGCGACGGCTGACCGGCGAGCAGATCGCGCACCTCATCGGCGTGCAGGTCTTCTGGGCGGTCGCGTGCATCGCGATCGCGCTGCGCGTGTGGGCCGCGGGCATCCGCAAGTTCGAGGCGGTGGGCAATTGAGCCGGTACCTGCGCCTGCTCTGGGTCCAGCTCCGCACGAGCGTCGCGCAGGCGCTCGCGTACCGCGCGAACTTCGTCATCGAGGGCACGATGTCGATCGCGTGGCTCTTGCTCGCGCTGCTGCCGTTGCTCGTGCTGTTCGACCAGCGCACGGACGTCGCCGGCTGGGATCCGCCCTCGGCCCTGATCGTCATGGCCTACTTCATGGGCGTGAAGGCGGTGATGGAGGGGCTCGTCAACCCCTCGCTGACCCAGCTCGTCGAGCGCATCCGCACCGGCGCGTTCGACTACGTGCTGCTGAAGCCGGTCGACGCCCAGTTCATGGTCTCCGCCGCACGCTACGAGCCGTGGAAGATGTTCGACCTCCTCGGTGCGATCGGCCTCGCGGTGTACGCGCTGCACCGGCGCGGTCACATGCCGTCCGCGGCCGAGCTCGGCCTCGGCATCGCGCTGTTCGTCGCCGGCGTGCTCGCGATGTACTCGCTGTGGATCGTGTGCGCGGCGGCCTCGTTCTGGGTCGTCCGCCTCGACAACCTGATCTACCTGCTCGGCTCGATCCTCGACACCGCGCGCTGGCCGATCCACGTGTTCCGCGGCGCGTGGCGCTTCGTGTTCACGTTCATCATCCCGATCGCCGTGATGACGACGTTCCCGGCGATGGCGCTGCTCGGCAGGCTCGACGGGGAGACCGCGCTCGCGACCGTCGGCGGCGCGCTCGCGATGCTCGTGATCAGCCGGCTCGTCTGGCTGTCGGCGATCCGCAACTACACGAGCGCGTCGAGCTAGCTACAGCGTCTCGAGGAACGCGACGAGGTCGGCGACCTGCGTGTCGGTCAGCTTCGCGGCCTCGGCCATGCCGTGGACGCGGCCGCGGTCGCGCAGCAGCGCCTCGAGCGTCGCGGCGCTACCGTCGTGGTAGTACGGCGCGCTCGACGCGAGGCCGAGCAAGCTCGGCGTGTCCGCCTCGGGCAGCGTCACGCTCTGGAACTTGTGCGTGTCCTGGTCGGTGTACGCCTTGCCGTCGTGGCAGCTGCGGCAACCGAGCTCGGCCGAGTCGAACAGCTTCTGACCACGCGTGACCTGGGCAACCTCGCGCGCCGGCGCGGTCGGCGGCGGCAGCGCCTCGAGGTACGCGCTCAGCGCCTCGGTCTGCGACTTCGTGAGGCCGGTGCCGCCGAGGCGCTTCATCGTCGACGTGAGGCTCGCGGTCAGGTCGGGGTCGCCGCCGTCCCACTTGAACGGATGCGTGCCGGCGACGCGGCCCGCGAGGACCGGCGTCTGCAGCTCCTGCTTGTCGATGCGCCACGACAGGCCGTCGGCGCGGCCGTCGGGGTGACAGCTCGAGCACGCGAGCGCGCCGCGCGCAGAGATCTGCGACTGCGACGAGTGGAACATGACCATGCCCTCGTGCTGCTTCGCCGACAGCGACGACGCGACGAGCTGCGGGCCGGCCGAGCCGACCTTCGCGACGTTCGCGAGCTGGCCCTTGCCGTCGACGAACTCGACGCGCTGGACCGAGCGCGTGAACGCGCACCAGACCATCACGTTGCCGTCGCTGCCGATCGCGAGGCCGTCGGGGCCGCAACGATCCTTGCCGGCCATGAGGCTCGCGGACGCGCCCTGCTGGATCGAGACCTGCGACGCGTTCTTGATCTGGATGATCGAGTCCGAGCCGAGGCCCGCGATGTAGAGCGCATCGTGCGCCTGGTCCCACGCCAGGGCGCGCGGCTGGTGCTGGCCGATCTGTGCGGTGATCTGTGCCGTCCGCTCGCCGTTCGTGGCGAGGAACGCGAGCTGGTGCGTGATCGGCGGCTCGAAGCCGCCGCCGTAGCTGCCGGTGCGCTCGCCGCCGCCGGTCTGCTGGACCGGCGTCTCGCGCTGGAACGGCACGATCGCCTGCTGCTCGCCCATGAACAGCGCGGTGAACGCGCCGCGCGCGAAGCTGTCGCCGTTGCCCTGCAGCGACGAGAACTTGCTGCGGCGGGGGTTGCTCGCCGTCGACAGCGCGATGTGCTCGGCCTTGTGACTCTCGAGCAGGTCGACCTGGTCGACGGTGCCGGTCGTCAGGTACGCGACGAGCGCGCGCGTCCCGTCGGGCGACACGGCGATGCCGCGCGGCTCGCGGCCGAGCGCGGTGCGCCACTTCTCCTTGCCGCTCGCGGTGTCGAACGCGACGAGCGTGCGGTCGGCGATCGTCGTCACCATCACCGTCTTCTTGTCGGGCGACAGCGCGATACCGAACGGCTCGGTCGGCGTCTTCAGCGAGCTCGTCACCTCGAGCGTCTCGCCGACCTTCACGACGGCGACGCGGTTGCCGGTGCGGTCCGCGACGTACGCCAGCTTGCCGGCGGGGTCGTACGTCAGGAGGCCGGCGTTCTTGCCGATGTCGACCGCGGCGAGCTGCTTGCCCGCCTTGTCGGTCTTGATCAGCTGACCGCTGTCGGCATCGATCACGAGCGCGCCGTCACCGACGGCAGCGATGCGCGATCCGGCGAGATGCGCCGCTGTTGCCGCAGCGGGCTTCGCGCCGCCGATCGGGCGGCCTACGAGTTGAAAGCTGGGAGCGAAACCGAAGTCCCGCATGGCCACACTTCGCGCAGCGGCAGGCTGCGCCAGAGCGGCGAGACCAGCGATTCCGACGGGGATGACGACGGCAAGGGTCGAGCGGCGCATGTTGTTCCTCGAACGAACGACACAGGACGCCGATCTATTTTGCATGCAATCGAGACAGCGCTCGATCGCGAGCAGTTCCGGGAATCTATCTGCGCTCGATCGTCGCCTTGACGACCCGATCCCCGATCAGCAGTGCATCCGCGGACTTCTGCCCCGAGACCACACTCCCGATCCAGGTGTAGCGGCCATCGAGATGAGGTGCGCGCGAGTGCATGATGAACCACTGCGAGCCGCCGGTATCCCGACCGGCATCCGCGATACCTACACCGCCCGCCACGAACCCGGCCCCATCGGCGGAGCTCGCCGGCTCGGCCGGGATCGAGAAACCGGGCCCACCGGCACCGGTCATCGTCGGGTCGCCGCCCTGGATCACGAAGTTCGGGACGTCGCGGTGAAACTCGAGACCGTCGTAGAAGCCGCGCTCGGTCAAGCTCGCGATCGTCGCGACCGCCCACGGCGCGACGTCGGGACGCAGCTCGATCACGATCTCGCCGCGGCTCGTCGTCAGGTGCCAGCGCACGGTCTTGCCGATCACGCTCGCGACGTCGGCGGGCGGCGGCTGCGGCGGCTCGGGATCTGGCGTGCCCGCCTCGCCGAGCTTGCCGAGGCACTCGGCCGCCGCCTTCGCGCGGACCGCATGGCGCGTCAGCCCCTGCCGGCACGCGTCGGCGCCGCTCGCGATCTGCTTCGCGCCGATCACGCCGTAGAGCGACGAAGACAGATCCGGATCGGTCTCGACCATCGCGCGCGACGTGATCGCGGCGTCGAGGTTCGCCTTCAATGGATGGTTCGGCCCCATCAGATCGTAGAGGTCGGGCGCCGCCTCGATCGCGGTCGCGGCGATGATCGCGTTCTTCGCGCCGATCGCGGAAGCGATCGTACCGACGATCGTCGCCTGCGCGTGCTCGTCGCCGTCGGCCCACGTCGCCTTCAGGACGCCGATGCCCGCGGCGCGGACGCGCGGATCTTCGTGCGCGAGCAGCACGCGCAGCGCCGCACGGCGATAGGCAACGTCGCTCTGCTTCGCGTCGAAGCGCTCGGCGAGCAGCGGCAGCTTCAGGTGATCGGGCAACGAGCACTTCGTCAGTGCGTCGACGGTGGCGGCGGTCGCCGGGCCCGCGGCGGCGATCGTCGCGAGGCAGCCCGGCCAGCCCGGCTTGCCGGCGAACGCAGCGACCGGTGCACCGGGATTCGCGACGACCATCCGCAACCCCTCCTGGATGACCTGCTCGTTCGAGCTTCCCGCGATCGACGTCGCGACGAGCAACCGTCCGGCATCGTCACCATGGGGCCCGGCGAGCGCGCGCACCGCCTCGATCTCGACACGCCAGTCCGGATCCTTCAGCGCACGCTCGATCGCCGGACGTGCACTCGCGATCGCCTTGCGCTTCGCGAGACCGGCGATCGCGGAGGCGCGTGTCTCGGCATCCTCGTCGCCGATCCGCGCGACGAGCGCGGCATTCACCGCATCGTCCGCGGGCGGCTCGTGCTCGCGCTGCAGCGCGTAGGTCGCCGCGTAGCGGACGGCGACGTCGTTCGAAGCGGTTGCCGCGACGAGCGCCGCGCGCGCGTCCGCCGACAGCGCGATCTTGCGGCGGCCGTGGCGGCCGAGCGCGAGGTCGCATGCAGCATTCGTCGCCGCGCACTGCGCGAGCGCACCCTGCCCGCTCGCATCGCCGGTGCGGCCGACCGACTCGATCGCGCCGGCGTTCGGGAACAGCGCGACGAGCGCGGGCGTCAGACGCGCCTGCGCCTGCGCGTCGAGATCGTCGAGCGAGCCGGCGACGCCGATCGCGTACGCCGCGGCCGTGACGATCGCCGGATCGCGATCTGCGAGCGCTGCCTCGAGCGCGGCGAGTGCCTCCGCGCCACCGACGCGGCCGAGACCGCGCAGCGCGAGCTCGCGCTGATGCACGTCGCCGGGGCGAGACAGCTCGACGAACTCGGCGACGCCGGCGGCGCGCTTCACCTCCGCCTGCGCGATGCGAATGCGCAGCGGTGCATCGTCAGCCGTTCGCGGAGGCTCCGGCCTGGTGCTTGGACAACCGGCGATGAAAACGGTTGCGACGAAGATCGAGGCGCGCAGCATCGCGTGCATCCTACATCCGGGGGACACCCCCGGATCCCCCCGCACGCGTTTGATACGGTGACCCGCGCGTGACATCGTCATCCGCATGCGTCCGTCCACGTTCACGTCCACCGTCGCCGCCGGCGCGCTCGTCGCTGCATGCGGCAAGAAGGAGGAGGCGAAGAAGACCGACCAGCCTCCTCCACCGACGACCGTCGCGGTCGCGCCGAAGAAGCCCGTCGAGAACAAGGCGCTGCCGCCGCTCGCCTCGGATCCGGGCGGCGCGACCGGCAAGCCCGTGTGGCAGACCGGCTTCGGCGGGCCCGGCATCGACTCGGCGAAGGGCATCGCGGTCGCGCCGTCGGGCGAGGTCTACGTCGACGGCTACTTCGAGGGCGAGATCGATTTCGGCGGCACGGTCGGCAAGAAGTCGTCGAACGGCAAGAGCGACGCGTACGTCGCGAAGCTCGGCACCGACGGCAAGATCGCGTGGGCGCAGACGTTCGGCGCGGCGCGCGAGGACGTCGCGAACGCGATCGCGGTGAAGGGCGACAAGATCGCCGTCGCCGGCTCGTTCCTCGACGAGCTGAAGCTCGGCCCGTGGACGAAGAAGTCGAATGGCTCGGACGATCTGTTCATCGCCGCGTTCGACAAGGCCGGCGAAGTCGAGTGGCTGTGGACCGCGGGCGGCATCGACTCCGACGGTGTCAACGCGATCGCGGCGACGCCCGACGGCGGCTGGGTGATCGGCGGCTCGTTCACCGACTCGCTCGCGATCACGACGGGCAGCGGCCCGGTCAACATCAAGAGCAAGGGCAAGACCGACGCGATCCTGATCAAGCTCGCGGCGAGCGGCAACACCGAGTGGGTGAAGCAGTTCGGCGGCCGCTACGACGACACGATCCTCCACGTCGCCGCCGACGCGAACGGCAACATCTTCATCCAGGGCGTGTTCAAGGACGTCGCCGACTGGGGAGGCCAGCCGCTCAAGGCCGGCGGCGGTTCCGACAACGACGTCGTACTCGCGAAGTACGACACGAACGGCGATCACGTGTGGTCGCAGCGCTTCGGCAACGCGTTCAACGAGGTCGCCGGCGGGCTCGCCGTCGATCCGTCGGGTCACGTCACGATCGCGGGCTCGTTCGAGAACAAGGGCGGCATCTCGTTCGGTGAGGGCGACGATCACGTGTCGCTCGGCGAGGCCGACATCTACGTCGCGCGCTTCACCGGTGACGGCAAGCTCGAGTGGGCGAAGTCGTTCGGCGGCGACCGCGTCGACGTTGCCGCGGACATCGCGAGCGACGGCGCCGGCAACTCCGTCGTCACCGGTTGGTTCGAGGGCACCGTCGATTTCGGCAAGGGCACCGTGTCGAGCAAGACGACGAACAAGGACGCGTTCGTGCTGAAGCTCGACGCCAAGGGCAACACGACGTGGGTCCAGACGTTCGGCGACAAGGACCACGATCAGGGACGCGCGATCGCGCTCGATGACAAGGGCGCCGCGTACGTGACGGGACTCTATCGCTTCAAGCTCGCACTGCTCGATCCGCCCGTCGAGCAGGTCATCGACACGAAGGATCCGGTCCTGTCGAAGGCGCCGAAGCCGGACGTGTTTGTCGTCAAGCTCGACCGGTAGATCCTCACGGAACGTGAGCTACGAGCTTTTTTTGGCCCTCTTGCCTTCTCTCCCCCAGGGGGCGGTGTAAAAGGGAACCACTTCAAACAAGCAGGAGAAGAGAAATGGCCAAAGCGAAGAAGGGTAAGTCGGGCGGCGTTGCTGCTCCGAAGGAGATGCTGCTCGTCGCCTCGAAGGTGAAGCAGATGCTCAAGGACGCCGGTTGCAACACCGCGGGCGACGCGCTCGAGGGTCTCAACGGGTACGTCGGCTGGCTCGTTCACCAGGCCGCTCGCCGCGCCTCGGAGAACGGCCGCAAGACGGTCCGCGCGCACGACTTCATGATCTTCTGAGTCCCACCCCGGGATTCTTGTACGGCGGGCGCCCCTCGGGGTGCCCGTCGTTCGTTTCGGCCGGGGCAAAATTCACATACAATTTGCCGAGGTGTCGTCGGGGCCCCCCCTCTACCTCGTCACGGCGTGCGGTTCCGCCGAGGAGTTCGTCGCAGCGTTCAGGCGCTACGCCGACCGCACGGGCTTGTTCGTCCCGGCTGCAGCGCCGCTGCCGGCCGGCCGCAAGGGTCGTATCGCGCTGACGCTCCGGGACGGCGGCGTGATGATCGAGGGCGAGGCGGAGATCCTCCAGTCCTCGGCGAAGCCGACCGTGCTCTACGGGCGCCCCGGTATGACGGTGAAGTTCGTCGACACCGACGAGCCGAGCAAGGCGATGATCGGCGAGCTCGAGAAGGCGCGCCTCGCGATGAAGCCGGCGCCGACGAGCGCGACGCCGCGCCCCGCGACCATCCCCGCCGAGCCGCGTCCGGTGGTTCCGCCGACCGGTGGACGGATCGACGCGGCGAACTCGCTCGCCGAGTGCGTCGTCATCGGCGACGTCGCGTCGCTCGAGGTCACCGCGGGTCCCGCGAGGCCCGGTGGCTTCGTCGTGCCGTCGATTCCGGCGCGGCCGAAGAC
>JAEWJO010000174.1 GCA_023386455.1 Pseudomonadota bacterium | reverse complement strand
ATCTCGCGGAGCTCGAGCTCTCGCACGGCGCGGCCGCGGTCGCCGATCTGTGGCCGACCTACCGCCGGATCGAGATCGACAGCGCAACCGCGACGCCGTCCGCACGCGACAAGGCCAACGCGGTCCTGATGATGATCGAGGCGCAGATCGCCCAGCGCCGCGCCGAGCCGACCGACGAAGTCCTGCGCTAACCGACTACCCGATCATCTTGGTCAACGTCGAGACGATTCTGACGAGGAGAGCATCGCCATCCGAGGCTTCGATCGAAGAGACTCCGACCGCAACCATCGCGTCGAGCACCGCCGCGCACTCGAGTGCCGACCCTCGCGCTGTCACGAGGAACTCGCGCTGGTCGCGGTCAAACCGGCCGGTCGCCCTCGGCGATGTTCAGGTTGCTCGATAGGGCCGCGCGGCGCAGCTGACTCGCCATCTCGCCGTCGAACAACTCGGCAATGGCATACGACTCGGCAGAGAGGCTACGGCGCATCTGTACACGTCGAGGCTGCGGACGTGGAGCATGCCCCGGTTTCGACCGACGACCGCCGCGGTTGCCGACGCCGCCTACGCTTACGCTTGCGCCTACGCTTACGGGGCAACCCAGGTGATCCCTGGGGTCAGGTCAGCGCGAGGCGTCGATCGCGTAGACCTGACACGGGCTCGTGTAGGTCATCACGCCGCCGACGTCGGTGCCGTCGCCGGGGACGCCCGTGTCGAGCGCACCGCCGGCCCACGTGAACGGCGCGTCGGAGAACGCGTTGAAGATGCACATCTCGCCCTTGCCGTTGCCGTAGTAGAGCGTCTGCGCGGTGTTGTTGTAGTAGCCGCAGGTCAGGCGCAGCTTCGTGTAGCCGGCCATCGAGAACGGCGGATCGATCATCCCGCCGAGCACGTCGCCGACGCTGTTCTTCGTCGAGTAGATCGTCGCCGCCTCACCGGTCGGCTTGAGCGCCTCGATCGTCAGCTCGGTGCCCCACTCGTGATAGTGGGCGAGCGCGTAGTAGAGGTTGAAGTCCGGCTTCGCCGCGAGCTGCTCGGGGCGTTCGCCGAGGTCGCACTCGACCGCGAAGCGCGACTGCTTGTTCGGCGGCAAGCCGAGCGGGTGGTACTCGAACGTGACGCTCGCCATCAGCGTGCGCGCCTCCGCCTCGGCGATCGGCGTGATCGTCATCGTCGGCGAGAGGTGAAGGTCCTCGTCGCCGCTATTGAGCAGGTGGATGTTCGCGACGATCTTCGAGTGAGCGGGGACCTTGAGCGCGACGCCGTCGGGGAACTGCTGCGTCTCGTGCGCCGCCTGCGTCGACTGCGCGAAGAACACGCCGCCGAGGATGCCCGCGCTGACCTGATCGTAGGAGCGGTCGTCGCACGTGAAGACGCCGTCCGGACCCGGGAACACGTGCTCGGGGACGTGGAGCCAGTTCGAGTGGTGAAAGCCGGGCCCGGTCGTCAGCTCGACCTGGTTCACGTAGATCGGCTGATCGTTGTGCAGCGTGAACTGCACGCACTTGCTCGCGTCCTCGGTGCCGCCGGGGATGTCGATCGCACCGATCGAGTACGTCCTCGCGGCGAGCGGATCGTCGTCACCGGAGCAGCCTGCGATGGATGCAGCGAGGGCGAGTGCGAGCAATCCCGATGTCCGCATGGCGCGTGTCATAAGCTGGTTTGCTGGTCCAGCCAATACCCTCGAGTGTCACACGTGCATGACAATCCCGCGGGCCAAGAACCGCGGCTTGTAGTCTTTCTCGAGGGTCTGCGCCAGGATAGCCGCGTACTCCCGCGGCGGGGCGAGGCCCCAGGCGCGATCGGCATCGGTCATCTCACCGTCATCGCCGGCGATCGTCGGGTTCTGGGTCCCGTAGCTCGCCTCGAGCTCGCCGAGCATCGCCGGCAGCTGCGCGGCGACGAGCGCCGGGATCGACTCGCCGATCGGCAGCACGCAGAGCCAGTCGAGGAGGTCCCAGCCGAAGTCGCGGTGGCGGACCTCGTCGCGCAGGATCCGATCGAGCGCGGCGCGCGCGGTCGGCTCGGTGCAGGCGGCGCGCAGGTGCGAGAACAGCGGCACCGCGACGGTCTCGCCGAGGCAGAACACGCGGACCGCGGCGCGCAGGATGTCCTGCTCGAGCGACTGCGTCGTGCGCGCGAGGCCGAGCTGATCGCGATCGATCGACGGTGGCAGCGTCCCGCCGGCCGCGGTGTAGACCGCGTGGCTCAGCTGCGAGTGGACGAGCTCGTCGGCGACGATCGCGAGACCCTGATCGATCAGGTCCGGCGGCGCGCCGGCCTGGATGAGCCAGAGCACGAGGTTCTGCGTGATCGCGGCGGACGTGTACTCGGCGGCGATCCGCGCACGCCACTCCTCGCGGACCCGCTCGCTGCCGGTCACCGCTTCGGGCACGTGACCGCCTGCGGGCGCGGCGGATTGCAGGCGGCGCCCGGCGGGCACTTCGGCATCTCGTGCTCGACGAAGCACGTCGCGCCGCCGTCACGCGACGTCACGGTCACCGGCTTCTCGAGCGACACGTTGTCGTAGCAGGCAACCTTGAACGGCGGCGGCGGATTGCACGTCGCCTTCGGCTGGCACTCGACCTTGATCGCGGCCATGCAGCCGTCCTTCGCCTTGTAGACGGTCCACGACGAGACCGACGTCTGCTGCGTCGCCGGCGTCGGCGTCGGCTGCGTGGTCTGCGTGCGCGGATCGTTCGGCATCGGCGGGTTCGCGACGACGGGCGGCTTGGGCTGCGTCGGCGGTGCCGACGGGCGCGGGTCCGGACGCGTCGGCGGTGCCGACGGTCGAGGATCGGGGCGGGTCGGCTGCGTGCCCGGGCGCGGTGGGTTGACGATCACCGGCGGCGGTGTCGACGGCTCGTTCTGCGCGACCGGCGGCTGCGCCGGCGGCGGC
>JAEWJO010000122.1 GCA_023386455.1 Pseudomonadota bacterium | reverse complement strand
GCCGTGGTGCGGCGACCGGCACCCGCGCTACCACGCAGGACGATCCGCGGGTGGGCGGTCGATCCGGTCGCGAGCTTGCGGGCAACGGCGGCGATCGCGGCGCGCGGGCCGATGAGCTGGCTCAGCGCACGCGTCGGGCCGGTGACACCGGTCGCGTCGGACGCGGGCGCGGCGCCGGCGAGCCGGCGTGCGATCGCGGGATGCACGGTGATCGCGACGTACGGGCGCACGCCCCGGCTCACCTTGACGGCGCCCGACGTGACGAGCGGCGCGTCGTCGTCGAGCTCGCGCCCGATGGCCGAGCGCAGCGCGCTTCCGGCGAGGAACATGTGCGCGAGCAGGAGCTCGTCGACGAGCGGTCGCGCCGGATCGTTCGTGCACGTCGCGTACGCACGCGCGAGCTCGCCCCAGATCTGCGGCGCGGCGGCCACGACGAGGAGCGAGACCGCCAGCGGCGAGAGCCCGAGCTCGCGCGCGACCTCGACGTGTGGCGTTCCGGCGTGGCTCCAGCGCGCGACGCGGCGTGCGGCCTCGGCCTGCGCGCCGAGCACCTCCGGCGTCGGCGTGATGCTGCGTGCGATCCCGCAGAGCGTCTCGACCCAGGCCCGGATGTCCGCGAGGTACTGCTCGAGTGCCTGCGCTGCGAGGGCGTGTGGCCGCGCCGGGGCGAGGCCGACGAGCTCGAGGGAGCTGGCGCCGTCGTCGTCGGGGCCGTCGATCTCGATCGTCGTGGTGCGCGGGATCGCCGGCAGCTCCGTCGACGCCGCGGGCTCGGGCGTGTCGTCCTCGCTCGAAGCGTCGTCGTCCTCACCTGCGGCATCGTCGTCGCTGGACTCGGACGGCTCGCTCGACATCGCGGGCTCGCCCGGCTCGTACGCCTCGCACAGCTCCGGGGCCTGCCAGTCGGCAAGCGACGGCGCGAGCTCGTAGGTCTTGCCGTTCGCATCGAGCACGACGAGGCGCTTCGCATCTGCGTCGATCGCGCACGCCGCCGCGGCGGCCGGCAGGATCCGCTCGCCGACGCAGCGTCCGCTGCGCAGATCGAACAGCGCGATGTGCGCGCCGCGACCGAGGACCGCGAAGCCACGGCGCTCTGCGACCGCGATGATGCGCACCTCGCCGAGCCGGATCCGCATCTTCACCGAGCCACGACGAGGATCGAACGCGACGGCGGTACGCCGGCCTGCCTGCTCGAGCTCGACGAGCACGGCCGCACCATCGAGCACCAGCGTGCCGCCGACGACCGTCGCGGTCGCGAGATCGCTGGGCACGTGGAGCTTGCCGGAGCGCAGCGCGAGCACTGCACCGGTGCGCTCGGCCACGCCGCGGCCACCGACGAGCACGCGGCGATCGCGCCTGCGCTCGCCGAGCGCCTCGACCGCGAGCGACTCGTCCTGCTCGCGGACGTACACCGCACGATCGCCTTCGATCAGCGCGGAGCGCAGGCCGATGCGCGTCGCGGTCATGCGGACGTCGCGACCGAGCCGGCCGAGCGGCGTCGGCGCGTCGATCGGCGCACCGGTGAGGTCGAGGCGATGCAGCGCGTGGTCGTCACCGCTCGCACGGACGACCCAGATTTCGCCATCGACGATCGCGAGCGCGACCGCGTCGGTCGTCAGCGGCGTGCCGTCGAGGAAGCGCAGGCCGCCGCGGTCTCCGACCACCGCGTGGGTGCCGTGCTCGCAGATCGCCGCCATCGCACCGACGGAATCGGCGGCCTGGTCGCCCTCGAGCTCGTTCGCGTGCCCCATGCCCGAACACACGCGAGCCGCCGCGGGATCCTGCAACGGCTCGTAACGTGCAGGAACTACTGGTGAACTATGGCGCGCGCGTGACGGTGATGCCGCCGACGATGCGGGTGACGCCGGCGGGGACCCCGAGCGGCGGCGCTTCGCGGGCGAGCACGTTTACGAGCTCGACGCGGCAGTGGATGCCGAGGCGCTCGAAGATGTCCTTGAGCTGCGCCTTCACCGTGTTGGCGGAGATCGACAGCTTGGTCCCGATCTCGCTGTTGGTGTCGCCGGTCGCGACGAGGCGCGCGATCTCGTACTGCCGCGCGGTGAGGCGCGTGGGGACGTGCGTGATCGCACCGACGCCGATCTGAGCGAGGCGCACCGACGCGCGGGTCGCGAGCGTCGTCACCGCGCGCTCGAGCGAGCCGGTGTACGGCGTGCGAGACCAGATCTGGATCGAGCCGACGAGGCCCGCCGCGTCGAGCAGTGGCGCGACGAACGGGTGGACGGGCTCGCGCGCGAGGTCGGGCGCGAACTCGCCGAACCTCGCCATGTCGATCGACGTCGCGGAGGTCATCCCGCCGTGATCGCGCAGACCGTCGAACAGCGGGTTGTCGAGGTAGCGGGCCTCGTGGACGGTCGTGAGCCGGTACGTATCGAACGACGACGAGAAGTTGTCGACGAGGATGTACGGGCCACCGCTCGTGCGGTGGAGCGAGACGCCGCACGTTGCGGCATCGAGCGTCCGGTTCACGTGCTCGCACACGAAGCGCGCGACGCCGATGAAGTTATTGGCGTCCTCGAATCGGGTTACAGGCGTGGACAAGGTCGTTGTTCCGCGAATGCGCGTCCCCACCGGACGTGCTTCGTTCATCACCATCACGACCCATGCATCCCGCGAACGCTGCCTTACGATCCATAGTCATTTCGTCGACAGGATCGCGGCAAGCTCGGCACGCGAGGTGACGCCCAGCTTTCGGTAGATCGAGGCGAGCTGGTTCGCGACCGTGCGCGCAGAACGGCCACGCCGGCGCGCAATCTCTGCATTGGAGAAGCCCTCGATCGCGTCGCGAGCGACGTCGTACTCGGCGTCGGTCAGCGCGCGCGTCGGGCGTGGCACCGGGACACTGATGACGATGAGCGACTGTCCCGCGTGCTCGAGCTCGAACACCTCGGCGCCGCCCGGTCGCTTGGGGCTCGACATCAGGATGGAACCAGACCCGAGAGCATCTGGATGAGGTCGCAGCGGGTGCGCGCGCCGAGCTTGCGCATCGCGGTCGTGAGGTGGGTCGCGACGGTGGACTCGGTGAGGCCGAGCTCGTAGGCGACGAGCTTGTTCGACTTGCCACGCGCGACGAGGTGGGTGACGGCGCGCTCGCGCGGGGAGAGGGCACGCGGATCGGTGAGAGCGTGCTCGTTGCGGCGCGCGACGATGTAGCGACGGCCGCCCTGCTCGAAGCGATCGACGAGCGACCACCGGCCGGAGACGAGCGCGGTCCAAGCTTCGGTGGCCTCGATCGGATCGTCGTGGCGCGCCTTGCCTCGCGAGCGTTCGCGTCGGAGCACGGCCTCGCGCACTGCCGCGCGCGCGTCGCGAGAGCTGCCCTCGCCGCTGGCGTCGGCGATCTGGCCGTCGGGCGTGCAGACCGCCTCGATGTCGGCGCCGGCGGTCGCGGCCATGCGCAGGCGCTGGGCGGCGGTGATGTGCGCGGCGACGCGAGCCCACAGGCGCTTCGCGCGGCGAGCGAGACGGACCTCGCGCGGCGACGGAGCGAGGATCGCGAGGCCCGGTCCCGCCGGCTGGACCGCGCGAAAGCCGACGGCATCGCGCACGCCCTTCGCGGCGAACGCCAGTGCCATCGGCGAGCTGCCGACGGAATCGGACTTGCCGAGGCGAGCGGCGGTCCCGAGCAATGTATCGAGCGACTCGTCGCCCTGATGCATCGGACCGATCGAGCCGGCCTGGATTCCGGCAGCCGCGATCGCGACGAACTGCATCGCATCGGTGACCGACATGCCCTGGACCTCGAGGTCCATCGGCGCGGGAACCGAGCGCTGCGGCGTCACCATGTACGCCATGACGCCGAGGCCGCAGTCGACGACCGAGCGAAGTTGTGCGACGAGGTTCGTCAGCCAGTCGCGATCATCGCGCGCCAGCTCGTACGCGGCCTCGACGACATCGATGGGATTGGACGTACGCGTGGCCACGACAGCGCACGATAGCGAGGTTCTCGCGACGCGCGACAGCAATGTGTGCGCGCGGCGCGCTCGGTGCGTCACCGATGAAAGACCTGCGCGGCATGCGAGGATGCTGGACGCGCCGGGCACGCGCGCTGCACCTCGTAGGCGCATGTCCAAGCGAAGCGCGAAGGCCAATCCGGTCAACCAGGAGATGGGCAAGCGTGGCACCGGCAGCGAGCCGGGCCAGGAGCAGCTCCACATGCGCCGCGACCGTCAGAACACGGGCAACTCGCTCGGCGGCGCCCGCAAGGCAACGAAGCAAGGGCAGCAGCGCCGCAAGAATCAGGGAAACGAGCGCGGCAAGTTCTAGCCCGGATCTTGCTCCGTCCTCGCCACATGGGACGCCTCGTTCGAGAGCTCGCGCTCAGAGAGCCGATGACGGTATCGCCCGACATGCCGTACACGGAGCTCGTTCATCTGTTCGTCGCCGGACATTTCGAGAATGTCGTCGTCGTGAACGAGAACGAGTCGGTCGTCGGTGTCGTGTCGTCGGCCGATCTCCTGCGCGCCACCGACCAGGCGTGCGATGACGAGCAGGACGAAGGCGAGCCCGCCGACCTCGAGGACCGTCTCGCGACGCTGACAGCCGGCACGATCGCGTCGCCCGATCCCGCGTGGGTCTCGCCCGACATGCCGGTGCAGGAGGTCGCGCGGCGGATGCGCGACGAGGGGCTACGCCGGGTGCTCGTCGGCACGGAGACCGATCTCGCCGGCGTGCTGACGGCGTTCGACGTGCTCGCGCAGCTCGACCTCGGTGGAGAGCCGCTGCGCGAGGTCGCCCGCTAGCGCGGGCCGCCGAGGTGGCCGCGGATACCGGCCGACAGGCTCGGCCAGAGGTGGACGTCGACATCCGAGGACATCGGCGTGTCGATCGTACGCGCGAGCGTCATCTTGAGCGGCGCCTCGGTGCCGTCGTCCTCGATCGACACGTTGTACGCCGCGGCGACGAACGCATCGAACGCGCCGAGGTTCACCGCGAGCGTCGCGCGTGCCTGCGTCAGGATGCCGACGCCGTCCTGGAACATGTGCGTCTGCCAGCACATGCCGTCGAGATCGAGCGCCATACCGCCGAGGTTGTTGTGGACGCCGATGCCCATGCCGACGAGCGGCGTGTCACCGCCGTCCGGGGTGACACCGATCGCGTAGATGTTGTGGACGCGGCGCGAGCCGTGGCGGAGCGCGACCGCGGCGAGGCCGGTGGTCTCGGCCCACGCGTCGACGTCGGTGCGGCCGTGGCGGACGATGCTGATCGCGCCGATCGGTGCGCCGTCGAGGTCGTCGCTCACGTTGATCGCGCCGAGCTGGATGCCCTTGACGCGCTTGCCGACGTTGATCGCGCCGAGCTGAAAGCCGTCGACGTCGCCGGCGACATTGATCGCCGAGATCTGGGCGCCGTCGATGCGACCGGCAACCGCGGCGCCGCCTGCCAGCTGGAGGCCGCGCATGCGG
>JAEWJO010000025.1 GCA_023386455.1 Pseudomonadota bacterium | reverse complement strand
GTGGTGGCGCTGGTGGTGCGGGGCGTCGGCGCCGGCGCGGCGGCCGTGGTGGCGGAGGCTTCGGCTTCGGCGGCGGCGGCGGCGCGCGCTGATCGGCCTGCCTCGCGCATCAGTTTTTTGAGCGTTCCCGACCGCGAGGACGGGCAGTAGGGTTTGCCCATGAGGCAGCTGGGAACGCTTGCGCTGGTCGTCGGTCTGCACGCCATCACGGGATGCGCAGGGCCAGCCTGCGACGATGCGTTTCGTCCGTGGGGCGCGGTCATCGAGCTCTCGACCGGGAGCCAGACCGGGGCGTATCAGGTGCAGGTCTCGTCCGAGAAGAAGCTCCTCGTCGTCGAGTTCACGATCGATGCCACCAGCGGTGTGACGTGCGTCGACGGCTGCGCGGATCGCGAGGACCCGGTCAAGATCGGCCCGCTGCCCGTCACCGGCCTCGAGCAGATGAATGCAACGCGCACCGTTCGCCTGCAGCTCCTGCGATCGACCGTCCCGACGCGCGGACCGGCTTCGTTCGAGCTACGGGTGGCGCACGATCAGATGGCCGTCCACGACCAGCTGTACACGCCGACCTATCACAACGCCTACCCCGCCAACGAAGAGGGCTGCGATCTTCCGGTCGCCAACATCGCGGTCGATCTCTCGCAACTCTGACGGGGCGCGTTGATAGAGTGCGCGACGATGAACAAGCTCGTTGCGCTGTTGATGGTCGTCGCTGCCTGCAAGGGCGGCGACAAGAAGGCCGGCGATCACGCCGACAGGGGCAGCACCAAGGGTGGCTGCGAGACGAAGGCGTCGAAGCCGGCCGACATGATCGCCGGCAAGGCGCCGCAGATCATCGCGCCGCTCGACAAGCTGACGTTCGGCATGGCCGTCGCCGACGCGCAGAAGGCCTGCCCGAACTTCTGGGACAGCGAGTCCGACAAGAAGAAGACCGGCACGTTCAGCGTCAACGCGATCCTCGGCAAGTTCGGCGAGGTCTACGCGCAGGCGCGCCTCGAGTTCGTCGCCGACAAGCTCGACGCGATCGTGTACTCGCTGCCGCCGGAGATCGAGAGCGGGCTCACCGCGGCGTGGGGCGCGCCGAGGACGTCCGCCGGCAGCAAGCCCGCCCAGGCGTGGTTCGACGAGGCCAGCAGCACGCGCGCGATCCTCGGCCCGCCGGAGTACGACGGGCGCCGCCAGCTCGAGGTCTCGAAGTACGTCCCGCTCGCCGCGTTCCTCGATCCCGAGGCCAAGGTGATCGCGTGGAAGCCGCAGGACGTGCTCGGCCAGCAACCCGCCGAGCTCGCGAAGAAGTTCGCGCAGTACATCAAGGTCGAGACGCCGGCGAGCGCCGCCGTGAAGGCGAAGACCGACGAGATGATGGCGGACATGAAGAAGGAGGTCGAGGCGATGGGTGTCGACACGTCGCGCGACGCGAACCTCCCCGAGTTCGAGCTGCCGACCGCGCCGTACAACGATGGCCGCAACACGCACGTCATCCTCTACACGAACGAGGACTCGAGCGTTCGCAGCTACGGCGTGTGGTTCCACACCGCGTCGATCAGCCCCGAGTACGGCTTCCCGGTCCAGGGCGAGGAGATCGTGAAGAAGCTCGACGAGCTCTACGGCGCGCACAAGGTCGTGAAGGAGACGCTCGGCGACCAGCACGTCTGGTACGACGCCAAGCGCGGCGTCCGGGCGACCGCGCGCCGGGACCGGCCGAACGATCTCGACCTCGTGTACGTGCGCTACCTGCCGCTCGCGAACCTGTTCGGCGCGCCGGGCCCGGTGTGGGGCTTCGAGAAGCCCGAGCGCCCGCTGATCGGCGCGACCCCCGACGAGATCGTCGCGACGTACGGCAAGGACTACATCGTCAAGCGCGATGACAAGGCCGCGACGATCACGATGATCATGCCGCCGACCGACTACGATGGCGACACGTCGACGACTCGCATCCTGATGTTCGTGCGCGGCGGCAAGGTCGGCCAGTGGAACCTCAGCATCCCGTTCGAGCACTACGAGCCCGCGCGTGCGGAGTACGAGGCGGCGCTGCTCGCGAAGTTCGGTGCGCCGAAGCCGGCCGCGCACGACCACCTGATCTACGCGAAGAAGGTCGACGTCGAGTACAGCAAGTACACGCACGAGCTCGACATCGAGGTCTCGAAGTAGCCTCGAATTTCTGAGACTGGTGCGCTGGGTTCGGCGGACGTAGGCTCTTCGCGATGAAGTCTCGGTTCGTCGAGCTCCCAACCTAGGTCTCGGAGGTGCGTGATGAAGTACTCGATCATCGGGTTTGCAATCGCTGGTGCGGTCACCACGGCGGGGTGCGGCGACCACCTGTGTAACGGGCTGTATCCGTCATCGGGCCTCGTGATCGACGTCGAGAACACGCCCGGACCGGGGACATACCAGCTGCATGCGGACGCGGACGGCGAGCAGCTACAGGCCGTGTATTCCGTCGACGCCGACGCCAGAGTGACGTGTGTCGATCAGTGCCGCGCGACCGCCGGGAACTTCAAGCTAGCCCTCGAGTTCGACTCCGACGTCTCGTCGACGCAACAGCTGCGCTTCGCGATTCATCGCCTCGATGTCTGGGACCTCGGACCGGATCACCTCGGGCTCCGCGTGATGCACGAACAGGCAGTCGTGTTCGACCAGCAGTTCCCGGTCACGTACTCGACGAGCGAGCCGAACGGCGAAGGCTGTGGCGAGGTCGCCCTCGCGACGGTTCACGCCCCACTCGCGCCGTAGTCAGTCCTCGTTTAGCGGAACCGCGGCGTCAGGCGCCGAAGAACTGCGGGACGAGGTCGTCGGCGGTGCCGGCATGGCACTCGCTGAACAGCTCCCGCGCGTCGTCGTCGATCTCGAGGTTGAGCAGCGCACGGCGCGCGCCGTTGTACGCGGCCCACCGCACGAAGCTCGCGGCCGGGATCACGGTGCCGCTCGTGCCGATCGCGACGAACAGGTCGCAGTCGCGCAGGGCGCGCTTGGCGGTGTGCTCGGCGGCGACGGGAATCTCCTCGCCGAACAGCACGACACACGGCCGCATCGGCTGACCGCAGTGCGTCGGCGCGGTCGGGAGCTCGACCTCGGCGTTGCACACCTCGCAGCGCCAGCGCGCGAGCGAGCCGTGGAACTCGCAGACGCGCTTGCTGCCGGCTGCCTGGTGCAGACCGTCGACGTTCTGGGTGACGAGCAGGAAGTTCGTCGCCGGTGGGAGCGCGTCCTCGAATGCGGCGAGCGCGCGATGGGCGGCAGTCGGGCGCACCTCGCGCGCGCTCGTGTAGAGCGACCAGAACATCGCGCATGCCTCGTCGCGCCGCGTCTCCATTGCCGAGGCGTCCGAGAGCGAGATCTTGGCGGGGTCGTTCCACAGGCCGCCGGGGCCGCGGTAGGTCGGGAGACCCGCGGCCTGGGAGATGCCGGCGCCGGTGAGGACGACGATGTTCTTGTAGTCCCGGAACCCCATGGGCCCAGAGTGTAGCAAGTACAATCAGCCCTACCGTCGAGAAATCATCGCCAGTCGGTCACGGCCTGGCGCAGCTCACCGAGGCGGGCGCGCGAGAGCGAGCCGACGGCGGCGAGCGCGAGGTGCGTCGGCGCGAGGACGTTCTCGGCGACCGCGACGACATCGTCGACGGAGACCTTGTCCATCTGCGCGAGGCGCTCGGACAGGCTCGGTGGCTGGTAGTAGAGCGCGGTGCCGCCGAACCAGCCGACCATCGCGGCGGCGTCGTCGATCGAGGCGAGGGTCTCGTAGCGGTAGCGGACGCGCGCCTTGGCGAGCTCGTCGTCGGTGACCTTGCCGCTGCGCAGGCCGTCGAGGAGCGCGAGCAGCTCCTTCACGAGGGAGGGGACCTTGGCGTTCGCGGTCGCGCCGGAGATCTCGAACAGCGCGGCGTCGGCGAGCGGCTCGATCGCGGCGTGGATCGAGTACGCGAGGCCCTTCTGGTCGGCGAGCGTGTAGTGCAGGCGCGTCGACATGCCGTCGTCGAGGACGCGGAGGAGCGCGACGAGCGGGACGTAGGCGGGGTCGAGCTCGGGGACCGCGCGAAACACGACCGAGAGCGAGGTCTGCGAGCCGGCATCGCGGACGTGCTGGAAGCGAGGCCCGGGAATCGGCGGCGGCGCGGCCGGGACGATCGCGCGGGTCCCGGCGGGCATCGCGGCGAGGGCGCGCGCGGCGTGCTCGACGACGCGGCCGTGCTCGACGGGGCCGGCGACGCAGAGGTTCGCGTTGGTCGCACCATAGAACGAGGTGAAGTGGCGCTGGACGTCGGCCTGGGTGAAGCGCTGGACGTTGGTGCGAGGGCCGATGATGCGCTGGCCGAGCGGGTGGTCGGCGAACACGAGACCACGCGCGATATCGTCGACGTTGATCTCGATGTCCTGCTCGTTATAGTCCTCGTTGATCTCCTCGAGGATGAGCTCGCGCTCGAGCTCGATCTCGGTGAACCGAGGACGGCCGAGCAGCTCGC
Organism: Pseudomonadota bacterium; assembly: GCA_023386455.1. Taxonomy (GTDB): domain Bacteria; phylum Myxococcota_A; class Polyangia; order Haliangiales; family Haliangiaceae; genus JABFXX01. The sequence goes on along the minus strand of JAEWJO010000025.1, from coordinate 2,682 downwards.
CGAGGAGCTCGATGGCGGCCGGGACGTGGGCGGGCTCGAGGCCGAGCTGGAACAGCGAGTAGTCGCGGCCGGTCTCGGCATGGAGGGTCGACCCGAGCTTCTCGACCGCCGTGTTCAGGGCCAGCGAGGTCGGGTACCGCTCGGTCCCGCGAAACAGCATGTGCTCGACGAAGTGCGACAGGCCGTTGTCGTCGGGAGCTTCGAACCGGGCGCCGACCTTGACAAACAGCGCACACACCGCCGTGTGGAGGTGAGGGAGCGCCACGGTTGTGACGGCGAGCCCGTTATCGAGCGTCGTCGTCTCGACGGCCGGATCGAGCACAGAAGAGCCTTACCATGTGGTATCAACAGGGCGATCCGATGCTCCTCAAAAAGATCGTGATCGCGGAAGACGACGACGCCATCGCGCACATGGTCAACATGGCGCTCGGCGATGCGGGATTCTTGTGCCTGCGCGCCAGAGATGGCGACGAGGCCCTGAAGCTCGTCAAAGCCCACGATCCGGACCTCCTCGTGCTCGATGTCATGATGCCGAGGGTGGACGGGCTCGAGGTCGCGCGACGGCTCAAGGCCGACGTGATGTGGTCGCGTACCCCGATCCTCATGCTCACCGCGCTGGCCGGAGTCGACAACGAGGTCTCGGGCCTCGAAGCCGGCGCCGACGCGTACATGTCCAAACCCTTCGACCTCCGCGAGTTCGGGGCGCGCTGCAAGGCGCTCATCCGGGCCGCTCGACGCGAGCGCGATCGCAACCCGACGACGAACCTGCCCGGTTCGCGGGCGATCGACGAGGAGATCGAGGGCGCGCTGAAGAGCGGCAAGCCGACGAGCGTCGTCCACATCGATATCCTGAACTGGGACTCGTACGCCGACGGGATCGGCATCGCGCGCTCGGAGGACACGGTGAAGAGCCTCGGCGCGTGGCTGCTCGAGGCGGCGCGTGCCTCCTCCGGTGGTGGCGCGTTCGTCGGTCACATCGGCGGCTCGGACTTCATCGCGGTGCTGTCGCCCGATCACTCGGAGCAGTTCGTGAAGCAGGCGGAGACCGCATTCGACGGCCACCGCTCGACGCTTCCCGGCGATGCCAAGGCGCTCGCGCTCGTACTCGCGATCGCGACCACGGACGGCCTCACGGTCAACACCGGTGCCGACGAGCTCGGCCGCCGCCTCGGCAAGGCCATGAAGGCAGCGAAGGCCGGGGGCAAGACCGGCCACGTGGTGTACTCGGGTAACTGAGTCGCGTGGTGCCCGACGGTCCGGATCGCAGCCACGATACGGATCCTCTCGCCGACACGCAGTCGTCCGATTCGGAGGCCGGCGAATCCGCGAGTGCGCCGTCCTCGACGGCGAAGCGTCGCGCCGTCCACATCGGCGACGTGCTCGGGCGCTACGAGCTCGTCGAGGAGATCGGCGAGGGCGGCATGGCGACCGTGTACCGCGCGCGGGACAAGGAGCTCCGGCGCGAGGTCGCGATCAAGGTCCTGTTCCCGCACCTCGCGCGACGCGACGAGGTCGTCCGGCGGTTTCACCGCGAGGCGCGCGCCGCGGCGGGCCTCGAGCACGCGAACATCCTGCGCGTCTACGACGTCGGCGGCTCGACGGTCACCGACTCGGTCAGTGGTGCGATCGATCCGCCGTACATCGTGATGGAGCTGAGCCGCGGCCGCGCGCGGCTCGGCGAGCTCGAGCAGCGCGGGCCGATGCTGTCCGAGGTGGTCGCGTGCCTCGGCGCGCTGCTCGCCGATGCGCTCGCGATCGCGCACCAGGCCGGCATCGTCCATCGCGACGTGAAGCCCGCGAACGTGATGATCGCGGCGGGTGGCCGCGTGCTGCTCGCCGACTTTGGCGTCGCCCGCCTCGAGACCGAGGACTCGCTCGTGACGAAGACCGGCGCGCTGCTCGGCACGCCGGCCTACATGAGCCCGGAGCAGGCGAGCGGTGACACCGCGACGTCGAGGAGCGACCTCTACTCGCTCGGCGCGACGCTGTACCAGCTCGCGACCGGCGTGTTGCCGTATTCAGGCTCGCCGGCGAAGGTGATGGCGCAGATCGCGCAGGGCCAGCTCGTGTCGGCGGTGCGCCGGCGCTCGGCCGTCGGGCCGGATCTGTCGCGCGTGATCGATCGGCTGATGGCGTCCGATCCGAGCGGTCGACCCGAGCGCGCGAGCGACGTCGCCGACGAGCTGCGCGCGATCGCCGCCACCGGCGGGCTCGGCGATCCCAAGGACGAGCTCGCGGCGTACTTCGCGGAGCCCGAGGCCTTCGTGAAGACGAAGCTGCCGGCGGTGCTCGCCGCGATCCTGACGACGGCCGATCGCGCGATCGCCGACGACAGGCTGCCGCGCGCGATGGCACTCGCCGATCGTGCGAGCGCGCTCGCCCCCGACGATCCGGCGGTGACCGCGCTGATCCACAGGGTCACCGAGGGCAGCAAGTCGACGCAGCGCCGGCGCGTGCTCGCGATCATCGGCGCCGGTGCCGTGCTCGCCACTGGCGCGACGCTCGGTGCGATGAAGCTGTTCGGCTCGTCCGGCGAGGCAGCGCACGACGATGCGGCGCTCGCCGCCGAGGACGCGCCGCCGTCGCTCGCCGAGGATGCGCAGCCGACGCTCGCCGCCGACGCGGGGTTCGTCGCGATGGTCGCCGACGCGGGGATTCCGGCGAGGGACGCCGGCGTCGGAC
>JAEWJO010000618.1 GCA_023386455.1 Pseudomonadota bacterium | reverse complement strand
GCGCTGACCGGCGGTCAGCGGGCGGCGCTGGCCGCGCGGCGGTGCGGCGCGGACGCGCTCGACGGCGGCGCGCTCGTCGTCGGTGAGCAGCGACTCGGCGATCGGATCGGAGAACTTGCCCGGCGCGATCGTGCCATTCGCGAGCGCACGACCTTGCGCGACGAGCACGGCGGTTCGGCTGGCGACGCCTTGCTTCATGCGCGGACCCTACCGCGCTTTGATCAGGCGACCAGCTCGGCGCGCAGGCGGGCGATGCGGTCGTGCAGCGCCTGGCGCGCCTCGGTCGGCTCGACGATCCACGCGTGGCGGCCGAGTCCGAGCACCCAGCCGGTGACCCACTCGAGGCCCTCGCAGTCGACGAGCAGCTCGGCCGACCCGTCGTCCTGCATCGTCACTTCACCGACGGGCCAGTTCGCGCCGATGCGCGTCACCGCGAGCGGATCGAGCTGGATGCGAACGGTGACCGCATCCGCGCTCGGCACGTAGAGGCGCTCGCGGCGGTACGCCTCGAGATCGAAGTCGGCCGGCCGATCGAACCGGACGCCGGTGGTCTTCAGCGCGGCGATGCGATCGATGCGGAACGTGCGGACGTCGCCGCGGTTGTGGCAGTGGCCGACGAAGTACCACTCGCCCGCGTGGTGGACGATGCCGTACGGATCGACCGGGCGGTGCTCGCTCTGGTGGCGCGATGCCGACACGTAGTCGATCTCGACGCGCTCGCGCTTGCGCGCCGCCGTGACGAGCGTGCGGAGGTGCTCGCCGACCGCGGCCTCGGCGGGCGACGAGATCGAGGCGACGACCGTCGACGTCGCGAGGCTCTGCGCCTCGTTTGCATCGCGGCCGAGCGCCGAGAGGAGCTTCTTCTCGGCCGACTGCATCGCCGCGTCGAACGGTGCGATGCCGCTCTCGCGCAGCGCGCGGATGCCGAGCAGGAGCGAGCAGCCCTCGGCCGGCGTCAGGCGCAGCGGCCGCGTCAGGCGGTGCGCGAGATCGACGAACACGCGACCTTCCTCGACGGAGACGAGCAGGTATTCGCCGGGATCGCCGTCGGGAGGACCGACCTGCGAGAGCAGATCGAGATCGGCGAGCATCTCGTCGTGCTCGGCGCCGATCAGCTTCGCGAGCTGATCGATCGTGACGCCCTCGGGATGCTTCGCGACGTACGGCACGATGAACAGGAGGCGCCGCAGGCGCTGCGAGACATCACGCATCGAGGAGGTCTCCCGCGGTGGCGTAGCGCTCGCCGATCGCGTCGAGCTCGGCGGCGATGCGTGCGCGCAGCTTGTCGCCGCGCGTGACGTGGATCGCGCCCTTCGACGCGAGGATGCGCGACACCGCGAACTCGGGATTCGTGCAGTCGAACGTGATCAGCGTGCGCTCGCCGTCCTGGCGCTTCACCGCGGTCGGTCCGAAGTCCTCGTTCGCGACCTCGGCGGCCTCGGCGGACAGCGCGAGCTGCACCTCCTCGGGAGGCTCGCTCGCGAACGTCCATGGCGAGCGTGTCGCGTACGTCTTCACGTCGAACTCGGCGGGCCGCTCGAAGTCGGGAGACTTCGGCTTGGGCGCCATCGTCGCCTCGTGGATCCTGTCGACCCGGAACGACCGGATCTCCTTGCGCAGGTGGCACCAGCCGACGACGAGCCACGCGCCCTCGCGATACACCATCGCGTACGGATCGAGATCGCGACGCGACACGAGGCCGTTCGTCGCAGCCTGGTACGTCATCGTGATGCGCTTGCGCAGGCGCGTCGCCGCCTCGAGCGTCCCGTAGAGCTCACCGAGATCGGCGCGCGCGGCGAGCTGCCCCAGCGAGCCGGCGTGCGGCCGCGATTTCTCGGGGAAGTGCACGAGCACCGTCGGCGCGTTGCTCGCCGGACGCGGGAACTCGGTCGGCGTGTCGGGCAGCTCGGGCAGATCGAACGCGAGCTTCTTCAGCGCGAGGTCGACGATCTTCGGATACGTGCCGCCGGGCATCGCGTGGGCGACCGAGCCCGCGAGCACGAGCGCGGAGATCTCGTCGCGCGTCAGGTGCACCTCGGGCATCTTGAAGCGCTTGAGATCGATCACGTAACCGCCGTCCTCGAGCGAGTCGTCCTCGTCGGGCGTCACGTAGCGGATCGGCACGCCGAGATCGAGCAGGTCGGCCTTGTCGCGCTCGAACGCGCGCAGGCCCGCCTCGACGTTGAGCGTCTGGTACGCGGGAAACTGCTCGCGGATGTCGCGATAGGTGACCGGCGTGCGCGCGCGCAGCAGGATCATCACGAGATCGAGCAAGCGCTTGCTGCGATCACCGCGCGTGCCGGCGTCCTCCGCGGGCGCAGCCTTCGGCTTCAGCTTCGCCTTGTCAGCCTTCCCCATCGGCTTTCTCTTGAGGGACTTTGCGGCCCGCACCGCGACGGTTCTAACGCACGGCCACCGGGATCGGAAGGTACAATCGAGCTGATCGTTCAGGCAGGTCGCGCCGCCGCTCCCGTCGACGACAATCGCTCGCTAACCTCGCGGCGCAGCGCGGTCAGCTCCGGCCGCGTGAACAGCTCGAAGTGATCGGGGTTGACCGGATCGCCGTGATCGCGGCCGACGACGCGCAGCGGCTCGCAGCTCGGAATCCGTGTCGCGATCTGGTTTGCATCACCCGGTCGGCACATCCAGTCGGTCGCGCCGGTGAACGCGAACGCCGGCGTCGTGATCGTCGCCAGCGCGGCGCGGTAGTCGATGCCGCGCAGGCTCGTCCACCGGCCGTGCCTCGCCCATCCGGTCAGCTGGTCGACATAGCCGGCCGACTCGTCGGCGGTGCCGATGCAAAGCGCGCGGATCGGTGCGCGGCCGAGCAGCTTCGTGACGCCGCGGTACACGCC
>JAEWJO010000738.1 GCA_023386455.1 Pseudomonadota bacterium | reverse complement strand
TCGCGCTGGCCCTGCAGCATGCGGGTGAACCGCGCGACGTTCGTCTTCAGCCAGTCCTGCTCCTGGTTGACCTTCGTGGTCTCCGCGAGCGTGCGGATCATCTGGTTGACGGTGTCCTTGAGCTGCGCGATCTCGCCGCGCGCCTCGACGGTGATCGACCGGGTCAGGTCGCCCTGCGTCACCGCGGTCGCGACGTCGCGGATCGCGCGGACCTGGTTCGTCAGGTTGCCGGCGAGCTCGTTGACGTTGTTCGTCAGGTCGCGCCACACACCGGCGGCGCCGGGCACGTCGGCCTGGCCACCGAGGCGTCCGTCGACACCGACGTCGCGCGCGACACCGGTCACCTGCTCGGCGAACGTCGACAGCGTGTCGATCATGTTGTTGATCGTGTCGACCAGTGTCGCGATCTCGCCGCGGGCGGCGAGGTTCAGCTTGCGGTCGAGGTCGCCATTGGCGACCGCCGTGACGACCGTCGCGATGCCGCGCACCTGCTCGGTGAGGTTACGCGCCATGACGTTCACGTTGTCGGTCAGCTCGCGCCACGTGCCGCTGACGCCGCGCACCTCGGCCTGGCCGCCGAGGACACCCTCGAGACCGACCTCGCGCGCGACGCGGGTGACCTCCGATGCGAACGAGCCGAGCTGATCGACCATCGTGTTGATCGTGTTCTTCAGCTGGAGCAGCTCGCCGCGGACCTCGACGGTGATCTTCCGCGTGAGGTCGCCGTTCGCGACGGCGGTCGTCACGTCGGCGATGTCGCGGACCTGGTTCGTCAGGTTCGACGCCATCTGGTTGACGTTGTCGGTCAGCTCCTTCCAGGTGCCGGCGACGCCGCGCACGGCCGCCTGACCACCGAGCTTGCCCTCGACGCCGACGTCGCGGGCGACGCGGGTCACCTCGTCGGCGAACGAGCTCAGCGTGTCGACCATCGTGTTGATGACGTTCTTGAGGTCGAGCAGCTCGCCGCGGACCTCGACGCTGATCTTTCGCGTCATGTCGCCGCGCGCGATCGCGGTCGCGACGGCCGAGATGTCGCGGACCTGGTTCGTCAGGTTCGATGCCATCTGGTTGACGTTGTCGGTCAGCTCCTTCCACATACCGCGGACGCCTTCGACCGAGGCCTGGCCACCGAGCTTGCCTTCGGTGCCGACCTCGCGCGCGACGCGCGTCACCTGGTCGGCGAACGCGGACAGCTGATCGACCATCGTGTTGATCGTGTTCTTCAGCTCGAGGATCTCGCCGCGCGCCTCGACGACGATCTTCTGCTGCAGATCGCCGGCGGCGATCGCGGTCGCGACCTTCGCGATGTTGCGCACCTGGTCGGTGAGGTTCGCGGCCATCGAGTTCACGGCGTCGGTCAGGTTGCGCCACGTGCCGAGCACGCCGCGCACGTCGGCCTGACCGCCGAGGCGACCCTCGATGCCGACGTCTCGCGCGAGGCGCGTCACCTGGTCGGCGAAGCTCGAGAGCTGATCGACCATGATGTTGACGGTGTTCTTGAGCTCGAGGATCTCGCCCTTCGCGTCGACGGTGATCTTGCGAGTGAGGTCGCCACGCGCGACGGCGGTGGTCACCTCGGCGATGTCGCGGACCTGGTTGGTCAGGTTCGACGCCATCTGGTTGACGTTGTCGGTCAGCTCCTTCCACGTACCGCGGACGCCCTCGACCGACGCCTGACCGCCGAGGCGGCCTTCGGTGCCGACCTCGCGAGCGACGCGCGTCACCTCGGAGGCGAACGCGTTCAGCTGATCGACCATCGTGTTGAGCGTCGCCTTGAGGTCGAGCACCTCGCCGCGCGCGTCGACGGTGATCTTCCTCGACAGGTCGCCGGTCGCGACCGCGCGGGCGACGTCGGCGATGTTGCGGACCTGGTTCGTCAGGTTCGCGGCCATCGAGTTGACGTTGTCGGTCAGCTCCTTCCAGATGCCCGACACGTCGCGGACCTGGGCCTGACCGCCGAGGACGCCCTCGGTGCCGACCTCGCGAGCGACGCGCGTCACCTCGGACGCGAACGCGTTCAGCTGATCGACCATCGTGTTGATCGTGTTCTTCAGCGTGACGAGCTCGCCGCGCGCCTCGACCGTGATCTTGCGGCCGAGGTCGCCGTTCGCGACGGCCGTCGTCACCTCCGCGATGTCGCGAACCTGGTTGGTCAGGTTCTTCGCCATCTGGTTGACGTTGTCGGTCAGCTCCTTCCAGATGCCCGACACGTCCTTCACGTCGGCGGTGACACCGAGCGTGCCCTCCGTACCGACGAGACGCGCGACGCGAGTCACCTCGGCGGAGAATCGGTTCAGCTTGTCGACCGTCGTGTTGATCGTGTTCTTCAGCGCGAGGATCTCGCCGCGCGCGTCGACGCCGATCTTCTTGCTCAGGTCGCCCGCGGCGATCGCCGTCGTGACCTCCGCGATGTTGCGAACCTGCGACGTCAGGTTCGACGCCATCGAGTTGACGTTCTGGGTCAGCGCTCGCCACACGCCGCTGACGTCGGCGACCTCGGCCTGACCACCGAGGACACCCTCGGTGCCGACCTCGCGAGCGACGCGGGTCACCTCGGCGGCGAACGCCGAGAGCTGATCGACCATCGTGTTGATCGTGTTCTTGAGGCCGAGGATCTCGCCCTTCGCCTCGACGGTGATCTTCTTGCCGAGATCGCCGGACGCGACGGCACTCGTCACCTCGGCGATGTTGCGCACCTGGAACGTCAGGTTGTTCGCCATCGAGTTGACCGACTCGGTCAGCTCGCGCCACACACCGGACACGCCGCGGACCGTCGCCTGACCACCGAGGCGGCCTTCCGTACCGACCTCGCGAGCGACGCGAGTCACCTCGTTGGCGAAGCCGCGGAGCTGCTCGACCATCGTGTTCATCGTGTTCTTGAGCTCGAGGATCTCGCCCTTGACGTCGATCGTGACCGTCTTGCTGAGGTCGCCCTGGGCGACGGCCGTCGTCACGCGCGCGATCTCTCGCACCTGCGACGTCAGGTTCGACGCCATCAGGTTCACCGAGTCGGTGAGGTCCTTCCAGACGCCGCTGACGCCCTGGACGCGGGCCTGCGCACCGAGCTTGCCTTCGCCACCGACCTCGAGCGCGACGCGGGTCACCTCGGAGCCGAACTGCGAGAGTCGGGCGACCATGCCGTTGACGATGCGAGCGTGGCGCAAGAACTCGCCGCGCCGCGGACCACCGCCGCCGTCCTCGACGTCCATCGTCTGCTCGAGGTCGCCCTTGGCGACGGCGGAGACGACGCGTGCGATCTCGTTCGCGTGGCCGGAGAGGTCCTCGATGACCTCGTTGACCGACTGGATGTAGTCGGCCCAGCCGCCGACGGTGCCGAGCCGGCGCATGCGCTTGCCGGCCTGGCCTTCCTTGCCGACCGCATCGCAGACGTCGTGCGCCTCTTCCTTGATGGTCTTCACCATCGAGACGAGATCGTTGAACGTCTCGGCGATCTGACCGTCGAGACCGGTCATGTCGTCGCGGAGCTTCACGTCGAAGTTGCCGCGCCGGAACGAGCGCAGCGCTGCGAGCAGCTCGCGGTGCTGGAGCTGATCGCGGCCCGCGCCACGGATGACAGTACCGTTGGTGCCCTTCGCGCGATGACCGTTGCCGTTCTTGCTGCTGTCGGCCGTGGTGCTCATTGTTCCTCGGTCTTTCCGTAGAGCGCGCGCATGATCTTGTCGGCGCTCGCCGGTTTGACGATGTGTGCGTCGAATCCGGCCTGCAGCGCCGCCGCCCGGTCGGTCGCCTGGCCGTAGCCCGTCATCGCGATCAGTCGGACGTGCTCGCTCATCAGCTTGCGCAGCGTACGCGCGACCTCGTAGCCATCCATGTCGGGCAGGCCGATGTCGATCAGCGCGACGTCGGGCTTCTCCGCGCTGATCACGCGGACCGCCGACGGGCCGTCCTCGACGACGGTGACGTCGTGGCCCTTGATGCGCAGCAGATCGGCGACGAGCTCGCGGAGATCGGCAGCGTCGTCGCAGACGACCGCGCGCAGCTTTCTCTCGCTCGTCCCGGTGGCCACCGGCGGCGGACGGTACTTCGCGAGCGTCGCCTGATCGGCGAGCGGCAGCCGCACCTCGAACGACGCGCCCTTGCCGGGCCCATCGCTCTCCGCATGGACCGTACCGCCGTGGAGCTCGACCAGTCTCTTCACGAGGCCGAGGCCGAGACCGAGGCCACCCTTGCCGTCCGGCGTCGTTCGCTCCTGGACGAACATGTCGAAGATGCGCGGCAGCAGCGACGCGGGGATGCCGCGACCGTTGTCGCTCACGCGCACGAATGCGTGGTCGCCGGCGACGCCCCAGCGGACCTGGATCTGGCCGCCCGGGTCGGTGTACTTGCTCGCGTTCGACAGCAGGTTCGACAGCACCTGCACGAGCCGCATCGGATCGCCGTAGATCACCGGCGGGTCATCGACGCCCGACACGGTCAGCGAGTGCTTGCGCGCCTCGACCGCGACGCGCGAGTCGGCGACCGCTTCCTTCACGACGGTCTCGAACGACACCGGCTCGCGGCGCAGGTCGAGCTTGCCGGTCTGGAACCGCGCGACGTCGAGCAGATCGTCGACGAGGCGGCCGATGTGGGTGACCTGGCGCGCGATGATGTTGCGGACACGCTCGGGCACCGGTGCCTCGGCGTTGTTCGCCATCAGCTCGACGGCGGTCTGCAGCGGCTGCAGCGGGTTGCGCAGCTCGTGGGCGAGGATCGCGAGGAACTCGTCCTTGCGCCGATCGATCTCCTCCATCTGCGCGACCTGGCGCTCGAGCGAGTCGGCCTCGAAGCGCTTGCGCTGCATCGTCAGCTCGCGCTCGTGCGCGCGCGCCTGCTCCTCGCGGAGCTGCTCGGCCTTGTCGCGGAGCTCCTGCGTGCGCTGCTGCAGCTCGATGAACACGGTCGCCTTCGCGCGCAGCACCTCGGCGCGGATCGGCTTCATGAGGAAGTCGAATGCACCGAGCTCGTAGCCCTTCAGGATCGCATCGTCCTGCCACGACAGCCCGGTGATGAAGATGATCGGTGTCGCGCGGTTGCGGGCGCGCGAGCGCACGAGTCGCGCGGTCTCGAAGCCGTCCATGCCCGGCATCGCGACGTCGAGGATGATCAGCGCGAAGTCCTGCTCGAGCAGGCGCGCGAGCGCCTCGACGCCGGAGCGCGCGAGTACGAGCTTGCGGCCGAGCGGCAACAGCGCCGCCTCGATCGCCACGAGGTTGGTGTCGTTATCGTCGACGACGAGGATGTCGCGGCCGTACGTCAGCACGAGGCCTCCCTCGCCGTCTTCGAGCTCTCCATCCAGCGGGGGCTCGCTGGTCGGGCGTCCTGAGGAAGCAGTCACTGGGCCACTTGTACTCAGTTTCTCGGTGGTTGCGATCTGGCTCATCGGTGGAACCGTCGGTGGCAGCGTGGATCGTTCACTCCCGCGAGCACAGGCCCGCTCGATAGCGTGCTCACGGTGTTCGCCCCTTTGCGCATCCCTGCGCTGAAGTGCACGCAATGTGCCCACCAGCGCACGATCCAACCTCAATGAATCGCGGGGTTTCCGTACCCGCAGCGCGCGCGGGCGCACAGTGCGCGGGCGCGCACGCATGTGCTGTGACGCCTCAGCTCTCTACGGATTCGACGGATCGCTGCAGGACGGCACGAGATCTCGCCCGGCGAAGAACTCGTCCACGAGCTTTTGCCACGCGCGCGCGTTCTCCGCGGGTCCGCACTTGAACGCAGGACGGCCGAGCTTGCCGTTCGCGGCGACCTCCATCTGCTCCTTGAAATACCGTACGGCGAGCTCGGCGGCATACTCGTGCACCGAGTCGCCGTTGTTCGGCTGGAACGCGTAGTACGTCCCGGTCGCGCGCACCTTCGTGTCGTTCGGCGCGAACGGCTTCAGGCACGCCGACTTCGTTCCGCACTTCTTCACGATCGCGGCGTAGTCCTTCGCGAGCGTCTTGGCCGACCAGTCGCCGTGATCGAAGTCGTTCAGGTGAAACAGCTCGTGGAAGTACGTCTCGCGGACACCGCGCTCGCTGCCGAGGAGCGAGCCGACGACGTTGTGCGTGATCGTCCAGCCCGACGCGTACGCGCTCGGTGTTCGCTTGCCGACCGAGCGCACGAACCGGAGCGTCAGCGCGCGCCACCGGTAGCTCGGCGTCTTGTCGAACGCGGCGAAGAACGCATCGATCGCGCGCAGCGACGAGCTCACCCACGCGAGCTGCTGGCGATAGCTGCCCGCCGGCAGCTGCGGCACGAGGTGGATCGTGCCGCGATAGCCGCCGTCCATGTGCTCGTCGTCGCCGGGCTCGACGACATGCTCGAGGTCGTCGAACAGTGCGACCGCGAGCGTCTTCGCCTTCGCATCCTTGGCGAAGCGCGATTCGATCGTGGTCTTCGTCGCGGACTTCGCCGGCATCGAGGCAACCTCGGCACCTGCGACCCCGGTCGCCAGGAGAACCAGCACGAGCGCTCGCATCGGTTCATCGTAATCGACGAGCACGCGAGATGCTCGTCCTCTCTGTCGTGGTCGGCTTACCGGGTCACGGCTTGAACTCGTCGGCGCCGAAATCCTTCGCGGGACCGAGCGGGCGGAACTGGCCGTCGAAGTCCTCGTCGACGGTCGACGCCGCGGTGACGTTGTCGCGCGCGGTGCTCGTCGCGCCGATGTGATAGTCGTACGGCGACGCGGTCGCGTTGACGAACGCCATCGGGGTCGGATCGTCGGCGACGAGCGAACTGTCGAACTCGCAGTAGTACGTGTTGTCGGGCGAGTTCGCGACGATCAGGTTGTTCGGCGCGGGCAGCCGCGTCACCGAGACCGGACACGTGACGCCACCGGAGAGCCCGATGCCGCCCTTCGAGGTGTTGTGCGCGACGGTGTTGAACTCGAACCGGTTCGCGCCGCTGACGGTCGTGCCGATGTGGACGCCGCCGTGCGAGCTGCCGGTGTTGCCGTTGTGGACGATGATCGAGCTGGTGATCGAGAAGCCCGCGCTGCCGTCGGTGACGATGCCGTCGTTGTTGTCGGCGATCCGCGAGCGCTGGACGATGAGGAAGCCGCCCTTGGCCTCGATGGCGATCTTGCCGCAGCCGTGGATATAGACGTTGCTGAGCGTCGTCGTGCTCGCCATCTCGCTCTTCACACCGCCGGCCGCCGGCGACGTGCCGCAGAGGATCTCGAGGTCGTAGACCTTCACCTCGCTCATCTGGAGCTTCAGCACGGGGTCGGCCGTACCGGTCAGCGTCGTGCCCGGGCCGGCGAGGATGCTCGCGCGCTTCGAGGTCAGCGTCGTCGAGCCGACGATCGCGCCGGTCAGCTTGATGTAGCGGCGCGTCGCCGTCAGCACCTCCGCACCGCGGGCGAGCGTCGCGCACGGCTTCTGCGACGTGCAGTCGTTGCCGTCGAGGCCCTGCGCGTCGACGTAGATGACGGTCGCGTCGTCGCCGCACGTGCCGTCGGGCAGGCACGCGTTCGACGCGCAGTCGGTGTGCGCGAGGCAGCCCTCGCACGTGAACGAGTCCGGATCGCAGTTCGGCGCGCCCGGGTCGCGCGTGCAGTCGGTGCTCGCGAGGCACTCGACGCAGATGTGCGCGCCGAGCTCGCAGAAAGGCTTCGCGGCGTCGGTGCACGACGTGTTGTCGGTGCACATCATCGGCGGCTCGACCATCGCGTCGGTCGGCTCGCAGTTCGCGAGGTCTTCCGGGTTCTTCTCGCAGTACAGCTTGCTGCGCTTCTCGCAGCCTGCGAGCGCCACGGCGGCGAGCGCGACGACTAGAACGCGCATACGACTCCGATGCTCGCACCGCGCGGGCCGACCGACGCGACCGGCGCCGCGGATGCGGAGTCGCGAGGTCCGCTCTTCAGCCACAGCCACGCGCCGATGCCGGTGAGGACGAGACCGCCCGCGGCGACACCGGCACCGAGCAGGCGCGTGTCGCGGTAGTAGAGCTGGGTGCCGTCGTCGGTCTCGCTCGTGAAGAAGAGGGTGCCACCGGCGACGAGCGCGGCGCTGCCGAGCCCGAAGGCGAGGCCGGGCAGCACGCGCGAGGGTTGCGGCGGGGCGGCCGGCTCGTCGAGGATCGTCACCGGGATCGTGATCTCCGCGGTGACCTCGGGATGGATCTTGAGCGAGCGCTCGCCGACCTTCTTGCCGTTGCGCATCAGCACGATCGAGTGGGGACCGGCGGGGACCTCGCGCTCGAGCGGCGTCGAGCCGATGTTCTCGTTGTCGAGGAGCACCGTCATGCCTTCGGGCCGGCTGTGGACGGCGAGGCGGCCGCGCTCGATCGCGCTCGCGCTGACGACCATGCCGAGCACCTCGTCGAGCATGCTCGCCATCAGGTCCTTCGTGCAGCTCTCGCACGTGCGGCGCATGCCGACCGGGTCCTTGCCCTTCTGGATCCAGTAGACCGTGAGGATCGTCGACGTCTTCTCGGTGCGCGACCTCGCGATCTGGCCGTAGAGGACGGCGTCGGTCTTCGCGCGCGCCTCGACGACGCCGCGCGCACAGCCCTGGTCGTCGATCAGCATGCAGTTGAGCAGCGTGTTCACCGCCTCGGTCACGAGCGGCTTGCCGAGGGTGTGACCGTGCCCACGCAGCCACGCCTCGAGCGCCTTGGACAGCTCGGGCTGGAGGTCGACGTCGCCGCTGACGACGACCCCGACCGTCCCCGCGCGCGCCGGTGCGGTGGCACACGCGATCGCGAGCAGGACAGCCAGGACACGCACGCGGCTCACGGTATCACGTGGCGCGGCGTATCATCACGGGGTGACCCGCACGCTGGCATGGAGGGCCGCTCTCGCGATCGTCCTCATGGTCGTCTACATCGCGCTCGCGATCGGCGCGGTGGTCCTGCTCGCCGCGCTCGGCGCGCTCCTGTTCGCTTCACTCGGCTCGCTGCGCGGCAACGGCATCCTCGTGATGGGCGTGCTCGCGATCGCGTGCTTCGCGGCGGCGGCCGTGATCGTGTGGTCGATGTTCCCGCGCGTCGACAAGTTCGAGCCGCCGGGGCCGGAGATCACTGCCGCGGAGCAGCCCGTGCTGTTCGCGGAGATCGCCAAGATCAGCGAGCTCACCGGCGAGAAGATGCCGGCGCACGTCTACGTGATGTTCGACATGAACGCGTTCGTCGCCCAGCGCGGCGGCATCATGGGGTTCGGCAGCCGCCGCGTGATGGGACTCGGCCTGCCGCTCATGCGCGTGCTCGGCGTCAGCGAGCTGCGCGCGGTGCTCGCCCACGAGATGGGGCACTTCTTCGGCGGCGATACGCGGCTCGGTCCGTTCATCTACAAGACGCGCGGCTCGCTCGGCCGCACGATCGTCAACCTCGCGCGCGCCGCGAATTCGGCCGCCGAGGTCCACGGTGCCGCGCAGCTCTTGTTCGTCGTGATCCTCGCGCCGTTCCGCTGGTTCGGCACCGCGTTCATGCGGATCACGCAGGCGATCAGCCGCGCCCAGGAGCTGTCGGCGGATCGCGTGGCCGCGCGCTGCGCCGGCGTCGCCCCGCTCGTCGCCGGCCTCAAGAAGACGCACGCCGGCGCGCTCGCGCACCAGCTGTACCTGCGCAACGAGTTGTTGCCGATCGTCGAGGACGGCCGGTTGCCGCCGGTCGGCGAGGGCTTCTCGCGCTTCATGCGTACGCAGCTCGTCACGAAGATCCTCGACGACGTCGTCGCGGGCGAGCTCGCCGAGGGCCAGGGCGACCCGTATGACTCGCACCCGCCGCTGCGCGAGCGGATCGCGGCGCTCGACAGGTTCGACGGCGCCGCCCACACGTACGACGACCGGCCATCGATCGAGCTCGTCGCGAATGCCGACGCGATCGAGCGCGCGCTCGTCACCGACAAGCTCGACAAGCCAGTCACGCCGATCACGTGGGAGGAGGTCAACGCGCTGTGGAGCGCGCGCTGGCGCACGACCCACGACCAGGTCGCGCGCAACGCCGGCACGCTGACGATCGGCGGCATCACGCGCGACCCGCGTGCGCTGCGTTCGCTGTGCGAGGACGTCGAGGGGCCCCAGACCGCCGCGCAGATCCCCGACGACAGCCTGCGGATGTGGGCGACGTCGACGCTCGGCTCGGCGATCTGCTGCGTGCTGATCGATCAGGGCTTCGAGGTGAGCGGCGACGTCGGCGCGCCGGTCGTCGCGACGCGTGGCGAGTTGACGTTCGAGCCACTCGTCGAGCTCAGCAGGTACTTCCGTGGAGAGATGACGCTCGAGGACTGGCGCGCGCGCTGGACAGACCTCGGCCTTGCCGACCACCGCTTCGCACGCGCCTAGCGGCCCGCCGCACCGGGTCGCAGCCTGACGCACCTTGCAGAGCCATCCGGCGCGGCCTAACGTCCGCGCATGCGCAGCAAGCTCGCCGTCGTACTCCTCGCCACGCTCGCAACGCTCCCCATCGGCGGGTGCAAGAAGAAGAAGGAGCCTCCGATGCGCGAGCCGGTCGGATCTGGATCCGCGGCCGCAGGGCCGAAGAAGCACGACGCGATCGCGCGCGCGGACTTCAACCGCATCGCGGTGTACCTGAACATTCCCGTCTACTGGATCGCGGACGCGAACGTCAACAAGGCGCTCGACCCCGACGAGGTCGCGACGCTGCGGTTCTACGACACGTCGCCGAAGTGGGTCGAGGGCGGCGCGTTCACGAAGGAGCTCGAGACCGCGTACGACCAGATCGTCGCCGAGTCGAAGGCGACGCTCGACGAGTCCGGCGACGACGGCAAGCGCCGGGCTCTCGTGCGCAAGGACCTCGACGCGGGCCGGCCGAGCCTCGTGCGGTCGGACTTCGCGAACCTGTCGGCCGACGACAAGACGTTCGTCCAGGACATGCTCGACGTCGGCGACCTGATCGACGATCTGTACGAGCAGGCCAATGGTGCGACCGCGCTTGCCGCGAAGCTGCCGGCCGATCCGGAGAGCAAGAGCCTGTTCCGCCGCAACCGCGGCCCGAAGTGCGTCGGTCCGGCGACCGAGAAGGATCCGGCGTGCTCGGCGATCCCGGGCTCGCCGAAGGTGATCTTCGACATCTACCCCGCCGAGATCCAGGCCAAGGACGGGTTCTGCAAGGACCTCGAGGCGCGCAAGGACGCCGACAAGCTGATGGATCACTTCAACGTCGTGAGGGGCGCGGGCGACAAGCTCGAGGCGGTCCCGTACCACGACGCGTACAAGGAGCACGTCACCAAGATCGCGCAGAAGCTGAACGACGCCGCGAAGGCGATCAAGGATCCGGCGGAGAAGCCGCTCGTCGCGTACCTCGAGGCCGCGGCGACCGCGTTCCTCACGGACAACTGGGTCCCCGCCGACGAGGCGTGGGCGAAGATGAACGTCGACAACAGCAAGTGGTACGTGCGCGTCGCGCCTGACGAGACGTACTGGGAGCCGTGCGCGCACAAGGCCGGCTATCACCTGTCGTTCGCGCGCATCAATCAGGGCAGCAAGGCGTGGCAGGACAAGCTCGTGCCGGTGCAGCAGGAGATGGAGGACCTGATCGCGAAGCGCGCGGGCGCCCCGTACAAGGCGCGCAAGGTCACGTTCCATCTGCCCGACTTCATCGACATCGTGATCAACGCGGGCGACGACCGCGATCCGCTCGGCGCGACGATCGGCCAGAGCCTGCCGAACTGGGGACCGGTCGCGAATGAAGGTCGCGGCCGCACCGTCGCGATGGTCAACATCAACACGGACCCGGACAGCCGCGCGGCGCGCAAGGCGCAGATGGAGAGCGTGTTCGACGAGGCGAGCTCGAGGCTCTACCCCGACTCGACGGAGCCCGGCCTGCTGTCGACGATCCTCCACGAGGCGACGCACAACCTCGGCCCCGCGCACGAGTACAAGGTCAACGGCAAGAAGGGTGACGACGCGTTCGGCGGCCCGATCGCGTCGATGATGGAGGAGCTGAAGGCGCAGACCGGCGCGCTGTTCCTGCTCGAGTTCCTGCGCAGCAAGAACATCATCACGGCGGAGCAGGCGCAGCAGAGCTTCGTCGACTCGATCGTCTGGGCGTTCGGCCACACGTCGCAGGGCATGTACACCGGCGACGGCAGCCGCAAGGCGTACGGCAACCTCGCCGCGATCCAGCTCGGCTACCTGATCGACAACGGCGCGATGACGTGGGACCCCAACGTGATGGCGGCGAACGGCACCGACAAGGGCGCGTTCACGCTCCACGCCGACAAGCTCGTGCCGGTCGCCGACCAGCTGATGAAGGAGGTCGCCGGCATGAAGGCGCGCGGCGACAAGGCGGGCGCCGAGAAGCTGATCGCGCGCTACGTCGATTCGGACCAGGTCGTGCCGCACAAGGTGATCGCCGAGCGGTTCCTGCGACACGCGAAGCCGAGCTTTGTCTACTCGGTCTCGATGTAACGCATCGCGCCTTACGATCGTACGCCGCTGGCCGGACCCGTTGCGCCGGGTCCGGATCGTGTGGTGGCATCGATCGCGGGGTGAGCCAGTCGTTCAAGATCCCCGACGACTTCCGCGCGTTCATGCGCGAGGTCGCGGCGCACATGGATTTCGGTGACATCGGCACCGCGGTCGGTGACGACGCGCTCCAGCACGAATGCGGCCGCGGTGGCCGTGTCGAGGGCAACGCGAGCGTCTACCGGTTCACGTACCTCGCGAAGGACGGCCACGGCCGCTGGGAGATCGAGCTGCGCGAGCAGCAGATCCGCGACATCGCCGGCGGCCTGCTCGAGGAGGTCGAGGCGCGGCGGATCGCCGAGGGCACCCGCACCAACCGCGGCGACGCGCTGCTCGTGTGGGGCGAGTACGACGAGGACGCGCTGCGCGTCCGTGGCCTGACCGACCTCGGGATCGCGCTCGACGCGATGCAGGCGGTCAGCGTGATCGAGCCCTGCCTCGTGCGGCTGTGGTCGACCGGCGACGACCAGGTGGTCGCCGCGCTGAACGGTCTCGACGCGGCGCTCTACGTCGTCGCGTCGGAGCATGGCTACGGGCGCTCGGTCGGCGACCCGACGCGCGACGACTCGTTCGAGATCGTCGACCACGACGTCGGCACGGTCCCGATCCCGTGGGCCGACACGATCCCCTGGGCGCTCGCGCGCGCCGGCCTCCTGCACTTCGCAGAGCATGGCGAGCTCGGCGAGCAGGTGATCCTCGACGGCTCGATGCCGACGCAGTTCCTGATGCTCGGCGACTTCGATCGCGGCGCCGAGCTCGCGTCGCGGCGCCTCCCGCCGGCGGACCCGGCGCTGTCGAGCATCCCGCGCAAGGCGCCCCACGGTGAGTGGTCGAAGCGGCTCGTGAAGAGCCTGCTCGATCTACAGCTGATCGAGATCGACATGCAGATCGTCGAGGCGGTGATCGCGCGGATCGCGATCCTGCTCCTGCAGCACGGCGACGACGCGCTCGACTCGCCGGACATCGCGAACAAGCTCGCGAAGGACGTCGAGCGCGTTCGCGGCGTCGGTGCGCTGTTCGCGACCGGCGGCGACCTCCAGATCGCGATGCGGCGCACGCAGGAGCCACCGACGATGCCGGTCGAGGTGCCGTTCACGTGAAGGCGATCGCCTTCGCCGCGGTGCTCGCGGTCGGTTGCGGCGATCCGGCGCCGCGTACCGGCGACCTCGAGATCGTCGGCCACCACGACGTCGTCGTCCGCGGCATGAACTCCGCGCTGGCGATCGCCGGGACGACCGCCTACGTCGGCTCGCGCATCGACGGCAAGGGCGTCATCATCTTCGACATCGCCGATCCGACCAACCCGCAGCTCGTCGGCGAGATCGGGCCGCCCGACGAGGGCGTCGCCGGCATGTCATCGCGCGAGTTGCGCGCGGTCGATGATCTGAACCTGCTCGTCGTGCTGAACCTCCAGTGCTCGCCGACGCTCCACGGCTGCGCGATGGGTGCCGCCGAGCCCGAGAACCTCAAGTTCTACGACATCACCGATCGGGTCCACCCGCGGCTCGTGTCGACCGTCGAGTTCCCCGGGACGGTGATCGCGAAGCCGTCGCCGCACGAGCTGTTCCTGTGGCGCGATCCGGCGGATCCGTCGCGGGTGCTCGTGTACGTCGCCGCGCCGGGACCGTCGGCGCTGTGGATCCTCGACGTCACGAACCCGGCGATGCCGACCCAGCTCTTGCGCTGGGATCCGATCAAGATGGGCGGCCTGCCGTCGGGTGGCCAGGACAACATCCTGCACTCGGTCTCGGTCTCGCCCGACGGCCGCACCGGTTACCTCTCGCACCAGACGGCGGGGCTCGCCGTCGTCGATCTGTCCACGATCGCCGATCGAGGTACGCCCGCGGTCACGATGGTGACGCCGCCGGCGAACGCGCTGACGTTCGGCGTGATGGGACCGCACTCGGCGGTCGAGGTGCCGGACCGGCCGCTCCTGTTCGTCACCGAGGAGGTCTATCCGGCGCCGTTCGGCGCGGGCTGCCCGTGGGGTCACGCGCGGCTCGTCGACATCACCGATCCGACGACGCCGGCGACGACCGGTGAGTTCGCGCTGCCGGAGAACGACCCGGGCTGCGCGTTCGACGGTGCGATGACCGCGTTCACCGCGCACAACGCGACGGTGACGAAGAACCTCGCGTTCGTCACGTGGTACGCGGGTGGGCTCCAGGCGCTCGACATCTCGGATCCGGCGAACCCGCGCCAGCTCGCCGAGCTGCGTCCGGAGCCGCTCTCGCAGGTCAGCGTCGAGGATCCGGGCCTCGGCGGGAGCCCGATCGAGATGTGGAGCTATCCGGTGATCCAGGACGGCATCATCTGGGTCGTCGACGTTCGAAATGGCTTGTACGCGATTCGTTACACGGGCGCGTTCGAGGACGAGGTGACGTCGCTGCACTTTGCCGAGGGCAACTCGAATCTGCAATGAGGACGGCGCGCGATGCGCGGCACGCGCATTGCGATGGAACACGTGAGGAGGAAGCAGATGTCTTTCACACGTTCAGGTCTCTTCGCATTCACGCTCGCCGCGGCCGCGGTGGGCTGCAGGAACGACAACCGCAGCGACAACCTCGAGCCACCGCCACCGTCGGCCAAGTCCGTCGAGAGCCCGACGGTCGAGCCCAACGACACGTCCGACACATCGGGCACGACCGGCGGCGCAACGATCAATTCGGAGTCGGTCGAGCCGAATGCGAACACGGCGCCTGGTGATGCGGGCATCACCGATCAAACCAGAGCGGCGCGCCCGGGCACGCCGCTCACGCGCGGCACGCCCAGTACGAACACGACGAACCCGAACATGCCGAGCAGCCAGGAGCCGTCGGCGTCGCCTGTGCCGCCGAGCTCGAACCGGCCGAACACCAGCAACTCGGGCATGGGAACCGAGCGCACCACCGGCAGCACCGGAGGCAACGCGGACACGGGCGATCGCGAGCCCGCACCGGAGACCTCGGATTCCGCGACCGGGACCGGTACGACCAACTCCGGCACGAACACGGAGAACGCCGGCACCGGTGGCGGCGCGGGCACCCAGCCGCAGCCGCAGCAGTAGTACGGCGCGCATCAGCGCGTCACCGAGGCACGCGCGTTGCGAAGCTGAAGCTGCGGAGGACTCGATGCCAGCGTTACGTTCAGCTCTCTTCGCAGTTTCGCTCGCCGCGGCCGTCACCGCGTGCCGCAAGGGCCCGGAGCCGCGTCCCGCCGACGAGACGGCTACGCAAGGCACGGCAGAGCGACAGCTCGCCGATGTGCCCGACGACGCGCTTCGCGGCGATGCGCAATTCCCACAGCCCGAGCGCTCGTCGCGCCGGCCGCAGCAGCGGCGTCACGACGGCCTCGCCAGCGACAAGGAGGCGATGGCGCAGTCGGATCAGACGCCGAACATGGGCTCGGATATCACGCCCGGACAGACGACCGGCTCGGACTTCGCGCCGCCGATCGGCTCCGACGTGACTCCGCAGCCGTCGCCCACGGCACCGACCATGCCGCCGGTCGGTAGCGAGCCCGCGCCGACCGCAGGCTCGAACACGACGGAGGGCAACCGCACGCCACCGGTGCCGACCCAGCCGGGAACCCCGGTGACGCCGCAGACGCCCGCGCCAACACCGACGACACCTGCACCGGGCACGACGACGCCGCCGCCCGCGCCCGTGACACCGCAGCCCGCGCCGAACGCACCGTCGACCGGCGCACCGCCGGCGCCGTTCACGCCGGGTCCGTGATCTGCTCGATCACTCGATCGCGAAGTGATAGTTCGCGCTCAGGTTCGAGTCGTACTCGTGGCAGCCGTAGACGCTAGTCGCCGAGAACCAGACGGCGAGGTCGTGGCCCTGCGGGATCGTGAACGATGAATCGGCGGGGACGAGCTCGCTGCCGTTCATCTTGCCGACGACGAGCGACTTCACGGCACCACCGTCTGCCTGGTAGCCCATGATGATGTTCCACGCGGCGCCGCCGTGGGTCGACGCCGCGCACCGAGCGAGCCGCGCGGGGTCGTAGTGGACGACGACCTGATCGCCGGGGTGGAGCGCCGCCGACTGCGTCTCGCTCCAGTCGCTCTCGAACGCGAGCACGGCGCCGGTCGCGGCGGGCTCGATGTCGAAGCGATAGTTCGCGTTCGTGTTCGAGTCGTAGGCGATGCAGCCCCAGCGGTTGTTGATCGCGAACCACATCTCGACCGAGTGCGCGGTCGCGGGGACGTCGAGCTCGGCGACGACGGGCCTGACGACGCCGGACGCGAGGCGCGACACGCCGAACACGACCGGCTCGCCGCCGTCGAAGCTCGCGTAGCCGGAGACGCCCCACACCTCGCTGCCGTTCGTCGAGCCGCGGCAGTTCGTCAGGCGATCGAGGTCGTAGTCGACGCGGATCGTCTGTCCCGCGACGATGTCACCGCTCTGGGACTCCGACCAGTCGTCGGCGAACACCAGCGTGGTTGTCCGACCACTGCCGTCCGCCTTGCCATCCCGGCCGCCGGTAGCGGCGCTGTCCGCCGCCGTGTCAGTCGCGCACGCGGCAAGTCCGGTTGCGACGAGCGTTGCAGAAAGAAACGAAAGTGCGGTGCGGAGGACCATGCGGGGCCGTTCTGCACCGGCCGCGCCACATCGGCGTTCGTGATCTCGGCGATCTAGAGCTGCGGGTGGCCAGCGTCCTGGCCAGTGGCGGTCGTGCAACCGCCGGTCATCGCCGTAATCCACTCGCGCACGAGCGTGACGCCTTCGTCGTGAACGAGGTTGCGGCCGAGCTCGGGCATCCGGATCTCCGGCTCGGTCGCCATGATCCGGTACATGACGATCGACTTGTCCGGATCGCCGGGCACGATGTCGTATTGCAGCCCGCCGGAGCCGCGACCGGTCGCGCCCGGCGCCTTGCCCACGCCGCGCTTCGCCGGCTCGGGCTGCAGATGATAGAGGTACAGGCCCGACGTGCGCG
>JAEWJO010000608.1 GCA_023386455.1 Pseudomonadota bacterium | reverse complement strand
CGGCCAGGCCCAGCGGATCGATGTCGTCGCCGCCGTCGATCCGGCAAACGCGTGGGGCAGCGCCCTGCCCTGGCCGCAGCTCCGCGATCCGGATGCCCGGCCGGCCCGCCGCGTCGGCGCGACCGCGATCCTCGTCGACGGCGCGCTCGCGGTGTGGCTCGAGCCGAAAGGCCGGAGAATCGCGACCGCCGCGAGTCTGCCGGTCGAGTCGATCGAGCTCGCGCTCGCGGTCGGGCTGCCGCGCGTCGCCGCGAAGGCGCGCCGTCGCGAGCTGCTGATCGAGACGATCGACGGCGAGCAAGCGGGCACCTCGACGTGGAGCCGGGGCCTGCTCGCCGCCGGCGCCCGCGTCGACTACCGCGGTCTCGTCGTGCGCGGGGCGATGCAGACCGCGCCGGTCCCCGAGGCCGAGCCGGAGCCCGACGTCGACGAGGACGACGACGCGGACGCGGCGCACGCCGATGCCTGAGGGCGACAGCATCCGGCGCGTCGCGACGAAGCTCGCGCCGCTCGTCGGCCAGATGCTCGAGCGCGTCACGACGCAGGGCATCGCGCGCGATCTCGCCGGCCGCACGATCACGGCGCTCCATCCGCACGGCAAGCATCTGATGATCGATCTCGACGACGCGACGCAGCTGCGCATGCACCTCGGCATGAACGGCCGCGTCCGGTTCTACCCGCGCGCCGATGGCGAGGCCGCGGTCGCGCGACTGTCGCCGGGGCGCGCGAGCCTCGTGCTCGTCACCGCGACCCATGTCGCGATGTGGATCAACGCCCCGACCGTCGAGATCGCGCCGCGTCGCGGCCCCTCGCGCGGCCTGGCGGTGGCGTCGCTCGGTCCCGACGTTCTCGCCGACGGCTTCGATCCGGCGGTCGCCGCCGCTCGTGCCGCGGCGCATCCAGCGCGCACGATCGCCGAGACGCTGCTCGATCAACGCGTCGCGGCGGGCATCGGGAACATCTGGAAGAGCGAGTCGCTGCACGCGCGCGGGATCGATCCGCGCACGCCGACCGGTGCGCTCTCCGCCGACGAGATCGCCGCGCTCTATCGGGCCGCGCGTGAGCTGATGCTCGCGAACCTGACGCTCGCGGCGCCTCGAGCTTCCAGGGACCGGTTCGCGGTCTACAGCAAGACCGGCCAGCCGTGCGCGCGATGCGCCACGCCGATCGTCGCGTTCCAGCTGGGCGATCCGCCGCGCTGGACGTGGTCGTGCCCGACGTGCCAGCCACGTGGGGGTGGAACTGGGGCCTGCCGTTAGCGGACACCGATCGCGCCGTGGCAGATGGAGTGGTCAGTGGCGCGGTGGTCGAATCCGGCGCAAGTGCGCGGAACCTCGTCGGGAAGAGCTGGTATCGCGGTTGCTCCAGGGTCGGGCAGGAGTAACGCACATGGCCACCGCGCTCGCATACAACACCGCCCAGACCCCTCTCCATAGCGAGGTCTCGACGACGCTGTCCGTGAGCGCCGGAGCGGCGTTCGAGGTCTTCGCCGACGCGGTCGAGATTCCGCGCTGGCTTCCCCTCGTCCAGACCGCCCGCGTCCTCTCGGTCCGGCAGGACGGCCGGCCATCCCGCGTCGCGTTCACGCGCAAGCTCGAGCGCGGATCGCTCGGCTACACGCTCGAGTACACCTACGACCCATCCACCTACACCATCGCGTGGGCGACCCCTCCCACCTCCAACGTGGTTCTTTCAGGTGAAGCACGCTTCGTGACGCTGTCGTCCCGCGCGTGCCTGATGCTGTACCGGCTCGTCCTCGATCTGCCGATCGTCGACGACCTCATCACGACCGAGCTCGACGGCCACCCGGCGTCGTGTGTCGTGGCCGAATTCCGCGAGCACCTGCGCCGGCTCTGCTAGGCCTACATCGACGTCCGCTCGGTTCTCGTGGACAATGAGAATCGTGTCTTCGGAGGGGCGTCCGTCTAGCGTGATTCCAGACCTGCCACAGGATTCCGCTCGCACGGAATCTCGAACGGAAGCTCCGCGTGAGATGGCGCGCGGTACGGATCCCGCGCTGTCGTCTGTCGAGAAGAAGAAGGACGACAGCAATCCGTTCGCGAAGGCGCGCGCGGGAACGAATCCGTTCGCGACGGTCGACATGGGTCCCGGCGAGACCGGACCGTTCCAGCGCGTCGATGCTCCCGACCTGAAGGATCTCGAGGAGCGCCTGTCGCGGTCGATGGCGACGCTGACGATGTTCTTCCAGCCGATCGTGCACGCGGCGACGCGCGCGCGCTTCGGCTACGAGGCGCTGATGCGGACGAAGGACAAGGCGCTGCCGCATCCGGGCGCGATCCTCGACGCCGCCGAGCGGCTCGAGAAGATTCCGACGGTCGGTCGCGCGGTGCGCGCGCAGGTCGCGAAGGTGATCAGCGAGGCGCCGGCCGCGCGCGGCGTCGTGTTCATCAACCTCCACCTGCTCGACCTGCTCGACAAGCAGCTGACGAGCGCGTTCGCGCCGCTGACGAAGGTGGCGTCGCGCGTCGTCCTCGAGATCACCGAGCGCACGTCGCTGCACGGCCAAGCCGACGTTCGCTACCGCGTCGCCGAGCTGCGCGAGCTCGGGTTCAAGATCGCGATCGACGACCTCGGCGGCGGCCACGCGCGCATGGGTACGTTCTCGCCGTTCGACACCGACTTCGTGAAGCTCGACATGTCGCTCGTCCGCGATATCGATCGCCAGCCGATGAAGCAGCGGCTCGTGAAGTCGATCGTCGAGCTGTGTGGCGAGCACGGCACGCAGGTGATCGGCGAAGGCGTCGAGACCGAGCCCGAGGCGGCGACGCTCGTCGAGCTCGGATGCGACCTGCTCCAGGGCTACCTGATCGCGAAGCCGGCGGCGCCGTTCGGCGATCCTCTCTGATACCGTCGAGCGGTGAGGGTCTCCGCGCTGGTCCTGGTCGCGTGCACGCTCGGCTGCTCCGACGAGGGCTCGGACGTCGTCGGTCCCTTCAGCGGCGACGTGCGTCGTTTCCACGTCGACGCGTTCTCGATCCCGCGCACGGGCAGCGAGGCGCTCGCGCTCGCCGACGACCTCGACGGCGATGGCGCGGCCGAGAACGCCCTCGGCAACGTCACCTCGGTGCTCGCGACGACGAACGACCTCACGATCGATGCGGACGCCATGATCGCCTCGGGCGCGCTCGCGTCGTTCGTCGAGATCCAGGCAGACGACCTCACCGACGACGCGACCGTCGGCGTGCGGTTCGTCGGCGCCGAGGGCGCGGTGGCCGACGTCGTCGGCGGCCGCCTCGTCGCCGGCACGTTCCGGTCCAACCGCACGCGCGAGACGACGCACCCCGGTCTGTCGACGGTGTACCTGCCGATCTTCACGAACGCCGATCCGCTGTCCCTCGCGCTCGGCGGCATCGAGCTCGATCTGACACCCGACGGCAGCGGCGGCTACGACGCGATCGTGCGCGGTGGCATTCCGGAAGGATCGGCGCGAGCGGCCGCGTACGGCGGCTTCATCCAGATGGCCGAGACCGAGCCCGACCGCCACCTCGTGTTCGGCCGCGGCATCGACACCGTTCACGACGACGTGTTCTCGCAGGCCGAGCTCGACGACTCGGTGATCGCGATCCTCGTATCCGCCGACCTCGAGCGCTACGCGACCACCGCCGAGCCCGCGATGTCGGTCGCGTTCGGCGTGCACCTGTCGCCGGCGCCACCGGCCAGCGGTCCGCCGACCTGCCGCGATCGCGTGACGAACGGCGACGAGACCGATGTCGATTGCGGCGGCTCGTGCCAGACCTGCTGGTCGGGCAAGGCGTGCAGCGTGGCGGGCGACTGTCAGAGCCAGGCGTGCACCGGCGGGCGGTGCGCGGCGGCCACGTGCACCGACGGCGTGCGCGACGGCTACGAGAGCGACGTCGACTGCGGCGGCTCGTGCCCCGCATGCGCGGCCGGCAAGACGTGCGCGGTCGATCGCGACTGCGCGGCGACGAGCTGCGACAGCGGCGTCGCGAGCCTCGGCGTCTGTCGCTAGGCCGCTCAGGGCGGAAACGAGCGCAGGACCGCGCGCGTCGCGAAGTCGTTCACGGTGACCGCGAAGTCGACGCCGAGCGAGTCGAGCTCGAAGCACAGCTCGCCGATCACCGCCGCGGTCGCGTCGGGATCGACGTGACTGCGCCCGCCGATCGAGTGGGTGTCGTCGCCGGTCGTGTTGATCGACAGCGCGATGTCGTCC
>JAEWJO010000685.1 GCA_023386455.1 Pseudomonadota bacterium | reverse complement strand
AGCTCGCCGCGGCCGACACGGTCCTGCGCTCGATGACCGAGCTGCCCGCGTGGCACGCGGCGCGGTTCGGCTAACCGACCGCGCGTTCGCTGCGCTTCGGGCGCGGCCAGCGAATCGAGAACGTCGTGCCCGCGGGGTCCGACGTCACGTCGCACATCCCGCCGTGAGCGACCGCGATCTGCTGGACGATGAACATGCCCAGGCCGACGCCCTTGTTCGCACCGGGCGTCTCGCCCTGCGTGAACGGATCGAAGATGCGGCGGCGCAGGTCCTCGGGGATCACGGCGCCGTGGCTCGTGACCTCGGTGACGAGCGCCTGGCCGTCGTGGCTCTCGCGCGCGACGACCTCGATCGGTCCCTGCGTGTGATGGATCGCGTTCGAGATGAGATTCGTCAGCGCCTGATGGACGCGATCGCGATCGAGGTCGCCGTGGAGATCGCCGCGAACCTCGACGGTGATCGTGCGCTGCGGGTTCGCACCGCTGATCTCGTCGACGGCGGCACGACAGATCTCGCCGATGTCGTTCGGCGTCGGGTGCGCGGGAATGCCGGCGCCGAGGTGCCCGCGCGCGAAGTCGAGCACGTCGTTGATCATCCGCTGCATGCGATCACATGCGCGGCCGATGCGCGACGCGACGAGCCGGTGCTCCTTGTCGAGCGCGGGATTGGACGCGAGCATGCGCGCGGAGATCGTGACGGTCGCGACGGGCTCGCGCAGATCGTGGCCGAGGATCGCCATGAAGCGCTCGCGGATCTCGTCACGGCGTCCCGCGTAGCGGGCCATCATCTCGTTGACGGCGATGTCGAGGCCCTCGTGGAGCCGCAGCATCGAGTCGCGCAGATCGGCATCGACGACCGGTAGCGAGAGCAGCTCGCGCGTGATCACGACGCGGAGCTTCGAGTACTCGCGCATCAGCGTCTCGAGGCCGACGCCGTAGCCGAGACGCTCGATCGCCTGGCCGTCGGCGAGTCGCGCGAACGCGCTCTCGGCGGCCTCGGTGTTGCCCTCGACCCAGCTCGCGAGGCCCTCGATGAACTCGGGCAGCTGCGCTTCGAGCACCGGACGACACGTGAACTGTGCCGGGCGGTCGCTACATACCTCCTCGATCCAGCGGGCGGAGATCTTCGCCTCGTTGTCTCGGAGGAACGTTGCGACGCGATCCATATCCCGACCCTAGCGGACGAATCTGGAGGTCGCATCCCCGAAACGTCTTCGAATTACAACGAGATCGCGACGAGCGCACGTGCCACGGCGTGCGCTTACAAAACCACGTGTGCCGGCGCGCGCTCGCGTCACGCTGCGGCCGAGAAGCGCGTGAAACGTGACAGCCGATCAGCGAGCGATCGTGATCGAGAGCGAGCTCGGCTCCGTGATTCCGACGCGCGGGTAGCCGACCTTCACCGCGATATCCATCGCGGCGATCAGCTGCTGGTACTCGATCGGATGACTGCTCGAGCTCTGCGCTGCGATCTCGACCTGCGGCCATTCGTCTGCCGTCTTGAAGTCGCGCAGCGCCTGTTCGAGGCGCGCCCAGTCGAACGCGGGGACCTGGCGCGCCTCGCCACTCGGCGTCTGCTGCACGAGGATCTGGTCGTGCTCGAGCAGGATCGCGAGCCGCGCCTTCTCCGGCTCGTCGATCGCGCTTGCCTTCTTGCCGACCGGCTCGTTCTCGAGGCTCGACAGGTTGACCCACACCGCGGTGACGAGCAGGAACGCGGTGAGGCAGCTCATCAGATCGATGAACGGGACGATGTTGAGCTCGACGTCGAGCGAGCCCTTCCGCGACGTGCCGATGGCTTGACCCATGTCGGCAGGACACGCGGCGATCGTGCGTGTTGCCGTGGCGTTTTGCCACGACCCTACTTGCGCGCCGCGAGCGCGCCCGCGAGATCGCCAAGCGCGGTGCGCAGCGCGAGGCAGCGATCGATCGCGGCGAGCGCGCGATCGAGGCGAGAGCGGCCGCCGGGGATGCTCTTCACGCGCGGCTCGAACGCGGCGGAGACCTCGTCGCGCGAGGTCGCGTCGCACAGCGAGGCGGTCGCGTCGATCACCTGCGGTACCTGCGCCGCAGACATCCGCTCGATGATCTTGCCGAGCACCGGACGCAGCTCGCGCCACGCCTGCGTCCGCATCGCCGGCCGCGCGAAGTAGGTGTCGACGGCGGCCCAGCCGGCGTCGGGGGCGATCGTCGTGTCGTCGAGCAGCGCGACGGCGCGTGCGATCTGCGGCGCGCCGAACCGGCCGAGCGAGCCGAGCCACGAGACCTGGAGGTCATGGTTCGACAGCGTCCGCGCGCGCTCGACGATGCGCGTGAACAGCTTGTCGCCGCCGGTGACCGCCGCGAGCGAGACGAGATCGTCGGGCAGCTCCTCGGTGGCGTCGGCGATGATCGCGTCGAGCTCCGCGAGCGCCGTCTTGCTCTCGGTCGCCGGATAGCGCTCCGCCGGGATCAGCCCGACGAGCTGCGCCGCGACCTCCTCGTCGGCGGCGGCCGAACGCCTGCCGTCTCGCCGCGCGCCGGACGCCGGTCGCAATGCGCCGGCGAACCGGGCCACGAGGTATGCCG
>JAEWJO010000602.1 GCA_023386455.1 Pseudomonadota bacterium | reverse complement strand
CCGCGTCGCGCTCCGCCGCCGAGGTGCGGCCCGAGGCGCGCGCGCTCTCGGCCGAGGTCGACCGGCTCCGCGCGACGCTCGCCGAGATCGCGCCCGACGTGATGCTGCGCGCCGACGTCCGCGCGCTGATCGACGAAGGCGAGCGCACGTATGCCGCGCTCGGGGGCGAGCAGGGCGTCGACCGGATCGAGGACGTGCTCGATCGCGGAGGCGCGACGATCGATCAGGCGCGCTCGACGATCGCGACGCTGCGTGCGAGCGCCGACAAGCTCGGTGTCAGCCTCGGCGCGCTGCGCGGCCGCATGGGCGACAAGGGCACCGAGGCCCTCGACAAGATCGGCCAGGCGATCGATCGCGTGCGCGAGGTCGCCGACAAGATCGATCCGCTGCTCGCGCAGGTGCAGGCGCTGCAGGCGTCGATTGCCCGTGGCGATGGCTCGCTGCTCAAGCTCGCGAATGACCCCGAGTTTCCCGAGGACGCGAAGGACCTCGGCCGGATCCTGAAGCGCAAGCCGTGGAAGATCATCGACCGCCCGCCCAGATAGGGGTCAGGCATGACTTCCATGACTTGCAACGCAAGTCATACAAGTCATCTCTGACCCCTGTCAGAGAGCGAGGTCGCGGTAGCTGCCGAACCCGATCGCGGCACCGCTGCGGAGCGCCGTCGACACCTCGCCGGTGAACTCGGGGAGCTTGATGAAGATGCGGTCGGCGGGGATGCCCGCGGCACGGTAGGCGGCGATGTCGCTGCTGCGATTGCCGACACCCGCGATCGAGAAGTCGGCGGCGAGCTCGCCGATCACGCGCTTCTTGTACGCGACGGTCGGCGCGCCGGGGCGCAAGACGAGCGTCGGCGCGAGCCGCACGGGGCCCCGTGGGAACCCGTGGGTCGCGAGCCAGTAGCGGGTCGCATCGGTGAAGCGCTCGCCGCGCGCGGTGACGTACACGACCTGGTAGCCGGCAGCGGTGGCGCGCGACAGGGCGGCCGCGGCATCGGGCTGGGCGCCGACCCGGCGGCCGAGGAACACGGCCTTCACGAACTGGTTCTCGTTCTCGGTCAGCGTACCGTCGATGTCGGCGACGACGAGCTTGGCACCGGCGGGCGCGATGTAGGCGAGGAAGCGAAAGCCGGTGCGGTCGCCGACGACCGAGCCGTAGACATCGCGCAGACCGACCGGCATGCGCCGGGCGCCGTCGAGCGGCAACGCGAAGTCACCGTCGTCGTTGGTGCGCGCGGTGCCGACGAGCTGCCAGCTGCCGGCGACGCAGGTGAAGAGCTCGACGTCCTCGTGCTCGAGCGACTTGTCGGTCAGGCCGTAGGCGAGCGTACCGCGCAGCACCTGGGGCTCGCTCGACGTCGCGACGAGGTCGTAGCCGCGGTGATCGGCGCTGGCGAGCGCGGTGATCATGCCGGCGCGCCAGGTGTGAAAGCCTCGCTTGGGGCCGGTGTCGGGCGTGCCGGCACAGCGCACGTCGGGGACGTTGCCGGCGTGCTGGTCGATCGTGCCGCCGGTCGCGGGCGCGTACGGGTCGGTTCGCATGTTGCCCGCACACGCGAGCGCACCGACGGCGATCACCCCACAGACCAGACGACGCATTCCTCGCACCATGATGGCGAAAGACGGGGCGGGCAAGGCAAAAGGATGCCCGGCATCCCGCAAGTTGCTCTCAGAAGCCAGGAGTTTCCATCGGCCCGCTCGACTGGCCGTTGATGAACTGCTGGACGACCGGATCCGTCGAAGCGCGCAGGTCGGCCGGCGTCGCGACGACGTGGACGACGCCACGGTAAAGAAAGGCAACGCGATCGGCGATCCCGAAGATCGACGGCGGATCGTGCGAGACGACGATCGCGGTGACGCCGAGCGTCGTCGCGACCTCGCGGATCAGGCGGTCGACGCGCCGGGCGCTGACCGGGTCGAGGCCGGTCGTCGGCTCGTCGAACAGCACGACCTCGGGGCCGAGCGCAAGCGTGCGCGCGATCGCGGCGCGCTTGCGCATGCCGTCGGAGAGCTCGGCGGGGTAGCGGTCGGCATACTCCGCCATGTAGACCTGCGCGAGCCGGCGGTTCGCCTCCTCGAGCGCCTTGGCGTGGCGCATCGACTGGTGCTTGCGCAGGGGCAGGGCGACGTTCTCGGCGAGCGTCATCGAGTCGAACAGCGTCGAGCTCTGGAACACCATGCCGATCCGCTTGCGGAGCGGTGCGAGGTTGCGCTCGGGAATCTGATCGACGCGCGTGCCGTCGAACCAGATCTCGCCGGCGTCGATGCGGAGGAGCCCGATCAGGTGCTTGATCGTCACCGACTTGCCGACGCCCGACGTGCCGATGATGAACATGACCTCGCCCTTGTTCACGGCGAGGTTCATGCCGCGAAGGACGGGCTTGCCGCCGAACGCCTTCTGGACGTCCTTGAACTCGATGTACGCGTGCTCCGGCGGCGGCTTCACAGATCACCGCCGGTGAGGAACAGCGCCGCCGCCGAGATCACGAAGTCGAGCACGATCACCGAGAAGCTCGAGCCGATGACCGCCGCCGTCGTCGCCCAGCCGACGCCCTCGGAGCTGCCACGCGCGCGCAGCCCGCAGAACCCGGCGACGACCGGAATCGCGGCGCCGTACGCGAGCGCCTTCACGATCATCATCACGAGGTGGCGCGGCCGCAGGAGTGTCAGGTCGAAGAACAGGTTCGGGTTGACGCCGAACGAGTACTGCGCGGTCAGGCCACCGGCGCCGTACATGATCGCGCCGCCGAGCACCGTCAGCATCAGCGTCATGATGATGCAGGCGATGAAGCGAGGGACGATCAGGTAGTCGATCGGCAGGACACCGCTCATGCGCAGCGCATCGATCTGCTCGGTGACCTTCATCGACCCGATCTCGGCGGCGATGCCGGCACCGACGCGCGTCGCGAGCATCAGCGCGGTCAGCGTCGGTCCGAAGTCCGAGACGACGAGCCGGATGAACTGGGTGCCGAGCTGCGAGTAGTCGCCGGTGACGCGCGAGAGCTGGAGGCACGCCTCGTACGTCATCACCATGCCGATGAAGCCGAGCGTGACGATGATGAACACGAGCGACTTGTTGCCGATGAAGTAGAGCTGGCGCGCGATCTCGCCCTTGGGGCGGCCGCGCCCGCCGGCCTTGCGCGACAGGCCGCGCAGGATGCCGGCGATCGTCGACACGTAGACGAGCCACAGCTCGATCGCGGCTCGACAGGCGTCGACGACGACGCCGCCCAGGTGCTCGATGCGTGTCGTGAGCGCCTTCATCCGGTTGTGTAAGTGATGAAGAAGTCGAGCAGCATGATCGTCACGGCCGCCGCGACGACCGCGGCGTTGACGGCCCTGCCGACGCCGACCGCGCCACCGCGGACGGTGACGCCGAAGTAGCAGCTCGACACGGCGATCGCGGCGCCGAACGCGACCGACTTGTAGATGCCGTGCAGGAAGTCGAACGGCTTCAGGTTGTCGGCGAACGAGTAGTACATCGTCGACCAGTCGATATCGAGCATCGCGCGCCCGACGACGGATGCACCGAGCAACGAGACGAGGTCGCCGATCACCGTCAGCGCCAGCAGCATGATGATCATCGCGATCACGCGCGGCACGACGAGGAACCGGATCGGATCGATCGCGAGCGCGCGCAGGCCGTCGAGCTGCTCGGTGACGGTCATCGTGCCGAGCTCGGCGGTGTTGTTCGCGCCGACGCGCCCCGAGAACATGAGCGCGATCAGGATCGGCCCGATCTCGCGCAGCACGGCGTAGCCGGCGCCCCATCCGGCGAGCGACGTCGCGCCGAGCTTCTTCACGAACGGCCCGGTCTGCAGCGTCATCAGGCCGCCCGCGAAGAACGCGGTCAACACGACGATCGGCACCGAGCGGTTGCCCATCTTGTAGAGGTTCTTGACGAGCTCGCGCCAGTCGATGCGCGGCGGGAACAGCGCGCGGATCACCTGCGCGGTGAGCACGATGATGCCGCCGACCTCCTCGGCCACGCGGACGGCACCCGCGCCGACGCCGGCGATCGCGCGCTCGCCGATCACGCGCCGGCCTCCTGCGTCTTCTCCTTCGAGAGCGGACCCTCGAGGTCGCCGCGCACGAACTGGCGGACGATCGGATCCGGCGCATCGGCGACCGTCGCCGCGGGACCGCGGTACAGGATCCTGCCCTCGTAGAGGAACGCGATCTCGTCGACGAAGCTCGCGAGCGCCACCACATCGGACGATACCGCCAGCACCGTCGCGCCGGTACGCGCCTGGTCCTCGGCGAGCAGGTCGTAGATCTTTTGCGTCGTCACCGGATCGAGGCCGGCCGTCGGCTCGTCGTAGATCACGATCACGGCGTCGGCGACGGTCGCGCGCGCGATGCCGACCCGCTTCTTCATGCCGCCCGACAGCTCGCCGGTCAGCTTGTGCTCGCTGCCCGCGAGGCCGACCGCGCGCAGCCGCGTCTCGACCCTCTTCGCGATCTCGTCGGCGGTGAAGCCTCCACGCTGCTCGAGCGGGAACGCGACGTTGCCCTTGACGTCGAGGAAGTCGAACAGCGCGTAGTTCTGGAACAGCATGCCGATGCGCTGGCGGAGGTCGCCGAGCTGCGCCTCGCGCTTGCCGACGACATTCTCGCCGAGCACCTCGATGGCGCCGCGGTCCGGGTGATCGAGCCCGCACACGAGCTTCAGGATCACGCTCTTGCCCGACGCCGCGGGGCCGATCAGGCCGAGCTTCGCGCCGCGCGTCACCTCGAGCGTGACGCCCGACAGCACGTCGCGCCGGCCGAACCGCTTGTGCACGTCGGCGAGCCGGATCGTCGTCGCTACGGACATCTCAGCTCCGCTGCGATCGCGCCGGTATCGTCGATGTACTTCGAGTCCGGCGCCTGGCGCGCGAGCTCGGCGATCGCTCGGCACGCGGCCGCGGCGTCCCTGGCCTTCGCATACGTCACCGCGAGCTCGTACAGCGCGTCGTCCTTCAGGATCGACGCCGGATAGTCCTTCGGCAGCTGACGGAACGCGGCGATCGCACTCGGCAGGTCGCCGAGGTCGTCGCGGAAGATCTGGCCGATCAGGAGCTGCGCGTCGTCGAGCCAGATCGAGAAGTAGCTGCCGGGACCGATCGCGACCTCGCGGGTCGCGAGCAGCGCGCGCAGCCGATCCACGGCGCCCTTCGAGTCGCCGAGCTCGCGCGACAGCCGTGCCGCGTGCCAGCGCGCGTCGTCGCGAAACCCGCTGGTCGGCCAGTCGGCCGGGATACGGTCGTAGAGCGCGCGCGCCGACGCCTTGTTGCCGAGCTCGTGCTCGGTGAGGTCGGCGAGCCACCACACGAGGTTGTCGGCGACCGCGGTCTCCGCGAGCGGCGTGACGAGCCGGGCGAGCTGATCGGCGAGCGCGCGGGCGTCGCGGCGGCGGCCGTCGGCGACGAGCGTCTTCACCGCGTCCCCGGCGAGCGCCTCGTCGGGGAAGTCGGTGACGACCTTCCACAGCGCCGTCCACGCCTCGACGGTCTTGTCCTGCTTCAGCAGCAGCTCGCCGGCGCGATAGAACGCGGTCGACGCGGTCGTCGGATCCTCGGGCACGCGCGGTGGGATCGCGAGATACGTCGCGATCGCGGCGTCGGTCCGACCCGCGCGCTCCTGGACGTCTGCCTCGCCGAGCAGCGCCTCCGCGCATGCCTGCTTCGCGCGCCGCTCGGGACGCAGCCGGTGACAGGTCTTCTGCGCGTCGCGATACGCGGCGAGCGCGCCGTCGACGTCACCGCCGTCCGCGAGCTTCTCGGCCTTCACCAGCTCGGGCAGCGTCGCCGGGGCGGAGCAGCCAAGGAGAAGGACCATCGCCCGCGCGAGCACAGCCAGCGCGCGCATCACAGCTTCGCGGCGATCTCCGCGATGACCTGCGCGGCACGCGCCACGCCGTCGCGATCGACGTCGAGGTGAGTGACCGCGCGCACGCGCTGCGGTCCGGCGGCGCCGAGCAGCACGCCGTCTTCCTTCGCGAGCTCGATCAGCGCGCGTGCGGTGCCGTGGGTGAGGTCGATCATCACGATGTTCGTCTGGACCTTCGAGAGGTCGACCTGGATGCCCGGCGCACCGACGAGCGCCTCGGCGAGCGCCTTGGCGGCCGCGTGATCCTCGGCGAGGCGCGCGCGGTTGTGATCGATCGCGAACAGGCCAGCCGCGGCGAGGATGCCGGCCTGGCGCATGCCGCCGCCGTGCATCTTGCGGAAGCGGTGGCACGCCTTGATGAACGGCTTGCTGCCGGCGACGACCGAGCCGACCGGCGCACCGAGGCCCTTCGACAGGCACACTCTGACCGAGTCGAATCCGCTCGCGAGCTCCTTCTCCGTGACGCCCGTCGCGATCGCGGCGTTCCAGATGCGCGCGCCGTCGAGGTGCGCGACCATGCCGAGCTGGTGCGTCGCGTGGAGGACGTCGGCCAGCTCCGCGCGGTCCCAGCACGTGCCGCCTGCCATGTTGTGCGTGTTCTCGACGGCGACGACGCGGGTGTGCGCCTGGTACGGATCTTCGGCCTTGTACGCGGCGCGCACCTCGGCGGCCGTGAACATCCCGTCGGTGCCGATCATCTGGGTCTGCACGCCGGCGATCGCCGCGAGCGCGCCGGACTCGTGACGCCAGCAGTGCGCGCCCCAGCCGATGATCACCTCGTCGCCCGGCTTCGTGTGCGAGCGCAGCGCGATCTGGTTCGCCATCGTCCCGCTCGGCGTGAACAGCGCGGCCTCGAGGCCGAGCATCCCGGCGACCGTCTCCTCGAGCCGGCGGACCGTCGGATCCTCGCCGTACACGTCGTCGGCGACGTCGGCATTCGCCATCGCGAGCCGCATCGCGGCGGATGGACGCGTGACGGTATCGCTACGGAGATCGACGGGCGCTGCCATGCGGCGAGCCTACCATCACACCTCTGGCAGGACCGCTGGGGCTCGCTCATAGGTCGCGGCCGATC
Organism: Pseudomonadota bacterium; assembly: GCA_023386455.1. Classification (GTDB taxonomy): domain Bacteria; phylum Myxococcota_A; class Polyangia; order Haliangiales; family Haliangiaceae; genus JABFXX01. The sequence goes on along the minus strand of JAEWJO010000602.1, from coordinate 10,123 downwards.
ACGGCGTGTCGCTGACAGGCGGACCGTCGTCCTTCGGCGGCTTCGGCTCGTCCTTCGGCGCCTCGGACGGCTTCCTCGGCGACGCATCGGGCGCCGGCGTGCCGAGCTCGGCGCGCAGCTTGCGCTCGAGCTTCGTCAGCAGCTCGATCTCGACCCACGACGGACGGTCCTCGATCGTGATCACGAAGCGAACGAGCTTGCGACCGTCCTTCACGACCTCGATCAGCTCGAGCGAGCCGCGGAACGTCTTCTTCTCCTCGACGTACTCGAACAGGGCGTAGCCGGCCTCCGCGTCCTTCTCGATGACCTTCAGCCGGGCGTCGACGCGGAGGAACCGGACCGCCGCGGCCCACGCGGGCTCGCGCTGGTACGCGAGCGTCTTCTCGGAGCGCGCGGTCGCGACCGCCGGAAGTGCCGTCGAGAGCGCGAGGGCGAGCAGGATGCGCCGCATCCCGGGGATCGTCGCTACTTCGCGGCGAGGTCGCCAGTTTTTGGCTCGGATCGGCGGGTGTCGAGCACGTCGTGGAACGACACCCACGGCGTCGCGAGGCCGATCGCACCGCAGGCGATGTACCAGAGGACCTGCATGCCGTAGTGGACGTTGGCGAGCGCGAACGTCGTGCCGTAGATCTCGCTGCCCTTCGTCGCCGCGCCGGGGATGTAGAGCGACAGGCCGAGCAGCGTGAACCACTGGAACTGACCGACGAGGCCCGGTGAGTTCGGCAGCGTGATGCCGACGGCGACGAGGCCCATCGTCGCGAACGCGCCGACGAGGCCGAGGTCGAGACCGAAGCCGCGCGCGAGGACGTAGACCCCGAGGCCGTTGCACGTCCAGTAGATGAGGCTCCAGATGAAGAAGATGGCGAGGTTCTTCGTGTCGCGCATGACCTCGAAGCCGCGGATCATCTCGAGCACCTTGCGCTCGATGACCGCGGCGACGCGCGGCGCGAACCGCGGCAGGAGCGAGAGCTTCAGCCAGAACTGCACGGATTTCTCGGGCCACTTCAGCGCGCCGACGAGGAAGATCAGCGCGAGTGCGAACACGCCGAGCGCCGCGTACGCCGTCGGCATCATCCAGCCCGGCGAGTCGGGACCGCGCAGCGCGAAGAACGCGCCGAACACGAACAGCGAGACGAGCAGGCCGTCGATGATTCGCTCGACCGCGACCGTGCCGAGCGCGGCCGACGCGGAGACGCCGCGCTTGCGCATGAGGCCGGGGCGGACGAACTCGCCGAGGCGCGCGGGCAGCGCGAGGATCGCCATGAAGCCGACCGACGAGATCGCGAGCAGCGGGCCCGACGGAACGCGCACGCCGAGCGGTGCGAGCAGGTTGTTCCAGCGCAGCGACCGCGTCAGCTGGACGATCACGAGCAGGCCGATGTACGTGCCCAGGTAGGGCGCGAACTTCGCGAGCTCGAGCGCGGCGAACGTCACCGACAGCTGGTGCCGCGTCGTCGCGTCGGGCCACACGAGCCACGCGCACAGCGCGAGCATGCCGAGCGACAGACCGAGATTGACGACGAGCTTCACATCGACTCCGTGGACCTAGTCGGGCAACTCGCCGGCGAGGATCGCGCGCGGCGCGTGATCGAACAACCGCACGACCGCGGCATGGCCGAGCTTCTTCTCGATCCAGCGCAGACCCTCGGCGGACTGCTGGAGGTCGCCGAGGTTGTGGGCATCGGTCGCGACCGCCGTCGCGAGACCGGTCTCGAGCAGGTGGCGCGCGGCCTTCATCTCGCGCCGGCCGTGAAACCCGCCGACGGCGCCGAGGTCGACGAGGAACGCGCAGCTCGTCGCGAGCTTGCGCGCGAGCTCGTCGTCGTCCCACAGCGCGTGGTAGCGCTCGGGATGCGCGAGCACCGGCACCTTGCCGGCCATGCGCCACTTGAACAGCTGATCGGCCATGTTCGGCGGCATCAGCGGCGGCGGAATCTCGACGAGGAACGCAACCGTGTCTCGATAACGCGGGATCGCATCCTCGAGCGCCCGCTTGTAGAACACATCGTCCCACATGTTCTCGGCGGCGAGCCGCAGCGTCGGATGGCTCGGCGCGCGCAGCGTCTCGAGCCGCGCGAACGTCGTCTCGATGAGGTCCCACGCCGGAAGGTACTGAGACGCTTTCTGATGTGGGGTCAGGCACTGCTCGCTGATCCCCAGCGCCGCGAGCGCGTCGAGCATGGAGATCGCGGTCTTCTCGTCGGGAGCACCGTCGTCCAGCCCGTAGAGGACGTGGCTATGGAGATCGACGAAGCCCATGAGGGATGGCGGGTGTAGCGCAGCCGATTACGGCGTACAATGCTCCTCCCCGGCCCAAGTGCGCGACCTCATTGCTCGGCGAGATCGTGCGTGTTAGAGATCGATGGGTCCGGGTCCAACCGGGCGAAGGATCCTCCATGGCTCAGGGTGAGAAGCGCGAAAATTCTGTTTTGTTTTCTCTTCGAGAGCTCCGGCAGATCGAGGAGAACCGCGTCCAGGAAGAAGAGCACGCGGTCCGCAGCGCCGAAGAGGCACGTATCCGCGCCAAAGAGGAAGCGGAACGCAAGAAGCGCGAGGCCGAAGAGGCCAAGATCCGCGAGGAGCGTGATCACCAGCGCCAGATCGAGGAGGCGCGCGTCGCCGCCGAGCGCGAGGCGCGCATGCGCGTCGAGTCGGCCGAGGCGACCGAGCGCCAGCGCCACCAGGCCGCCCTCGAGCAGCAGCGCCTGCAGCAGGAGATGGAGCTGCGCCGCGCCGAGGTCGCCAAGAAGCGCCCGACGTGGATGCTCGCCGTCACCGGCATCGCGCTCGTCGCTGCCGTCGGTCTGATCTTCTTCGCGATCCAGCGCATGCGGGACTCCGAGGAAGCCGACAGCCGCCGCAAGAAGGCAGAGGCCGAGGCGGCACAGGCGGTCAAGGACGCGCAGGACGCCAAGGAGAAGCTCGAGAAGATCACGCGCGAGCTCGACGACCTCGACACCAAGGTCACCGCGGCCGTCACCGCCGTCGCCGACGCGCAGAACGACGCCGACCGCGCGAGCGCGAAGGCGCGCCTGGTCGCCCTCCAGAGGGAGCAGGCCGAGATGAAGCAGCGCGCGGCTGCTGCCAAGGCTGCCGCCGAGCGCGCCGACCGCCTGAAGGGCGTGAAGGTCAGCAAGGAGTGCATGGACAACCCGCTCGCAAAGGGCTGTTCGTAAGACGCACGACCGGCGGGTCTTTCGTCGAACGGCGCCTCCGGGCGCCGTTTTTCGTTTGCAATCGCGCCTCCGTGCCGCTGTCCAGCAGGCATGAGGATCGAGTCGTCCATCATCACCTCGCTGTCCGAGCTGCGCGCGATCGAGCAACAGCGCATCATCGAGGAGCGCGCCGCGATCGAGCGCCGGCGCCAGGCGGAGTCCGACGCCCGTCGCGCCGAGGAGCAGGCGCGGCGCGACGCCGACGAGCAGAAGCTCCGCTCCGAGCGCGAGGAGCTGATGCGGATCGAGATCGCGCGCGCGGAGGCGGAGCGCGAGGTCAGGTTGCGCGTCGAGGCGGCCGAGGCGACCGAGCGCGCGCGGCTGCAGATCGCGCTCGACCAGCAGCGGATGGCGGAGGAGCTCGAGCTGCGGCGCGTCGAGGTCGCCAGGAAGCGGCCGACGTGGATGCTTGCGGTGACCGCGATGGCGTGTGTCGCCGCGGTCGGGCTCACCTGGTTCGCGATCGATCGCTCGAACCGGATGGCCGAGTCGGACCACAAGCGGGAGGTCGCGATCGCCGAGGCAACGCAGGCCGCGCAGGACCTGAAGCAGGCGAGGACCGAGGTCGAAGCGCTCGCGAGGACGGTCGACGGGCTCGGCGACCAGGTGACCAAGGCCGAGAAGGCGCTCCTCACCGCGCAGAACGATGCGGATCGCAAGAAGGCCGGAGAGGAGCTGCGCGCCGCCAGGCAGCGCCAGGCCGACGCCCGCGCCGCCAAGGCCGCCGCCGACAAGGCGCTCTGGGACAAGCAGCGCAAGGACGGCTTCAAGTACGACCCGAAGTGCGCCGAGACCGCGGTCGGCTGCTTGAAGCACTAGCGCGACGAGCGCTCGTGTAGCATCGACGACGATGCGCTGGCTCGCGATCCTCGCCGTTGCACTCCTCGTCCCGAACTGCCAGTGCAGCTCGAACAACGGCGGCACCGCCGATGCCGCGTTCGTCTGCGATCCGACGTGCCCGGACGATCAGGTGTGCCGCTACGAGGTCTGCGTCGCGCCGCCGACACCGTGCACGACGAACGTCGATTGCCCGGGCGATCAGTACTGCGACACGTCGCGCGACGAGTGCCTGCCGTGGGGCGTCGGTCCCGGTGGCGGGAAGGACGACGCGTGCAAGCGCGACCCGGTGCCCGGCGTGTTCTTTCCCGGTTTGCAGTGCGAGTGGACCGGCCCCGCCGCGAACGACTTCCCGGACTCGAAGAACGTGCTCGCGACGCCGGTCGTCGCGTCGTTCTACGTACAGGGCGAGCTCGCATCGCCGTCGATCGCGTTCACGTCGTACAACTCGAACGACGGCGGCCTCGACGCGTGCGCGAGCGCGAACCCCGCCTACTACGGGGTCGTTCGCATCATCGACGGCCGCACGTGCATGCCGCAGGCGACCATCTCGTCGCCGACGCTCGTCGCATCGGCCTCGCTCGCCGTCGCCGACCTCGGTGGCCTCGACGTGACGCCGGAGATCGTCGGCGCGCGCAGCGATGGCGGCCTCGTCGCGTGGACGCTGAAGCCGGGCGGCTGGGAGGTGCTGTGGCAGACCACCTCGCGGTTCGCCGACGCGAACTGCAACTGGGCGGGCCCCTCGATCCACGACCTCGACGACGATGGCGTCCCCGAGGTGCTGTTCTACGGCAACGTCTACAGCGGTGCGACCGGCGTGGCGCTCGACGAGACGCTCGGCACCGTCGACGACGTCGGTGACGGCTACATCCCGATCGCGGCGGACATCGACGGCGATGGTGCGATCGAGCTCGTCACCGGCCGCATGATCTACGTGTGGAGCTCGGCGCTGAAGAAGTGGGAGCCGAAGCACGCGCTCGGCGGCTCGAACGGGCACGTCGCGGTCGCCGACTTCGGCTCGTTCCCGGCGAGCGGCCCCGACGATCGCGGCACGCTCGACGGCATCGCCGAGATCGCGGTCGTGTTCAGCGGCGTCGTGTCCGTCTACACGCGCGACAACCGTCTCGTGTTCACCGCGAACCTCCAGGGGGCGACGCCCGGCTTCGGTGGCCCGCCGACGATCGCCGACTTCGACGGCGACGGCCGCGTCGAGGTGTCGTCGGCCGGTGCGATCACCTACAACGTGTTCGACCCGGACTGCCGCGGCACGCCCGACCCGATGTACTGCAAGTCGATGCGCACCGACGGCGTGCTCTGGACGCAGGCCTCGCAGGACGGCTCGTCGAACATGACCGGCTCCTCGGTGTTCGACTTCGACGGTGATGACCGGGCCGAGGTCGTGTACGGCGACGAGTGCTTCACGCGCGTCTACGACGGCGTCAGCGGCAAGGTCGTGTACTCGCGCTATCGCACGTCGTGCACCTGGTACGAGAACCCGGTGATCGCGGACGTCGACGCCGATTTCAACGCCGAGATCATCAGCACGTCGAACGACAACTGCCCGACCGTCACGTGCCCGACGCTCGATCCGATCTTCGACGGCGTGCAGTGTCTCGACGACTCCGACTGCCCGTCGGCGACGACGTGTGGCCGCGAGCAGCCCGCCGATCCTCTCGGGCGCTGCCGGTGCAACGCGACGCCCGACTGCGGCGGCGACGGCTTCGTCTGCATCGATCCGATCGCCGGACCGTCGGCCGCGGGCAAGGTCTGCCGCGCGTCGCATCCCGGCACTCGCATCCAGGGCATCCGCGTGCTCGCCGATGGCGTCGACCGCTGGGTCAACACCCGCGCGATCTGGAACCAGCACGCGTACAGCGTCACGAACGTCGACGACCTGGGGCGCGCACCGAGGACGAGCCAGTGGCTTCGCAACTGGACGCAGCCGGGCCTCAACAACTTCCGGCAGAACTCGCCGGGGGCAGGCCAGACCGCCGGCGCGATTCCGGACCTGACGGTCAAGCAGGCGAAGGTCACGTGCGAGGCGAGCGGCGCGACGATCACCGCCGATGTCTGCAATCGCGGCACCGAGCCGGTCGCGCGCGGCGTCCCCGTCGCGATCTACAGCGCGGGTCCGCCGCGCACGCTCGTCTGCACCGCGCAGACCACGCAGCGGATCGACCCCGGATTCTGCGGCGCGGCGTCCTGCGTGTGGACCGCGGGCAACGGGACCGCCGTCGTCGTCGTCGACGATCGCGGCGACTCGACCGGCCTCGCCCTCGAGTGCCGCGAGGACAACAACGAGCTGTCGGTGAGCGTTTCGTGTCCGTGACGCGCTGATCGTCTCGCTCGTGTGTGGGCGGGGCCGCTGTTTGCTGTGCGAGTGAGGCCGCCGCGCACGCCGGCCGGACTGCGGCGTACGCGATCGTGCAACGTTGCCCGGGCACGTCGCTTGCGATAGCCGCACACATGCGAACACGCGTGCTCGCAAGCCTCGGAAGTCTCGTCGCTGTACTGGGCGTGACAGGGGAGCGCACGGTGTTCGCGCAAGAGGCGGAGACGCCTCTGTACCAGTCGCCGGTCACGGACGCGGAGGACCTTCCGGTCCACAAGAAGAGCTACTTCGTCCCCGGCGCGGAGATCCTGTTCATGAACCTCGCGCTCATCACCGGCGCGCGGATCAGCGGCGTCGACTGGGGGCAGAGCGATCTGTCGACGATCAAGCGCAACCTGACGACGCCGTGGGAGCTCGATACCGATGCGTACTCGACGAACCAGCTCGGCCACCCGTTCGGCGGCGCACTGCTGTTCTCGACGGCGCGCTCGACCGGTCACGGCTTCTTCGTGTCGGGACTCTATGCGATCGGCGGCAGCACGCTCTGGGAGGTGTTCCTCGAGAACGAGATTCCGTCGATCAACGACCAGATCACGACACCGATCGGCGGCATGTTCATCGGCGAGGCGATGCACCGCTTTGGCCGCGTGCTGCTCTACCGCAGCTACGGCCACCCCGGCTGGGTGCGCAAGGCAGCAGCGACGATCATCGATCCGATCGGCGCCGCGAATCGCGCGTGGTGGGGTGATGCGTGGGCAAAGACGATCCCACCGAACATCTACGCGCACTTCGGTTTCGGCATCCAGCAACCGACGACGATGCTCGGCGATCACGGCGGCGAAGGTCAGCTGCACCTCGAGGCGTACGTCGAGCATGGTCTCGCCGGTGACCGCGCGTTCCAGCCGCGACGGCCGCTCGATCACTTCACGTTCCAGGCGGCGATGGACATCGCGCCCGACAACCTCGAAGGCTTGCTCTACGTGCGCGGCATGTTGCTCGGTCGCGGCCTGTTCGCCGAGCGCATTCGCGGCATGGTCGGCATGTTCGGTGCGTACGACTTCAACAACAACGACTACACGCGCGCGAGCTCGCTCGGCGTCGGTCCCGGTGCGACCGGCGAGGTCCGCATCACCGATCGCGCGTTCCTGGCCGGCACGCTCGCGACGTACGCGGTGCCCTACGGCGCGGCCGGCGGCATCAACGAGACCGAGGGACCGATGCGCGACCACCACGATGGCCCGGGCCTCGCGGGCATCGCGGAGCTCCAGGGCGGCATTCGCGGCCTTGCCACCGTGCGTGCGACGACCCGCGCGTACCTGATCGCGGGCCGGCTCGTCGACGACAACGCGAACGAGCTCGTCCTCAACAACACGATCGCGACGCGCCTGCACTTCACACCCCACCAGGCGATCGGCATCGAGGGAACGTACATCTACCGGCGTGCGAACTATGCTGACGACGTCCCGCTGATGGACCCGACCGACCGCACGTTCGACGTCCGGCTGTTCTACGCGCTGACGACCGACGAGATTCTCGGGCGATAGACGGCACGCCGCGGCAACGATCTTTACGCGAGGCAACCCGCACGCCCGCGCTACGCTCGACACCTCGATGCGTGCGCACATCATGATCCTGGGGGGGATCTTCGCGACGGCGACGCCGGCGATCGCCGACGACGCGATCACGGCGAAGGTGACCCCCGAGAGACCGCTCGGCCGGCACTTGATCTACGGCGAGCTCCTCGGCAAGGGCGGCCTCTACGGCGTCGGCTACGAGTACGCGATGACGTCGCGACTGTCGGTCGGCGGCGCCGCGTCGTTCGCGGTGATCCGCGACCAGCAGGTGACGACGGTGTCTCCGTACCTCCACGCGACCCTGCTCCAGGGCTCGCGCAACGCGCTGTTCACGGAGGTCGGCGCGATCCTCGCGCACACGCGCCTGCCGTCACCGGTCGACGGCTGGGACGGGATGACCGACACCGGCTGCGGCGGCTTCCTCGCGCTCGGCTGGGAGCGTGGCACGCGCCACCTCGTGCTTCGCGCGAGCGGCGGCATCGTGGCGGGCGAGGGCGGCCTCGGCCCGATGCTCGGCTTCACGATCGGATTTCGGCCATGAGGCGCGCGCTCCTCTTCGCCGTCGCGCTCGCCGGCTGTGTGGACATCGCCGACGAGGGCACTCCATGGGAGGACGCGTCGTCGATGACCGGTGCGATGGCGCCCGAGCTCGGGCCCGCGCCGACGACACGTGCCGAGCCGGGCTGCACGATCCGGATCGCGTCGTGGAATGTCCACAAGGTTCCCGATGCCGGCGAGGTCGCCGATCGGTTGAAGCTGCCATCCGAGATCCAGCGCGCCGACGTGATCCTGATGCAGGAGTCGTCGGCGTACGCGGACGAGTCGATGTCGCGCACGGCGCAGATCGCCGAGGCACTCGGGATGACGTGGGCGCACCAGCCGGTGCGTGACCTCGGCGACGGCGGCGTCCAGGGCAACGCGATCCTGTCGCGCTTCCCGCTCGAGAGCGTCAAGGTCAAGACGCTGCCCTACATCGAGCAGCCGTTTCACCCGCAGCCGCGCGGCGCGATCGCGGCCGATGTCGTCGTCGGCGAGCGGCGCGTGCGCGTCGTCAGCGTGCACCTCGATGTTCGCATCAGCATCACCGACCGCGTTCGCCAGCTCGACCCTGCGGTCATCGACCTCGCCGATCGCGCCGTGATCGGCGGCGACTTCAACACCGCGCCATGGACGTGGGTCGAGGCGCTCGTGCCATTGACGAGCTCCGAGGCGGTCATCGGCATGAAGCAGGCGGCGCTGCTCGATGACTACATGAAGTCGCGGCGGTTCGCCGGCAACATCCCGGTCGAGACGAGCACGTTCCAGGCGCCGGGCATCGGCATGCGCCTCGACAACCTGTACTCGCGCACGGTGCCCGTGATCGCCTCCGGCGTCGAGCACCTCGACGGCTCGGATCACTGGCCGATCTGGGTCGACGTCGATCTCTGCAACTAGGCAGCGGGCGGCGGCTGCGGCGGCGTCAGCTCGGATCCCTCGGGCTCGCGCAGCGCGAGTCCGGTGATCGCGGCGATGCCGATCAGGTCGAGGCACGTGATCCAGAGCCCGAACTTCGCGCCTGCGTCGACGTCGGCCTCCTTCATCATGCGGGTCGCCTGTCCCTTCTGTTTGGTGAGCTCCTTGTCGACGGCATCCTCGAGCGCGCCGCCGACCTTCACGTAGAGGCCGGCAAGCGCACCGAGGCACGCGATCGATAACGCGAACGCGGCGACCATCGCGCCGCGCGTTCGTACCCACGAGAATCCGAACACCGCGAGTGCGAGCACGAGCGCGACGATCGCGAGCGGCTCCCGCTCGACCTTGTCGACCTTGATGTCGCCCTCGCGCATGCTGATGTCGCCGCCGCGCGCTTCCTTCTGATCCTGCGCCTCGGAGATCACGCCGCCCGGCCGGCAGCCGCCGACCATGTCGGTGCCCGAGATCGTGATCACATCCATGCCGCCGCACGACACGCCGAAGAACGGCATGAAGAAGCACGCGATCGTCAGACCCGTGATGAAGCGGCCGAATTTGCACCACAGACCCCGTTTGCTGCGCGCCATGGCGGACGAGCGTATCAATAAAGAAGTGTGAATTGACGAGCCATCCCGGGCGCGCTGCTCCATCATCGGGGTGTGAGAGTCCTTCTGGTTGCCTGCCTGTTCGCGGTCGCGTGCAAAGACTCGTCG
>JAEWJO010000648.1 GCA_023386455.1 Pseudomonadota bacterium | reverse complement strand
GTCGTCGAGCCGATCAAGCGGCCGACGCCGTCGGTTCCGCCGCTGGCGCGCAGCGCACCCGCGATCCCCGTCGGCCAGTCGCCACCGCACGCGAGGCGTCCGACGCCGTCGCTCCCGCGGCCGACGCCGACGTCGCTGCCGCCGCCGCCGTCATCGAGTGGTACGCCGTCGCGTCCGTCGCTCGTCGCGATCATTCCGCCGAAGGGCGCATCGTCGCGATCGTCGATCACGATCGAGACGCGCGGCCCGAGCTCGAGTCCGCCGGGCGACGGTGACGAGGAGCTGACCCAGCCGCGCGATCGGCTGGGGCTCGACGACGACGACTGAGGCGACGCACGGCGCCGGCCGCCGAGCGGTCGTCAGCGCTTGGCCTTCAGGATGCGCTCGAGCGCCATGCCGGCGGCGCGTGATCCGAGCGCGAGCTGATCGTCGAACGTGTGCTTCATGCGGTGATCGCCGAACAGTACGCCGACGACGCGCTCGCGGACCGCGACTGGCACGAGGAGGATCTCCGGCGGACACGCGCCGAGCGTCGCCGTCAGGAACGCGCGACTCGCCTCGTCGTGCATCGGTCCGCGATAGGGCAGGCGCGTCCCGACGACATCCTGCAGCGTCGACGGGCGATCGAGCCGGAGCGTCGCGCTCGGCATCTCGGGCACGCGCGGCGTGATCGCGAACAGCGACAGCTCGCCGGAGCGCGCGGCGAAGAACCCGGCGCGGTGATGCGTCTCCGCCAGATGCGCGATCATGACGGCGACGACCTGGTCGCGATTCTCGGTGTGATCGAGCGTGTGGACCAGCTCGAGCACGCGCGACGTCGCCGCCTCGAGCGCGCGCGAGAGGCCCGCCTGCGTGATCGACTGCGGGCGCGGACCTCGCTCCGGCGGCGCAGGCGGCGCGACCATGAGCGGCGCGGAGTCGACGTCGGAGATCGGGATGACGCCGAAGCGACGATCCTCGGAGCCGGGGATCGCGCCGAGCAGCGGCGGTGGGATCGTCTGGCCCCACCCCTCGTCGAGCGGGTCGTAGTCGAAGCGCCTGCCGAGGTGCTCCGGCTCGCTGCGACGTCCCGGCACGGCGGCGTCGAGCTCGCGCGCGCTCATCACCATCGTCGGCTTGCTCGACTTCTTGACCGGTGCGTCGTCGTCGCCCTCGTCCGGGTTGCGGACCGCCGGCTTCACCGCGTCGAGCCGGACGTGGCCGCTCGGCGGCGGCTCGGACGTCAGCGGCTTCGGCACGACGTGCGGGCTGGTGTCGTCGTCGTCGTACGGCGCGGGCGGGGCGGCGACGTGCTCGTCGGAGGTATCGTCCTCGCTCGCGGCCACCGCGTACGCGTCGACGCGCGTCGGATCGTTGTCGACCGGCGCGGCGCGCGAGCCGGTCGGCGCGTCGTCGAGCGCATCGAGCGGAACGCCGTCGGCGATCATCCGCGCGCGCGTCGCCGCGGTGACCGCACCGATGCCGACCTGCGTGACGCGGCTGCCTGCGCGCTGCTTGGTTGCCGGGCTCGAGCGCGATTGCCCGAGCCGACGGCTCTCCTCGTCGGGCGAGGGCGTCGGCGGCTTCTTCGAATGGAGCACGACGACATCCGACGGCTCGTCCTCGATCTCGGCGGCCGGCGCCGCCTGGTGATGGACATCGGTCGGCGGGTCGCTCGCGCGGCGGCGATCGAGCAGCACCGGCCCGGATTCGTCGACGCGCGGATCGTGGATCATCGCGGGGGCGTCGTCGTCGCCATCCACGTCGTCATCGTCATCGTCGTCCGCGGCGCCGAGCTCGACGAAGATGCTGCTCAGCACCTCGGGCAGGCCGTGCTCGTTCGTGTCGCGCGTGCGCAGCTCTCCGGAGACCTCGATCGGCGCTTCGACGGGGAGGTGCGCCGGCCGCACGGGCGGCGGCGGCGGCTCGTTGATCTCGTCGGAGATGATGATGCGCGGCTCGTCGAAGCTGATCTTCTTGATCGCCTCGCCACTCGCGAGCTGGACCTCGCCGGCGCGTGCGGCGAGCTCCGGCGGATCGGGCTCGGCGGGCCGCTTGCGCCGCGGCTTGGGCAGCGCGGGATCGGTGAGGTCGTCGGCGGACGGCGGCTCGATCTCGGGCGCCGGCTCGTCGCCGTCGCCTTCCTCGGCCTCGATCGTCATCACCGGACCGCTGTCGATGTCGACGACGGGCCTTGGCGGCGCCTCGGCGGGGCCGCTGTCGACGTCCATGACGACGATCTCGCCGGAGTCATCGGGCAGCGGTCTGATCGACGGTGCGCGCTTGCTTGGCACGCGGATCTCGCCGGAGATGCTGCGCGCGCGCGGCGACGGCGTCTCGATCGCCGCCGGATCGACGAGCGGCGCGTCGAGCGTGGTCGGCTCGTCCCCGGTCATCACCGGTTGCTCGAGCGTGTCGCGCGGGTTCTCGATCAGCTCGCCCGACGCGGTGATCGTCGCCTGGCCGGGCACGAGACCCTTGTGCCGCGACGCCTCCACCTTGCCGGTCAGGCCCTTCGTGCGCGGCCGGTTCGTGTCCGGGCGCGTGCGCGTGCTCGGCTGCGCGCTGCCGTCCTGGAGCAGGCGCTGGCCGAGGTTCGTGACGTGACCGTAGTAGTGCGCGAGGCACCACGCGATCTGCATCTGCGTCGCGACCGCACGCACGACATACGCGCCGGTGAAGAACGCGATCTCGTCGACGGCGTGGCGGTCGCTCGGATCGCTCATCGCGATCGTCAGGTTGTTGTCGCCGTCGAGCGAGACCGGAATCGCGCGCAGCTCGATCGCCATGTCGCTCGGGATGACGGCGACGACCTTCGCCGGCAGCCGCGCGAGGATGTTCGGGTTGACCTGCGGGACGAGCAGGCGCTGCTTGTAGAAGTCGGTGAGCTGCTGATCGGTGAGGACGTCGGCGGCGACGAGCGCCTCGCCGAGCGTCCCGCCATGCTCGACGACCCGGGCTCGCGCAGCGTCCAGTGCGCTGGACGAGACTAGGCCCGAGCGAACGAGGAGGGCGCCAGCGTCATCGGCCATTGAATGTGGTACGGGACAAACGCCCGGCCCGTCGGCGATCATCGAGTCAGGCGCTCGCCCATGTCAACGAACCGAAGGATCTACCTGGACTTCAATGCGACGGCGCCGCTTTCGGCCGCCGCCCGCGACGCCATCGCCGAGGCGATGCCCGAGGTCGGGAATCCATCGAGTGTCCACACCGAGGGGCGCAGGGTACGGGACCGGGTAGAGCGGGCGCGCAACCAGGTGGCGGCGCTCGTGGGTCGGCCGCGGGAACAGGTCGTCTTCACGAGCGGCGGCACGGAGGCGAACTGGCTCGGGGTGATGGGGCTGGCGGCGGCGGCGGAGGCGAGGGGAATGCCGAGGGTGGTCGCGACGACGCGGATCGAGCACCCGTCGCTGCGGGCGCCGATCGCCGCCTTGCGTTCGCGCGGCTGGACCGTCGTCGACCTCGATGCCGATGGCGACGCCGCCGTGGCCGATGCCGAGGTCGGACTCATCGCGGTCGGCCTGGTCAATCACGAGATCGGAACGATCGAGGACCGGGCACGTGCACGATCCGGAGGTGCAGGTGCAGGACCCCTTGTTCACGTGGATGCGGTCCAGGCCGCGGGGAAGCTCGACCTGACCGGGCTCGACGCCGAGTCCATCGCGATCTCGGCCCACAAGATCGGGGGGCCGCAAGGCGTCGGGGCGCTGGTGATCGCCGTCGACGAGGGTCTGCCGGTTGGCGGGGCCGAGGCAGGACACCAGGAGCGCGGCCGCCGTGCCGGCACCGAGAACACGCTCGGCATCGTCGGCCTTGGAGCCGCCGCGGCTGCCGTCGACTGGACGACGTGGACCTCGGTCGCTGCGCTGGGCGATCGGCTCGAGCAGGGGCTGCGTACGATCGACGGCGTACGGATCCACGGCGACGATCGCACGCGCGTCGGCGGCACGATCAACGCGGGTTTCGCCGGTGCTCTCGGCGAGTCGATCGTGATGGCGCTCGACCTCGAGGGCATCGCCGTCTCGACCGGCGCGGCATGCACGAGCGGCAGCATCCAGCCCTCGCCGGTGCTGCTCGGGCTCGGGCTTTCTGCCGACGAGGCGCGCTCGGCGGTGCGGTTTTCGTCAGGTCGGACCACGACTGAAGTCGAGATCGACGAGACCTTGCGCGTGCTTCCCCGCGTCGTCGAACGAGCGCGCCGCAATCGTTGAAATTCCGAGCCTTTGGCGGTAAGCCCTCCCCATGCGTGACGTCGTCATCGTCGGTGCTGCTCGGACTCCGATCGGCTCATTCCTCGGTTCGCTCTCCTCGGTCGTGGCGCCCAAGCTCGGCGCGACTGCGATCAAAGCTGCGCTCGAGCGCGCGAACGTCGCGGCAAGCGACGTCGGCCTCGTGCACATGGGCATGGTGCTGCCGGCCGCCGCCGGTCAGGCGCCCGCACGCCAGGCGGCGCTGTTCGCCGGCCTGCCGCAGAGCGTACCGTGCGTGACCGTCAACAAGGTGTGCGGCTCGGGCCTCGAGGCCGTGCTCGGCGTCGCGCGCGCGATCGCCGCCGGCGAGATCGAGGTCGGCGTTGCAGGCGGCATGGAGTCGATGTCCAACGCGCCGCACGCGATCAAGAACTCGCGCAACGGCACCAAGATGGGACCGATGGAGACCGTCGATACGATGGTCAACGACGGCCTGTGGGACCCGTACTCGAACCAGCACATGGGCAACTGCGCCGAGCTGTGCGCCAAGGAGAAGAACATCCCGCGCTCGGCGCAGGACGAGTTCGCCGCGGAGAGCTACCGCCGCGCGCTGCAGGCGCAGAAGGACGGCTCGTTCAAGGCCGAGATCGCCGCGGTGAAGATCGCCGACAAGAAGGGCGAGATCAGCGTCGAGGTCGACGAGGAGCCGGGCAAGGGCAACATCGAGAAGCTCCCCGGCCTGCGCACCGCGTTCCAGAAGGACGGCACGATCACCGCCGGTAACGCGTCGTCGATCAACGACGGCGCCGCGGCCGTCGTCCTCATGAGCGCCGACGAGGCGAAGAAGCGCGGCATCAAGGTCCTCGCGAAGCTCGTGTCGTGGGGCTACCACGCGCAGGCGCCCGAGTGGTTCACCACCGCGCCGGCGCAGGCGATCACGAACGCGCTCGCGAAGGCGAAGTGGGACGCGAAGAAGGTCGACCTCTGGGAGATCAACGAGGCGTTCGCGGTCGTGTCGCTCGCGAACAACCAGATGCTCGGGCTCGACCCGGCGAAGGTGAACATCTGGGGCGGCGCGGTCGCGCTCGGCCACCCGATCGGCGCCTCGGGCGCGCGCATCCTCGTCACGCTCCTCCACCAGATGGCGGCGAAGAACGTCCGGACCGGTGGCGCGTCGCTGTGCATCGGCGGCGGCGAGGGCATTGCCCTGCTCGTGGAACGCGCCTGATATGGAGGTCAAGAAGCTCGGCGTGGTGGGCGCCGGTCAGATGGGGCAGGGCATCGCCCAGATCGCAGCACAGGCGGGCATCGACGTCGTCATCGTCGACGCGGCGCCCGACTTCGCGCAGATGGGCATCGGCAAGATCAAGAAGACCCTCGACCGGCTCGTCGAGCGCGGCAAGCTCGAGGCGATCTCCCGCGACGCGACGCTGTCGCATCTCAAGGCCGGCGGCGCGCATCGCGATCTCAACGAGTGCGATGTCGTGATCGAAGCGGCACCCGAGAAGGAAGAGCTCAAGCTCGCGCTGTTCAAGAGCCTCGGCGAGGTCTGCAAGGACGACGCGATCCTCGCGTCGAACACGTCGTCGATCTCGATCACGAAGCTCGCGACCGCGTCGGGCCGTCCCGACCGCGTCATCGGCATGCACTTCATGAACCCCGTGCCGCTGATGAAGCTCGTCGAGATCGTCCGCGGTCTGCCGACGAGCGACGCGACGAACGACACCGTCACGACGCTCGCCAAGAAGTTCGGCAAGACGACGGTCGGCGCGCGCGACATCCCGGGCTTCATCGTCAACCGCATGCTGCTGCCGCTGCTCAACGAGGCCTGCTACGGCCTCTACGAGGGCCTCGGCACCGCCGCGGACATCGACACCGGCGTCAAGCTCGGCCTCAACCACCCGATGGGGCCGCTCGAGCTGGCGGACCTGATCGGTCTCGACACGTGCCTCGCGATCGCCGAGGTGCTGCACCGCGAGCTCGGCGACGACAAGTACCGGCCGTGCCCGCTGCTCCGCCAGTACGTCGCCGCCGGCTGGCTCGGCAAGAAGGTGTTGCGCGGCTTCTACGAGTACGACTCCTCGGGCCAGAAGAAGGCGGGCTGAGATGGGCTTTGCGACCTACAACACGATCCAGATCCGGCAGGACGGTCCGCTCGCGATCGTCACGATCAACCGCGAGGCCGCGCTCAACGCGCTGTCGAGCGAGGTGATCGGCGAGCTGACCCAGGCGGCCGGTGCGCTCGAGGCCGCCGACGAGGTTCGCGTCGTCGCGGTCACCGGTGCGGGCGCGAAGGCGTTCGTCGCCGGCGCGGACATCTCGGAGATGGTCGAGCTCGCGCCCGAGAAGGCGCAGATGTTCTCCGAGAACGGCGGCAAGCTCGGCACCGCGATCGAGACGTCGAAGAAGCCGTGGATCGCCGCGGTCAACGGCTTCGCGCTCGGCGGTGGCTGCGAGCTCGCGCTCGCGTGCGACTTCATCTACGCCGCCGACAACGCGAAGTTCGGTCAGCCCGAGGTCAAGCTCGGTGTCATCCCGGGCTTCGGCGGCACGCAGCGGCTCGCGCGGCGCGTCGGCGTCGCGAAGGCCAAGGAGCTGTGCATGACCGGCGACACGATCGACGCGGCCGAGGCGCTGCGGATCGGCCTCGCCGACGCGGTGTTTCCGGGCGGCGCGCTGATGGCCAAGGTCGCAGCACTCGCCGGCCGCATCGCCGCGAACGGCCCGCTCGCGGTCGCCGCATGCAAGCGTCTCATCCACACCGGTCAGTCGATGACGCTCGAGGCCTCGCTCGCCGCCGAGCAGAAGGCGTTCGGCGAGCTGTTCGCGACCGCCGACCAACGCGAGGGGATGTCCGCGTTCCTCGCCAAGCCCAAGCGCGCAGCGCAGTTCAAAGGGAAGTAGACGTAGATGAACTTCACGCCGTCCGAAGACCAGCTCGCCGTCCAGAAGACCGCACACGAGTTCGCGCAGAACGAGGTGCTACCGAAGGCCGCCGAGATCGATCGCGAGCATCGCCACCCGACCGAGCTCGTGAAGCGCATGGCGGAGCTCGGCTTCCTCGGCATCGCGGTGCCGGATCAGTACGGCGGCGCCGGGCTCGACAACGTGTCGTACGCGCTCGCGATGGAGGAGATCTCCCGCGCGTGCGCGTCGACCGGCGTCATCATGAGCGTCAACAACTCGCTCGTCTGCGACCCGATCTATCGGTTCGGCACCGAGCAGCAGAAGCAGGAGTGGCTCGCGCCGCTCGCGAGCGGCAAGCTGCTCGGCTGCTTCGCGCTGTCCGAGCCCGAGGCGGGCTCCGATGCCGCCGCGCAGAAGACCGTCGCGGAGAAGCAGGCCGACGGCAGCTGGGTCATCAAC
>JAEWJO010000597.1 GCA_023386455.1 Pseudomonadota bacterium | reverse complement strand
CCTCGGCATCAACACGCTGTGGATCACGTCGCCGCTCGACAATGCCGACAACGCGAACCCCGGCAGCGACGGTCACATGTACTCGGGCTACCACGGCTACTGGCCGAGGGACCTCGACGCCGCCGAGTCCAAGCTCGGCACCGAGGCCGAGCTGAAGGAGATGGTCGATGCCGCACACGCCCGGGGCATCCAGGTCCTCGTCGACTACGTGATGAACCACGTGCACTCGCAGCGCCCGGTCTACCAGCAGCATCCCGACTGGTTCTGGCCGAACGACAACGGCTTCGGCGGCAACTGCGTGTGCGGCGGCGGCTGCAGCTGGGACGGCGATCGCCTGCGCTGCTGGTTCGACAACTTCCTCCCCGACTTCAACTTCCAGAACGCGGACGCGCGCAAGTGGTCCGTCGACAACGCGGTCGCGTGGGCCAAGCGCATCGGCATCGACGGCTTCCGCCTCGACGCGGTCAAGCACATCGAGACCTCGTGGCTCACCGACGTGCGCGCACGCGTCAACGCCGAGGTCGCCTTCGACCAGAAGTTCTACATGGTCGGCGAGACGTTCGACGGCGACCGCGGAATCATCAAGTCGTACGTCAATCCGAACACGATGCTCGACGGTCAGTTCGACTTCCCGCTGCGCGGCCAGATCCTGTCGACGCTGCTCCGCCGCGACGGCTCGATGAACGACCTCGCCGGCTTCCTCGACGTCAACGACGGCTACTATGGCCCGGGCTCGGTGATGTCGACGTTCATCGGCAACCACGACGTGCCGCGCGTGATCGAGATGGCGCTCGACAACCCGATGTTCGGCGCGTGGGACGGTGGCAAGGACCTCGCGTGGAGCGGCCAGCCGTCGCTGCCGGCGAACGCGAGCCCGTTCGAGCGCCTGACCGTCGCGTACACGATGCTGTTCACGATGCCCGGCATCCCGATGATCTACTACGGCGACGAGTACGGCATGCCTGGCGCCGGTGACCCGGACAACCGCCGCTTCATGCAGTGGAGCAACTACTCCGCGAACCAGACGATGCTGCGCGATCGGATCGCGGCGCTGACGAAGCTGCGCGCGGAGCACGCGTCGATGCGGCGCGGCACGCGCCAGACGATCGGCGTCGCGCACGACGTGTTCGTCTACAAGATGTCGACCGCAGGCGACTCGGTGATCGTCGCGCTGAATCGCGGCGACTCGCAGCAGCCGGCGCTGAACCTGCCGACCGGCACGTACCTCGATCTGATCTCGGGCGCGACCGTCACCGCACCGATCCAGCTGCCGCCGCGCAGCGCGACGATCCTCGCGCCGCAGTAAGCCGGCCCTTGCCGGCGCGGGCCGCGCGGAACGCGCTATGAGATCGGCTTGCTGCGCATTCTCGTCGTCGTCGGGTGCCTGGTCTCGATACTTCGTGCAGCGCGTGCGGACGAGGCCGATCCGGGATTGTCGAGCACGGGCCAGGCGGCGTTCATCGTCGAGCTGATCGTCCCGGACTTCCGGATCGAGCGCAGCTTCACCGAAGAGACCACGCGCTATACGCTCGCGATGCCGTTCGTCGTCCATGCCGGTCATGTCGCCGCTGGATCGCAGCTGATCGGCTTCAACCACGTCGCCGAGATCCAGTACGTGCTCGGCGACAACGTGTGGCGCGGTTCGCTCGGCGAGCGCCTGCAGTTCGGCCGCGAGCGAGGGCTCGTGCCGCTCGTCGAGCTGGCCGGTGTATTCGGCGCGGACGGGTACGGCGGCGCACTCGCGACGGGCCTCGCGATCGGAGATCCGAGCGTGGGCTCTCACCTGGGCCTCGTCATCCGCTGCGTCGTCACGAACCACGAGACGCGCGCTGACCTCGGTTTCGACTTCCAGATCCCGATCGGCGGCCGATAGTCCAAGTCATCGGGATCACATGGTCTTTGTCTGCCTCGCAACAGATTGAAATTGAAATCGATTATCAATTTCTCTTGACGTGCGAGCGACTCGGATGCGAGATGGGCTCCATGACGAAGCATCTCGCGATCGCAGGCGCGCTCCTGCTCGGTACGTCGCTCGGCTGCGGCGGCGATGACGACACGCAGACCGGCGGCGGACGCTACGCGCTCGGCTCGGTCGTGATCGATGCCGACAGCAACCGCACGACATACGTCCAGGTGATCGACTCGCTCGATGCCGGCCCGTTCGACAACTCGACGGCAATCGAGCTCGCGGGCAACGGCGTCGTCATGGCGCACGGCATGGACATCTTCGTCGGCCTCGCCGAGGAACCCACGTGGGTGAAGTACTCGGTCGGCGCGGCCGGCATCGAGGAGACCGGGCGCATGTCGCTCGTGAACACCGGCGCGACGTACATCGACTACGGCAACGCGATCATCGACGACACGACCGCCGTATCCGTGCTGACCGCCGGGCCGACCGCGGTCGTGTGGAACCCGCAGACGATGACGATCACCGGCGAGATTCCGCTGCCGCACCTCGTGCGCGCCGGCTGGGAGCTCGAGGTCTGGACGACCGTCGCGCACGGCGGGCTCGTCTACATCCCGGGCCGCTGGGCCGACTGGACCGGCGGCAAGATCTACCCCGGCGTCTCGATGACAATCATCGATCCGAAGACGAAGCAGATCGTCGCGAAGGCCGACGATGATCGCTGCGCGAGCGGCGGACGTCCGGTGTTCGACGCCGCCGGGAATGCGTACGTGATGGGCGATGGCCGCACGTACTCGATCCAGATGTTCGCGAATGCGGCCGGCACGAGCGCGCCGCAGAACTGCCTCCTGCGGATCGAGAAGGGTGCGACCGACTTCGATCCCGACTACTTCTATACGATCCCGTCGCTGACCGGCGGGCCCGAGGCGATCGGCGAGCTCGACACCGCCGCCGACGGCACCGGCGTCGCGTTCACGAAGATGTTCTATCGCGACAAGCTGCCGGCCGGCGTCGAGCCGATCGACTTCGCATTCTGGGACATGCCCGTCCACAAGACGTGGCGCCTACACCTGACCGAGCCGCCGACGGCCGAGGAGGTCGACGGCGCACCGTTCTCGACGATCGGCTTCTCTTCGACGGCCGTCGACGGCCGCCTGTTCTCGCCCGAGGCGAACGGCGCCGCGACGACCGACGTCTACGAGATCGATCCCATGACGAACACTGCGACGCTGCGGTTCGCGATGGACGGCTACTTCTACGGCCTCTACAAGCTCGCCGAGTAGGGTCATGGCCACGCGGCTGTACGGGATCGTGTGGCGCTGGCACTTCCTCGCCGGCGTCATCGCGTGTCCGATCGTGTTCGTCATCGCGCTGACCGGCGCGCTCTACGCGTTCCAGCCCGAGCTCGACCGCGCGCTGAACCCGGCGCTGCTCACCGTCGAGCCGGCAGGTGAGCGCAAGCCCGCCGAGGCGCTCGTCGCCGCGGCACCGGTCTCGTGCACGCCGATCGGCATCAACCTGCCGAGCGCGCGCGATCGGCAGGCGACGGTCTACTGCACCCAGGGCACGCGGCGCGAGGTGTACGTCGATCCGTATCGCGCCACGTTGCTCGGCGAGCGCGACCTCGGCGACTCGTTCTTCACGATCGTGTTCGGCCTGCACTGGGACCTGCTCCTCGGTGATGCCGGGCGGATCGTCGTCGAGTGGGCATCGTCGTGGACGCTGCTGTTGCTCGCATCCGGCGCCATCCTGTGGTGGCCGCGTGGCACGAAGCAGGGCGTGTGGCGACCGCGACGCGTGCGCGGCCGGCAGTGGCTACGCGACCTGCATGCCGTGTTCGGCGCGTATGCGTTGCCGGTGCTGCTCGCGATCACCGCGACCGGTCTGCTGTGGACCGTGCTCGCGGGACAGAAGCACTGGCACCCGCGCACCGAGGACGCGGTGCACGAGACGTGGGAGCACCCTCCCCGCTCGACGGTGAGCGGCGAGCGCGTGACGCTCGAGACTGCCCTGCGCGCCGCCCGCCCTGCCGGCGACCATCGCGCCGTCTACGTCCAGCTCCCCGCGACGACCGACGCGCCGTACACGTTCCTGTTCTACGACGACACGTTCGAAACCGCGTCGGTCGCGTCGTCGGTCTGGATCGACGCGTACTCGGGGGCACGCCTGCTCGAGCTCGGCTGGGACGCGCGCAGCGTTGCGGGCAAGCTCGACAGCGTCGCGTACAACATCCACGTCGGCGCGATCCTCGGCCTGCCCGGCCGGATCGCCGCGTGCCTCGCCGCGCTGATCCTCGCCGCACTGTGCATCACCGGGCCGTGGATGTGGTGGAAGCGACGGCCTCGCAGCGGCCTCGGCGTCCCACCGCGCGCTCGACGTACGCCGTGGGCCCCGCTCGCGTTGCTCGCCGGACTCGGCTGGCTGCTGCCGACCGTCGGCATCACGCTCGGCGTCGTCGTGATCGTCGAGCTCGTGCTGTGGTTGCGCATTCGCGTCACGGTGCGCACGCCGCCCGGCAGTCCGGACTGACACGATGCGGACATTCGTCGTCGTCCTGTCCCTGCTCGTCGCGTGCACCGCACTCGCCGACGAGCTCGCGGACTTCGACGGAGACGGAGACATCGACGCGGACGACCGCGCCGTGCTCGAGGCGGCGGAGCAGATCGAGGTCATGGATGTCTCGGCCGCGACAAGACAAGCGGAGTCGTCGCGTGCGGTCACCGTCGTCGAGCTGAAGCGCGCGAAGGAGCGCGGCTCCGACCTCGGCGAGGTCCTGTCGCGCACGCCCGGCGTCGTCGTCCGGCGCACCGGTGGCCTCGGCTCGGCGACGCGGTTCTCGCTCAACGGACTCTACGACGAGCAGGTGCGATTCTTCCTCGACGGGATCCCGCTGTCGTACGCGGGCTTCGGGCTCGGCGTCGCGAACGTGCCGGTCGATCTGCTCGACCGCGTCGACGTCTACCGCGGCGTCGTTCCCATCTCGTTTGGCGCCGACGCGCTCGGTGGCGCGATCGATCTCGTCACCGATCCGTCGTGGGTCTCGCGCGCCGCCGTCAGCTACCAGGTCGGCTCGTTCGGCGTGCACCGGCTGTCGCTCGGAGCACGCGTCCGCGACGACGCGACCGGGCTCGCGCTCGGCCTCTCGCTGTTCGCCGATCGCGCGCGCAACGACTATCCGATCGACGTCGACGTCGCGAACGAGGTCGGCCAGCTCGTCCCGGCCCGCGTGCACCGGTTTCACGACGGCTACCTCGCCGGCGGCGGGATCGTCGAGGGCGGCATCGTTGCGCGCGGGATGATCGAGCGCGCGCTCGTGCGCCTCTACGACACGACCTACGCGAAGGACCTCCAGCACAACTTCGTGATGACGGTCCCGTACGGCGAGGCGACGTACGGCGGCGACAGCCGTGGCGTCACCGGCGACCTCGCGCTCCGGTCAGGCCCCTGGCGCGGCCGGATCGTGCTCGGCGGTGCGCGGTCGACGACCGACTTCCGCGACGTCTCCGGCACGATCTACGACTGGTACGGTAACCGGCGCGGCGAGCGCCAGACCGGTGCCGAGGTCGGCAGTACACCGGTCGATCAGCGCTCGCTCGATCGTGCGCTGTTCGGCCGCGCGCTCGGCGAACGCAGGCTCGGCACGAACCAGCGTGCTCGCATCGCCGTCGCGCCGACGCTGACGCACCGGAGCGGCGTGGACTTCCTCGATCCCAATCCCGCGGGCCGGGATCCGGCGAACGCCGAGCGCGGCGCGCTGCAGATCATCTCGGGCATCGAGCACGAGCTGACCGCGCTCGACGGCAAGCTCGAGAACACCGCGTTCGCGAAGCACTACTACTTGTCGACCGACGCCGAGGATCCGCAGGCCGGCTTCACGTTCGTTCGCCTCGCGTCGTCGCTCCATCGCTTCGGCGGCGGTGACAGTGCGCGGCTGCGGCTCTCGCCGTCCCTGATCGCCAAGGCGAGCTACGAGTGGGCGACGCGCTTGCCGTCGGCGGCCGAGATGTTCGGCGACGGCGTTCTCGTGACGCAGAACCTCGCGCTGCGCCCCGAGACGTCGCACAACGCGAACCTCGGCGTGCAGGTCGCGCGCGGCGCGCTCGCTCTCGACGCGGCGGCATTCGCGCGGCTGGCAGATCAGCTGATCGTCCTGCTCGGCAACGAACGAAACCTCATGTACCAGAACGTGTTCGCGGCGCGGATCCTCGGCGTCGAGGCGACCGGCCGCTGGTCGGTGCCGTGGGCGAGCGTGACCGCCGGCGCGACGCTGCAGGACGTCCGCAACGCGTCCTCCGACGGGACGTTCGGTGCGTTCCAGGGCGATCGCATCCCGAACCGACCGTGGCTGTTCGCGTCGCTCGAGGGCATGGTGCGGCGTCGCGACCTCGCCCGCGACAACGACGAGCTCGCGCTGTTCGCGACGAGCCGCTACGTTCACGAGTTCTTCCGCGGCTGGGAGAGTCAGGGCCTACGCCAGTTCAAGCAAGTTGTCCCCGCGCAGCTCGTCCACGGACTCGGCGTCACCTATGCCGCGCGCGGTCTCAGCTCGCTCGCGATCACCGTCGAGGTACAGAACCTGACGGACGCGCGCGTCTACGATTCATTTGGCGTCCAGCGGCCCGGCCGTGCGCTGTCGCTCAAGCTCACGGGCGAGCTATGAGGCACGAGATTCGCGCATAGCTTGCGTCGGTGATCGAGAAACCGGTCACGCGCCTGGGAGGTGTGCTACGTGAGCAGGATGCGTCTCGCGTTCGTGCTCGCGCTCGCTCTGTCCGCCATCGGCGGCTGCCACAACGACAAGCAAGAGGTCATCGAGCCCGGTGGTCCTCCGCCACTCCCGCCCGCCTCGGGCACCGCGGTCGGCTACCTGATCGACGCCGCCGGCGACCTCAAGCTGCGCGACGATCAGCTCTCGAAGCTCCACGAGATCGACGACAGCCTCGCGGCGCGCAACGGCCAGATCGACGCCCAGCTGCGCCAGATCGAGAAGCCCGCACCCGGCGCCGAGGAGCTGACGCCGCAGCAGCAGAAGGCCGGCGAGAAGGCTCCTCGCTACAACAACGCGCCCGGCGTGAACACGATCACGACGACCGACGCGCAGAAGCTCCACAAGGTCCGCGACGACAACGATCGCGACGCGCTGAAGCAGGCGCTCGCCGTGCTCGACGCCGATCAGCAGGAGCGCGCGAAGCGGATCCTCGCCGACCGCGGCGTCGCGGTCCCCGGCGCGAAGGTCGACAACGAGCCCGCCTCCTCCGACGACGGCACGCCCCTCCCCGGAATGGAGCCCTAGGGTGTAGGCTGCGCCCCGTGCGCACCACGAAGCTGATTCCGCTAGTTCTCCTGGCCGCCTGTGGTGGCCCCAAGAAGGCGACCGAGCCGGTCCCCGCACCGGCCCCCACGCCCGGTGTCGAGCAGCCAGCGCCGACGCCGGCGCCCCCCGCGGGCTCGTCGAGCGCCGCGCTCGCCGAGGAGGCGAAGAAGTTCGTCGCCGACGCCGACAAGGAGCTGCGCAAGCTCTACGTCGAGGCGTCGG
>JAEWJO010000613.1 GCA_023386455.1 Pseudomonadota bacterium | reverse complement strand
CGCGCAGACCAAGACGAGCGACCACGCTGTCACGTCTGCGTGGTGGGGCTTCCGCGAGGCGGAGCTCGGAGACATGTTCTCCGCGGCTGACTTCGACGACATGACGCTCGGCGATGCGGTCGCGCTGTTCGCACGTGCCGAGTCGGTCGGCAACGTCATCAACACCGGCGAGGAGACGACCATCCGCCTCGCCCAGCTGATCGATCGCGGCGGCGATCCGAGCATCGCCAAGCCGATCGCGGCGCTGGTCGATGCGTCGAAGGCGTCGGCGCGCGGCGTCCTGCGCATGATCAACGACGGCACGTACTCCGGCGAGGACGGTATCGAGATCGAGGCCAAGGACGGCGACCTCGCGCGCAAGCCGCTGAACGGCTGGCAGAAGTACGCGATGCAGGTCGGCGCGGAGATCTACGGCGGCGCGCTCGGCGACGACTTCGACTTCGGCGAGGCGTTCGGCGAGGAGGATGGCGACGGCGAGAGCGCTCCGGCGGCGAAGGAACCGCCGAAGCGAGCGACGGCGAAGAAGCCCGCCGCGAAGAAGCCGGCAACGAAGGCCGCGGCGAAGAAGCCCGCGGCGAAGAAGCCCGCGGCGAAGAAAGCAGCGAAGCCTGTCGCGAAGAAGCCCGCGGCGAAGAAAGCAGCGAAGCCTCTCGCGAAGAAGGCCGCGGCGAAGAAGTCGGCGAAGCCCGCCGCGAGGAAGGCCGCGAAGAAGTTGGCGAAGAAGAAGCGCTGACCTCTCAGCGCAGCGAGGCCGGCAGCAGGCCGGCGGCACCGCGGCGCTCGATCACGAGGAACGCGTAGTACAGGGCGCCATACGCGAGCGCGTAGAACACCCAGATGCCGAGCCGGCCGGCGCCCCACTTGCTGCCCTTGCGCGCCTTCGCGAACAGGTCCTTGATCCACGGCCCGACGTGGTTCGCCGCGATCGCGAAGCCGACGCCGGTGAGCACGAGCACGAGCGCCGTTCGCACGTAGATGTCGCGCACGTGCTGGCGGAGCTTGTACATCGCGATGTCCTCGAGGAGCGCGACGACCAGCAGCACGAGAGGAACGATCAGGGCGGTCCGCCCGCGGAACGGCGTGCTCGACGACATGCGGTACCAGTGAACACCGGTTGCGCGGTTCTCGCCACGGGCGCGGAGCGCGTGCTGCACACAGCGAGTTGCGCCTGTAACACAGCGTCCCCGGCGCCTCCCGGCGGGGTCGCCGAAGTGTGCGTTTGCAAGCCCGGCCGCGCCGGTACGGTCCGTGCAAACGCGCGCGAGGCATGAACCGTATCGTGCTCATCGCGCTGCTCGCCGCGTGCTCGGGCGGCAACCAGGCCGGTCCCGACGCCGGCGGCGACGAGGCCGACGCGGACGTCGCGCAGCTCGAGCATGGCCTGCGCGGCGAGTACTTCGCTCGCTATCACGAGCGCGTGCTCGATCGCGTCGATCCGCAGATCGACTTCGCGTGGGACGACGGCGAGCTCGCACCGGGCACCGGCATCGATCGTGTGTCCGTGCGGTGGACCGGGTTTCTCGAGGTGCCGGCCGCGGGACGCTACACGTTCGCGACGAGCAACGACGACGGCGTCCGCGTGCAGCTCGGCGACACGCGCGTGATCGACGACTGGCGGCCTCACTTCGCCGAGCGGCACGAGGGTTCGATCGAGCTCGCCGCCGGGCCCGTGCCGATCGTCGTCGAGTACTTCGAGATCGATCTCGCCGCCGAGATGCGGCTGTCCTGGAGCGCGCCGGATCTCGGGCTCGCGGAGCAGATCGTGCCGAGCGATCAGCTGCGCGCCGCACCCGCGCCGACGCAGCGACCGGCGGTGAAGCCGCCGTTTGCGAACCCGGTCCTCGATCGCGACTGCCCCGATCCGGGCGTTGCGGCCGCGGGCGATGCGTTCTACATGGTCTGCACGGGTGGCTCGTTCCCGATCCGGACGTCGCCGGACCTCGTGCTGTGGTCGCCGACGGAGACCGCGGTGCTCCCCGGTGGCAAGGCGCCGTGGTCGGCGAACGGCGGCCGCAACTGGGCCCCCGAGATTCACGAGGTCGGCGGGAAGTACATCGCGTACTTCACCGCGGTGAACGGCGCGAACGTGCTGTCGATCGGCGCGGCGAGCGCGACGTCGATCGAGGGTCCATACACCGATCGCGGTGGTCCGCTCGTCGAGCATCCGCAGGGTGTGATCGACGCGAGCTTCTTCGAGGACTCCGACGGCACGCGGTACCTGCTGTACAAGATCGACGGCAACTCGGTCGGTCAGCCGACGCCGATCTTCATCCGCAAGCTCGCCGCGAACGGGCTGTCGTTCGCCGCGGGCAGCACGGCCATCGAGATCCTGCGCAACGCGCCCGCGACGTGGGAAGGCGGCGTCGTCGAGGCGCCCTGGCTCGTGAAGCACGACGGCAGCTACTACCTGTTCTACAGCGGCAACGTCTACGACCACCGCTATCGCACCGGCGTCGCGCGCGCGACGGCAGTCACCGGGCCGTACACGAAGCGCGGCACGCCGATCCTCGCGAACAACGCGCGCTGGGTCGGCCCCGGTCATGGCTCGGTCGTCCCGAGCGGCGATGCGATGTACTTCGTCTATCACGCGTGGGCGGCGAACGCGGCGGGCACCGCCGGTCCCGGCGGACGGCGCGTGCTCGTCGACCGGATCGCGTGGGGTGCCGACGGCTGGCCGGCGATCGCGGGCGGCACGCCGAGCACGACGCTTCAGGACTGGCCGGTCGAGTAGGTGCACTGCACGCCGGGTGCACCAGGTGCACTCGGCGCCGGCGTACGGCGGTCCGCGCACTTGCGCTGGCGTGCGGCTTGCTGGTACGCGCCCGCCATGGGCTTCGCGTTCGCGCTGATCTTCGCCATCTTCGCCGTCCCGCTCGGGCTGTACATCTGGTACGTCGCGATCCACGTCCCGGCGCGAGGCCGCAGGCAGCAAGAGGAGAGCTGGCGGCCGCTCGCGCAGCGAATCGGCGGGCAGCTGGTCGCGACCAGTGGCACCTCCCGGTTCCACGTGCTGACGGTGCCGTATGGCGCCGCGATGGTACGCGCGCTCGTGTTCGATCGAGCCGTTCACGATCAGGCGCTGCCGCAGATGCGCGCCGAGTTTGGCGGCTGGCGCACGTTCGTCCAGGCCGACGTCCCCGGCGGGCGCGGCGTGCCGCTCAGCATCGAGCCGCGAGGCGGATCGCGCGGCGGCGTTCCGATCGGTCGCCCTGCCCTCGAGCAGCGCCACGCGATCACGCCGCTGCTCGCGACGCAACCGAACCAGATCGGCTGGCGGATCACGAACGACGTCGAGCACGCGCTCGCGGTGCTCGGCGATCGCTACTCGTACGTGCAGGCCGGTCCGTCGTTCGTGAGTCTCGAGATCCCCGGCGTGTGCACCGATCCGACGGTGATCGAGGCAGCGCTGCGCGTCGTCGGAACGCTCGCGCAGCCGACCGCCTAGACGCCGGGCGGTCGCGGCAGCACGCGGCTGACGAGCGCGAAGCTCGCATCGCGCAGCCGGCGTCGCGCTTCGACGTCGTACGCCTGCGCGTCCGCGCGGTCGGGCTCCAGGCGATCGAAGTACACGCCGTTATCTCCGGCGAGCGTGCGCTCGAGGACGTGCATGATCGCGTCGGCGCCTGACTGCGCGGTCCCCAGCGGCGTGATCCCGGACTCGCGCAGCATCGGTGTGTCGAGGAACGTGCCGGGATGGAGCACGTTGCACCGCGCGCGGCCCAGGCGTGCCAGATCGAACGTCAGCATCACCTGCGCGAGCTTGCTGCGCCGGTACGCGAGGATGCCGTCGTAGCCGCGCGAGGTCTGCAGGTCGTCGAAGTCGAGCGCGCGCTGTCCCGCCGACGCGACCTGCACGTTCGCCTGGATGCGGCCGTCCATCGCGTAGCTGAGGATGAACGGCGCGAGGTAGTTCACCGCGAACCGGAGCTCGAGACCGTCGTGGCTCGTCTCGCGGCGCATCTGCTCGCGACCGAAGCCGACGCCGGCATTGTTGACGAGCACGTCGACGTGCCCGACCTCGCGTGCGAGCCGCGCGGTCTCGTCGATCGACGCCAGGTCGGCGAGCACGCCGCGCGCCGTCGGTCCGAGCGTCGCGACGAGCGCATCGAGGGCCTCGCGCGAGCGGCAATGCGCGATGACGTTGGCACCGCGGGCGACCAGCTCCGTGCACACGAGCGAGCCGAGGCCTCCCGTCGCTCCGGTCACGAGGATTGCCAGGCCGCGCACGCACCGACATATACGCGAAACCGGGCGCATTGACAGCGCGTGGCGGTGGAAGGACCGTACCGCCGCCTGCCGGGAAGGGTGACTCGTACACCCGAGGTCATCCGTTTTCCGAACGGGGACCGTTCCAGGACTGCGCCATGCCGCGCGTCCGCACCGAGGACGACCGGGTCCGTGTCGAGTAGGTCGCTGCGCAGGCGTCGAAGTCGTTGCTTTTTCGTGCGACTCGGGGCGACATCGAGGCTCCTCTCCCCATGCCCGGCACCTACTACCTGTTCTGGCTGCTCGTGCCGACCGTGCTGGCGATCGTCTCGGCGCACCCCGCGGTGCTCGGTGTTGTCGTCGTGGCGCTCGTCGCGCGCCGCTGGATGCCGGACCCGATCGCGTATTTGCGGCATGCCGGGCGCGTGCGCAGCCTGCAGTCCCAGATCGATCTCAACGCGGCGAACGCCGTCGCGCGCACGCAACTCGCCGAGATCTGGCTCGAGAAGCGTCGCCCTCGCCGCGCGACTCCGCTGCTCGAGAAGGCGCTCGAGCGCGACCCCGACTCCGCCGAGCTGAAGTACCTGCTCGGCCTCTCGAAGCTGCGCGGCGGTGATGCCGAGGGCGCACTCGCGCCGCTCGCCGACGCCCTCGCGAAGGACCCGAAGGTCCGCTACGGCAGTGCGTACCTCGCGATCGGCGAGGCGCTGTTCGAGGTCGGTCGGCTCGAGGAGGCGATCGACGCGTACGAGCGATACTTGAAGATCAACACGTCGAGCCTGGAGGGCTACGCGAAGCTCGCCAGGGCGCGCGAGCGCAACGGCGACGAGGCCGGCGCGCGCATGGCCCGCGCGCACGCGATCGATACCTACCGCGTGCTACCGAGGTTCCAGCGCCGCAAGCAGCTCGCGTGGTGGCTGCGCATCAAGCTCCTGGGATAGCGCGTTCACAGCGCGTCGGAGATCCGACGGTAGATCGCGACGCCGAGGATGCCGACCATCGCCGACGCGACGGCGATGCTCAGCGCGGCGTCCGCGGTCCCGCTGCCACCGGGGCAGTGGTCGTCGACGTGACACACGTCCGGCACCGTCGCCGTGTCGTTGTTGATCGCGGGCGCGATGTGACCGCATCCCGACGCGAGCGCTGCTGCCATCACGACCCCGACGACACGCATGCTCGCTCTGGTTCGACGCATGCGGCCTCCCGTTCCACGCGACGTGCCATCCCCGGGCGCGTCGAGACGGCCAGCGGCGGCGGTGACCGCGCCTGGGTGGCGCTTGCGGGTCCACCGGCACGGCACCGGCGCTCAATCCGCGACGGTGTACGTACGCCGCGATCGGTCTCGTCGCGCGCGCAGACCTACGTGCTCAGGACCGGCCGCGGCGCCGATCGTGGTCGCGTCGCTCGCGCGCGGCGAGGCGGCGCTTGTCGCGCTTGTCGCTCGGCGCCGTGTAGGGTGCCGGCTCGAGCGTCGGCGACGACGCGGGCGCACGCGGACCGAACCGACGCCAGATCCACGATGCCGACGCGAACGTGGCGATCGCGAGCGCGAGCCACGCGCATATGCCCGCGAACACCGAGCCCTTCACCACCGTGGCGTCGCCTGCCACGCACCGGATCCCGATGCCGCCCTTGCCCGTGGCCGTCTCCGTACGGATGACCTCGTGGTACGTGGCGCCACCGGGGCACAGGACCGGATCGCGCGCGACGTAGATCGTCACCGACGCGACGGCGAACGCGAGCAGGAGGCACCCGAGGAAGTGCGCACGCCGCGCCGGCGGCGCGTAGTGGTCGACGTGCCAGCCGCGATGCCGGATCAGCGCGACGTACGCGACCGCGACGAGGACGACGAACAGGACCAGCGTCTTCAGCAACCCGCCGCTATCCTACGCGCACCGCGGCTCGAACGTGGACTCCGAGGACGCGTTCACGGTGCCTACGCGCGCTGCGGGTAGATCCGCGGTGCGAGTCCGCCGAGCGCTGCCGCGAGCTGGCGCGCCCGGTCGGCCGCCTCGGGCCGGAACGCGATCCGCCACGGCCGGAGGAGCGGCTTGCGCAGGCGCTTCGCGACGATCGACGGATCGAGGTACGGCGCGGCGATCCACTCGGACAGGACGGCGACGCCCATGCCGGCACGTGCCGCGTCGATGATCGCCTCGGTGAGCGGAAAGCGGAGGCGCGGCGGCGGAGGAGGGCGCGAGCCGAACACGGCCGCGCGGAACCAGCGAAGCTCGGGCTCCGGCGTGGCGGTCGACGAGATCAGCGAGTGCTCGCGCAGATCGTCGGCCGTGATCGACGGGCGCCGCGCGAGCGGATGGTCGGTGGCGACGACGATCACGATCTCGTCGGCGAACAGCGGCAGTTCGCGGAGCGGCGAGCGGATGCGGCTCGTCGTGAGGAGCGCGACATCGAGCTGGTCGGCCTCGAGCGCCGGCACCGGTGCCGAGGTGTGCTCGACCGACAGCTCCACCTCGAGGCGCGAGCTGCCGCGTCGCAAGCTCGCGAGCGCGGACGGCAGCCACCGGTAGGCCGTGTAGCACTCGCACACCATACGCACGCGGACGACAGGATCGTCGGGCGTCCGCGCGCGCTCCTCGAGATCGACGAGCTGCGCGAGCACCGCCGAGGCCCCTGCGATCAGCTCGGTGCCCGCCACGGTCGGCACGAGGCCCTTGGCGGTGCGCTCGAACAGCGAGACGCCGAGCTTGTCCTCGGCATTCAGGAGGCCTCGACTGACCGCGGACTGGGTCAGGTGCAGGCGCGAGGCGGCACGTACGGTCGACTTGGCCTCGGCGAGCGCGAGCACGAGCTCCAGGTCCCGGACCTCGAGCGACGGGCGAGGAACCTCACCTATGCGCTTCATGCATAGATGCTACAACATCTATGCGTTGGATTCCTGGGTGTAGTGGAGCCACCCTGGCGGCATGAAGCTCTACTTCCGTCCGTTCGCATGTTCGATGTCGTCGCGCATCGCGCTCTACGAGGCCGGCCTCGAGGCCGAGATCGTCGAGGTCGACAAGGAAACGCGCCGTGCCGCCGACGGTGTCGACTTCCTCACGATCCATCCGCTCGGCATGGTCCCTGCCCTCGTCCTGCCGGACGGCGCCGTGCTGACCGAGAACCCGGCGATCCTGCAGCACATCGCGAGCCACGCACCCGCCGGCCTGCTCGCGCCGACCGACGAGACCGGGCGGATGCGCCTGCGCGAGTGGTTGTCGTTCATTGGCAGCGAGCTGCATCAGGGCTACGTGCCGCTGCTCGACAAGGCCGCGCCCGCGGAGGCGAAGGCCTACGCGCAGAAGAAGCTCGAGCCGCGGCTCGCCCACGTCGCGGCGCACCTGGCGAACCGGCCGTTCCTGCTCGGCGAGCTCTCGGTCGCGGATCCGTACCTGTTCGCGATCCTGAACTGGACCCAGGTGACGCCGATCAAGCTTGCACAGTGGCCAGCGCTGACCGCGTTCATGGCGCGCATGCTCGACCGGCCGGCGGTCCAGCGCGCGTTCGCCGAGGAGCGCGAGCGCTACCTCGCGACGCTTGCATGATCGCAGCGACGTGAGCTAGCTCCGGGACACGCGCTCGATCATCGGGCGCAGGTCGGCCATGTCGACCGGCTTGTAGACGACCTGCTCGTGGCGCCGCTGGATCAGCGCGACCGCGGCGGCGTTCGTCGGCCCACCGGTGACGAGGATCGTGCGGTCGGCGAGCCCGGCGTCGATCGCCGGACACCGGCGCAGCCAGTCCTCCGCGCCGCCTGTCGGCATCATCAGATCGCACAGCACGACGTCGTACGGACCGCCGTCGCTTGCCATCGCGAGCGCGAGGTCGACGGTCGCCGCCTCGTCGACGTGGAAGAACCGATCGAGCTGCAGCGCGAGCACCTCGCGCAGGTCCTCGTTGTCGTCGATCACGAGGACACGAAGTTCGCGCTTCATCGGTACCGGCGTGCGGTCGGCGTTCGGCCGCGGCGTGCCGGCGACGGTGCCCGGATCGGGCGCCGCGAGCTCGAGCACCATCTCGGTGCCCTCGCTCGTCGTGCGACCGACGTAGATGTGGCCGCCCTGGCGGGTCATGAGGCTCCGCGAGACCGCGAGGCCGAGGCCGGTGCCCTGCCCGACCGGCTTGCTCGTCGCGAACGGCTCGAACAGGCGGTCGCGGATCGCCGGCGGGATGCCGGTGCCGTTGTCGGTGATCGCCAGGCGCGCCCGGTCGCCCTCGCGCGTGCCGTCGATCGCGACGCGTGCGCCGGCGGATGTATCCGCGGCCGCGTGCGCGGCGTTGACGAGCAGGTTGATCAGCACCTGCTCGAGAAAGCGCGGCGTGCCGCGGACGCACAGGCCGTCGACGAGCGACACGGTGACGTGAAGTCCGGGCGTCGACGCCTTCGCGGCCGCGATCGCACGCTCGACGATCGGCAGGATCGCGAAGCTGATGTTGTCGGCCGGCGGCTGGCGTCCGGTCTCGAGCAGCTGGCGCACGATCTCGGCGATCCGCTTCGTCGCCGCGTACGCGCGGTCGAAACGCTCGTCGAGCTCCGGGCCGAACGCATCGCCGTCGGTGACCAGCGTGCGCATGCGATCGAGGTTCTGCTGGATCACCATCGTCGGGTTGTTGATCTCGTGGGCGACGCCCGCTGCGATGCGACCGAGACCGGCGAGCCGCTCGTGCTCCTCGGCCGTCTCGCGTGCCGCGAGCAGCTCCTTCGTGCGGGCGACGACCTCCTGCTCGAGCCTCGTCGAGAGAGCTTCGAGCCGGCGTGCGTCCGCGATGAACCGGCGCGCGTACGACACGCCGAGCGCACCGACGATGATCACGGTCACCGCCTCGGTCAGCTGTGGCATGACCGTGATCTGCATGAATGCCAGCGTGTCGGAGACACCGGCGACGATGAGCGTCGCAGCGCCGAGCATCGGCAACCGCGCATGCCAGCCGTCGCGCCACCGCCGTCCGCCGCCCCACGTCGCGACGAGGAGCGAGACGAGCACGAACACGACACACGCGACCGCGAGCGGCGACGCCGTGCCCATCGTGTAGACGACGCCGAACCACTCGACGGGCACCGTCCGGAACGGCCCGTGCACCATCACACCCGGGATGAACGCGAGGATCACCATCACGACGATCACGAGGAGTGCGCCGCGCTCGAACGGGCGCAGGCTCCGACCTTCGGAGACGGCGATGTGCCGGATCCACGTCATGCCGTACGCGAAGCACGACGCGACCGCGAGTCCCTCGCCGACCTCGACCGTGTGTGCCGAGACCGGCAGGACGTGAACGAGATCGAAGAAGCAGTACGCCGCGGCAGCGAACGCGACGAGCGCGAACGATCGCAGCTCGCGCCAACCGGGCGCACGCGAGATCGCGAACGCGACCGCGGCCATCAACAGGCCGCTCAGCGTTCCCGCAAGACCGAGCACCATCCCCGGACTGATCGCGATCGACGAGGGGCTTACGCCCATTGCTCCCAGTATAGGGCGTCTCGGTGGTGGCGCCGCTGCGAATCAGCGTCTTCGCCAGAGAACCGCGACCACGATCAGAAACACGCCCGCGATCGCGAGGAATGGCCAGGCCCGCGGAACGAACCCCGTCGCGCGTTCAAACGACTCCTGTCGCCGCACATGTAGCGGGTGAACCGCGCCCGCTTCGACGATCTCGACGAGCTCGACCGCTGCGCGGAGCGAGGCATCCTCGGTTTCACCCGACGTGCGTACGTGGATCTCCGTACCCGCGACGCGATCGGCGGTGACGGTCATCCGGGGCTTGCCGTCCAGGACGACCTCGATCGTGGCGCCGGTCGTCACGGTCTTGTCGGACCGGGCGACCTCCAGCGCGACACCGCCGGCAAGCACCTCGGCGCGTCGGATCGTCCGGCCATCGACCACCGTGCCGTCGTTCGCGCGCAGCTCCAGGGTCGCCGTCCGCTCGAGCAGCTGCGCGTAGCTCTGGACGAGCCCCGCGTCGTCGGTGCCGACCTCGATGACCAGCCGGTCGCCTGCCGGAATGACACGTACGGGAATCGCGCTGTCGTCGATGCGCGCCCGCGCGACGTGGACCGCCATCGTGCGCGCCGCGTCGTCGACCGGCGGCTCGATCCCGACGATCAGCCGCTCGCCGCGCGCCGGCCCCGTCGAGACGACGCCGCGGACGATCCCGAATGCGGCAAACGTCAGGGCCACGCCGAGGAGCGGAATCGCAACGAGCCTGCGTGTCGTCAGGGCCATGAGCGCGCCACCATACGACGTATAGATGTGCATATCGACCCGGTAGCGCTGCGAGGTTTTTGCCCACCCGCACGGGAGGCCGGTACGATTTTTTTCGTGAACCTCCTCGATGTCCGCCGGATGGCGCCACGCATTCCCGTCGATGGCCTCTGCGGTGTCGTCGCCAACGACGACCTGCGCCACGCGGCGATGCTCGATCTCTCGACGACCGGCCTTCGCCTCGAGCGCGTGTTCGACCCGAAGACCGCGAGTCGCGTCGTCCAGCTCGAGATCGAGCTACCCGGGCTCGACGAGGTCGTGTGGGCGCGCGGCGAGGTCACGTTCGCGTTCCTGTCGCCGCTGCCCGGCCGCACGCACGACGGTCAGCCACGGTTCTGGTGCCGCGCCGGCCTCCGCCTCGCCGAGGTCTGTCAGCGCGAGCGTCGCCTGCTCCGCGACTACGTCGTCGAGTCGCTCCGCACTCGCTGCCGCGTCACGCCGATCACCGAGTCGCCCCGCGCGCTCGCCTGAGCGTTATGCTCCCTCCGGGGGCATGACGAGGTCGGCCAGTCACATCGCGATCGCCGTCGCGCTCGCCGCACTGCCGGCCTGCGAGATCGAGGGCGACACCCCGCCACCGGCGAACCTCGGGACGTTCCCCTACCACCCGCTCGTCTTCGAGCTCGACCTCGCGATCCTCACGTACCAGCTGCACGGCCAGTCGATCGTGTGGCCGATCGATCCCTGGTACGAGGAACATGGGAGCACGCGCGGCACGTCCCGGGAGACGCTGATGGCGCTCGTCCGCGCGTGGGCGCAGCGCCGCGGCACGGCACAGGTCGATGCGGCCGCCGGCCTCGCCGCGTACCGCGGGCCCGGCCTCCTCGCCGGCCTGCCCGACAACCCGGCGCACGATCCGATCATCTACGACTACTCGCGGATCGATCCGTGGAGCCAGACGCTCACGCACACGAACGAGCAGTGGACCGAGTACGCGACGCCGGGTGCGATCACGCGCCGCATCCGCGATGTCTACGTCGCCGCTCGCCCGATCGGCAGCGACGGCAGCTCGCTCGCGATCACGCAGGTCACACCGGGTCGCACGGACAGCGATCCCGACGCGACGGACGTCCTGTGCGCGTTCGAGGGCGGCACCGGCGATCGCGGCGAGCCAGGCCAGCCGGCCTCGTACAGCCTGATGGGCTTCGTGCTCGTGCGCGACACGCCCGGCGGGGGCTACGACGCACACATCTCGTTCCGCGGCAGCCGCAGCGGCGATCCGGTACGCGCCGCGACCGAGGCCCTCAGCAGCGAGCACGCGCGCGGCAATCCCGACTGGATCACCGACCTCGGCTGGGACACCGTCGCGGCCGCCGCCGACGCCGGCGACGTCACCACGACCGGCGGCGTGCATCGCGGCTTCGCGCGCAGCATGAAGTCGATCCTGCCCGGCGCATTCGCCTGCCTCGCGAAGGCTGCCGAGCTGCGCGGCAACGCGCCGCCGACCAACATCTACGTCACCGGTCACAGCCTCGGCGGCGGTCTCGCGCAGCACTTCACGAGCGCGGTCCTCCTCGGCAACCAGTACGGGCCCGGTGGCGACGGTCCGGCGATGCCCGCCGCTCTCCGCGGCTGGCCGTGGAAGCAACTGAAGCTCGTCTCGTTCAGCGCGCCGCGCGCCGGCGACTACACGTGGGCGAGCGCGCTCAGCCATGGCGCGCTCGACTCGCCGTTCTACGATCCGTCGCCGATCGAGACCGTCGATGCCGATGCGCGGCTCGTCCTCGATCCCGGCATCGTCGAGCGCCTCCACGATCCAGGCCGCCCGGCCGGCTTCCGCGTCCTCATCTCGACCGATCCGATCACGACGACGAAGTTCGGCGGCGACGGCACGCACGTCGGCACCACCGTGTACGTCAACGGCACGAGCTTCATCGACTGGCTCGGGGTCGTCAGCTCCGCCGATCACGAGCCAGAGAAGGTGCGGCGCTACATGACCGACGCGATGGCCGACCCGCGCACGCCGCCGGACGCATGGCGCTACCTGCCGACGAGCGCGCTCGTGCCCGACCGCAACCTCGACGAGAAGGGCACACCCGCCGAGATGGAGAAGCTCGCGGCGGCACTGCGCAGCTACTACGCCGAGCGCGCGATCTACTTCGACGAGGCCGCGTTCGACCGCGACCTCGATCTCCTGTTCGCGATCGAGCGCGGCGGCGGCGACTAGTCCGGCGGCGGACAGTTCGACGCGAACCGGTAGCCCAGCGTCACGAGCGGCATGCCGGCGACGCCCGCGAGGTAGTAGTACGCGAGCGAGTCGTTGTAGCGAAAGCTCGCGTCGTAGCCGTACGGCGAGCTGCCGAGCCGGGTCGAGAATCCGATCACCGGGAACGTGAACCCGACGGCGAAGCCCGACGGCGCCGTGTAGTGAAAGCCCGCGCCGACACCGAGCCCGAGGTACGTGTAGAAGCTCGTCGTGTGCAGCGGCAACACCTGGCCGAACACGTCGAGCTTCCACCGGCTCGTCTTGCCCATCGGCACCGTGACACCGACACCGGCCGCCGCCGTCAGCCACAGCCGGTTGCCTTCGGCCGCGGTCATCACGGGCAGGAGCAGGCTCGTGCTCGCGAACGCGTGGAGGTGCTTGTAGTCGACGTCGACCGCGACCGTGCCGAGCAGGCTCGAGTGCACGCCGACGACGCGCCACTTCTCGACGCCCGGCGGTGGCGCCAGCACGACATCCTTCACCGCGTCGAGCGCCGATGGCTCGACCGCGATCACGCGCACGACCTTGCCGCGCGGCACCGACACGACCTCGTTCGTCGACGCGAGCGCGACCGTGATCGAGGCATCCTCGAACGCGAGCAGCCTGCCCTGCACCGCCGGTGCGCCGTCGGCGAGCTCCAGCCGGACGACCCGATCCTTCACCGCGCGCAGGCTCGCATCGGCGAGCGGCGACTCCGCGTGCGCGACACCGCCGAGCGCGACGAGCGCGACCACCAGCCCTTGCCACCTCGGGTCTGCCATCCGTGTCCCGCTCCCCGCAGGACCGATCGATCATCGATGCTTCGTTGTCGCGCGTCAACTGCGCGCGACGGGGCCAATTGAGCTGGCCGGTGCCTCCCCCGGTGCTGGTATGCTCGACGGGTGCGTGCACCCGCCCTGTTCCTCGTCGCCGCGATCGCGGGCTGTCGTCCATCCGCCACGATCCAGAGCACGATGCCGATCGCGAATCTGCAGTCGTACAGCACGGTCGCGCTGCGCGTGAAGTCGACGGCATTCGCGTCGCAGGGACAGGCCATGTTCCTCGAGAACGCGGTGCTCGAGAAGTTGCAGCGGCAGTGTCAGTTCTCGACGGTCGTGCGCGCAGGCGGTGCCCCGGCGGATGTCCTCCTCGATCTGAACATCATCAAGACGGGTCGCGGCGGCGACGGCTGGATCAACAACAACCAGCAGGCCGTGATCGAGACGCTGCTCGTGATCTCGGACGGCCAGAACGGCGACCTGCTCGGATCCGCGCACATCCGCGGCAAGTCGTCGGGCATGATCATCAACAACCGGCCGCCGGAGAACGAGGCAGTCGATGTCGTCGCGCAGACGGTCGCGAACACGCTCGCGAAGTCGGGCTGCCGCGGTCCGCGCATCGCGAAGGCACCGGAGCCGCCGCCGCAGACCGGCGGTACGGGAACGACGGGGTCGGGCTCCGGCTCCGGCTCGGGCTCGGGCTCGACGGGCACCGGTTCCGGCTCGGGTGAGCTCGGCGGCGAGGTCGACGACGCGCGGCGCGCGCAGGCCGAGGCGCTCAACGAGCAGGGCAAGGAGAAGCTGCGAGGTGCCGATCTCGTGGGAGCGCTCGCCGACTTCCAGCACGCGACTCAGCTCGTTCCCGATGCGCGCTATCAGTACAACGTGTGCCTCGCGTACGAGGCGCAGGAGCAGTGGCAGAACGCGGTGTCGGCGTGCAAGCAAGCGCGCACGATGACGACGGAAGCGCGCCTCGTCGCGAAGATCGACCACCGGCTCGAGCTCCTCGCGCCACACCACTGACATCTGCTTGCCGCAGGTGTGCATGTGCGCGTCAAGACGTGCACGTGTGCTGCAGCACGTTCACAGATCCACTGCAAGGGGACAGCGTGCTCGACGGCTTGGTAGTCTCGACCCGTGGCCGGACCGGATCTCAGCGGTGAAGTCCTAGACCGCCGTTATCGGATCCTCGACCGCCTGTCGTCGGGAGCGATGGGCGTCGTGTATCGCGGCGTCCGGACGAAGCTCGAGCGGCCCGTCGCGATCAAGGTGATGCACCTCGCGCTGCCGAGCCAGATGAAGGCGCGCGAGCGCTTCGAGCGCGAGGCGCAGGTCATGGCGCGCCTCGATCACCCGCACTGCGTGTCGATCATCGACTACGGCATTCACCAGCAGAAGCCGTACGTCGTGATGGAGCTCGTGCG
The DNA here is from genome assembly GCA_023386455.1 of Pseudomonadota bacterium. Lineage (GTDB taxonomy): Bacteria > Myxococcota_A > Polyangia > Haliangiales > Haliangiaceae > JABFXX01. Next base: position 1,922 of record JAEWJO010000613.1, on the reverse strand, counting down.
CGGCCAGAGCTTGCACGACATGATCACCGAGCTCGGGACGATCGAGATCCCGCGCGCCGTCGACATCATGCGGCAGATCCTGTCGGGCCTCGCGCACGCGCACGAGCAGGGAATCATTCACCGCGACATCAAGCCGGCGAACATCATGGTGACGCCGAAGGCACCGCTCGGCCTGCACGTGCGCATCCTCGACTTCGGGCTCGCGCGCATGCTCGGCTCGAGCAACAGCGTCAGCAACGGCGTCGCGGTCGGCACGCCGAGCTACATGGCGCCGGAGCAGGCACGCGGCGAGACGCTCGACGCGACCGTCGACATCTACGCGTGCGGCATCGTGCTGTTCGAGATGCTGACCGGCAAGAAGCCGCTGACGGCGAGCGATCCGATCCAGACGCTGAAGAAGCAGACCGACGAGTTGCCGCCGCGTCTGTCCGACGTCATGCCGGGCGACTACGGCGAGCTCGAGACCATCGTCGCGCGCGCGCTCGAGAAGAAGCCCGCGGATCGGTTTCAGTCGGTGATCGCGATGTCGGAGGCGCTCGACGCGGCGGTCGGCGGCGCGCCGTCGACGGCGGCGGAGAGCACCGCCGTCCTTCCCGTCACCGGGGACCCGTCGGACGAGCCGCCGGACTCCGACCCCGACGCGCCCGCGCCGCAGGAACGCGCGGTCTCGCACGGCTCTCACGATTCGTCGGTGATGATTCCGATCACGCTCGCGACGTCGGCGTTCGTGATGAAGCCGCGGCCGCGCGGCGAGAAGTCGCCGATCATGCGGCCGAACGCGCCACGCCGCTCACGGCTGCCGCTCGTGCTCCTCCTGCTCGGCATCACCGGCGGGATCGGCGCGGCGGCCCTCATGCTCGCGAAGGCGCCCGGCGGCGAGCAGCCCGCGGCGAGCAAGCTGGTCGTGGCCGAGGACGCCGCGCCGGTCGCGCCCGCGCCGGTGATCGTCGAGACGCCGAGAGATCCGGTGCTCGAGATGATCGACGCGGCGAAGGCGCTCGCCGCCGACGGCAAGACCGATCGCGCGATCGATGTCGTACTCGCGGCGCGCGCGAAGAACAAGGACCGGGCGGACCTCCCACTGCTCGCAGGCAAGCTCTACTTCGCGAAGTTCTGGTGGACCGACGGCATCGCGATGTTCCGCGAGGCGATCAAGCTCGATCCGAGCCTGCGCGACGACAAGGAGCTCGTCGACACCGCGGTCCGCGGCTTCTTGACGACGCCGCAGTACGACGGTCGCCTCGCGAGCTTCGTGATCGAGCTTCCGGCCGCGGCCGCTCTGCTCGACGAGGTGTCGCGCACGCACCGCGTCCCGGCGAAGCGTTCGCGCGCCGGCTCGCTCGCACGGCGCATGAAGCCCGCGCAGTGACGCTCACCGCGTCTGCTGCATGTTGTCGACGATCCGGCGCAGCGCCTCGAGATCGACCGGCTTGACGATGTGCTCGTCGAACCCGGCCTCGCGCGATCGCAACCGGTCGGAGTCGCCGGCATAGCCGGTGACCGCGACGATCCGCAGCGAGCGATACAGCGTGCGCAGCCGGCGTGCGAGCTCGTAGCCGTCCATATTCGGCAGGCCGAGATCGAGGAGCGCGAGGTCCGGCTTGAACTCCACGGCCGCGGCGAGCGCCGACATGCCGTCGTGCGCGATCCGGGTGGTGAAGCCGACGCTCTTCATCAGCTCCCCGATCACGCCCGCCGCGTCGTGGTTGTCGTCGACGACGAGCACGCGTTTCGGTGCGACGCTCGGCACGTGGGGGAGCGATGGGGCGGCCGCGGGCCGTGCGGGCTCCTCGACGAGCGGCAACCGGATGACGAACTCGCTGCCGTAGCCGAGGCCCGGGCTGCGCGCGCTGACCGTGCCGCCGTGGAGCTCGACGAGGCGCTTCACGACGGTGAGGCCGATGCCGAGACCACCCTGGGCG
>JAEWJO010000523.1 GCA_023386455.1 Pseudomonadota bacterium | reverse complement strand
CTTCAGATGCTCGCCGAGGGAAATTACCAGCTGATCATCACCGACGTCGCGATGCCGTGGATGACCGGCCTGCAGGTCGCGCACAGCGCGCGTACCGCCGGGGTGTCCTCGCCCGTCATCGTGATGACCGCATCGCGCATCCGCCACGAGGATGTCGCATTGCTCGGCGAGAACGCCGTCCTGCTGCACAAGCCGTTCAGCCTGTCGCGACTGCGTGACGAGGTGCGCCGGCTCCTGACTCGCGAGCGTTGCTGACCGGGAACTCGACGCGAAGCACGGTGCCCTGCGTCCGGACGATCTCGAGCGTGCCGTCGAGCTGCTGCGCCAGCGACCGCGCGATCTGGAGGCCGAAGCTCTGCGTCGTCTCGAGCGTGATGTTCAACGGGATCCCGCAACCGTCGTCCTGGACGTCGAGCCGGAGCCGCGCACCATCGATCTCGCTCACCTCGACGAGGATGTTGCCGCTGCGCTGCTCCGGGAACGCGTGACGGAACGAGTTCGTGACGAGCTCGTTGACGATCAGGCCGCACGGGATCGCGCGATCTAGATCGAGCTGCACGGCGGGGACATCGACGCTCGTACGGATGAACCGATGGTTCGCGCTGTAGGTCTGCGCGAGGTAGCTCACGAGCGCCTTCAAGTAGTCCGCGAGCTCGATCCGTGCGAGGTCCTTGCTCTGGTACAGGAGCTGGTGGAGCAGCGCCATCGACTGGATCCGGCTCTGGCTCTCGAGCAGCCCCTTGCGCGCGAGCTCGTTCGGGACCGAGGCGACCTGGAGGTTCAGCAGGCTCGAGATCACCTGCAGGTTGTTCTTCACGCGGTGATGGATCTCGCGCAGCAGGACCTCCTTCTCCCGCAGCGAGTCGCGCAGCTGATTCTGTGCGCGCTTCTGCTCCGTCGTATCCCGAAGCACCGTCGACACGCCGATGATGGAGCCGCGATGGTCGACGATCCTCGACATCGTGACCGATGCCTCGAACGTCGACCCGTCCCTGCGCCGGTGGACGAGCTCGTAGAGCTCCAGGCGTTCTTCGGTGCCGACTGCCGCGACCATCCGGTCGAGCGTCGCGGCGTACTCGGGCGGGACGAGCACGTCGGCGTGCTGACCGATCACCTCGCTCGCGCCGTAGCCGAACATCTTCTCGGCCGCCGCGTTCCACGTCTCGATCGTCCCGTCCGGCGCCAGTAGCAAGATCGCATCGGCCGACGACTCGACGAGCTCCACGAGCCTGTAGCGCTCCGCCTCGACCTGCTTGCGCTCGGTGATGTCCTGGCAGCACCCCATGATGTGCGAGCCGCGGCCGTTGCAGGTGTGCAGCACCCGCGCCTGGGACTGGAGGATCCTGACCGTGCCGTCCGGGCGGACGATCCGCTCCTCGATGCTGAACGGCGTGCCGGCGGCGATCGCGGCCTCGATCGCCGACGTCACCTCCCAGCGATCCTCCACGTGAACCGCACCGAGGAACGCTGGATAGGTCGGCACGAACGTCGCGGGATCCTGGCCGTAGATCCGGTACATCTCGTCCGACCAGGCAAGCTCGCCGGTCGCCAGCTCGAAGTCGAAGCTCCCGAGGTGCGCGAGCTCCTGGGCGTCGCGCAGCATCTCCTCCTTGCGTCGCAGCTCGGCGGTCCGCTCCTGGACCTCGTGCTCGAGCACGCGACGGGACTCCCGGCGGTGCTCCTCGGCCTCCAGCTCGGCGGTGATGTCGCGGATGAAGCCCGTGAAGTAGTCCTGGTCCTCGAGTGGGACCTCGGTGATCGCGACCTCGGCCGGAAACTCGGTGCCGTCGAATCGCTTCGCGGTGTAGCGCACGCGCTGGCCGACGATCGAGAACCTCGGATCGACGAGGAACCGCGCGACGCTGTTGCCGTACTCGACGAACCGTTGCGACGGTACGAACAGCGCCTTGACGTCGCGGCCGAGCGCCTGACACTCGGCAAGCCCGAACAGCTGCTCGGCAGCCGGATTGAGCTCGACGATCCGATCGCGCGAGTCGAACGTGACGATCGCGTCGAGCGCCGCGTTCTGGATCGCTGCCTTGCGACGAAATGCCCGGATCAGCTCGACCCGCATCGCGCCGAGCGCGAGCGTCGCGACCGCCGAGATCGAGACGAAGCTCTGGAAGTCCGCGAGCTCCTCGAACGGGCCTCGCTGATACATCATGCCGAGCACGGCGAGCATCGTGATCACTGCGTTCGTCGTCGCCGCACCGCGTGGCCCGAACCTCAGCGCAGACCAGATGAGCAGCGGAAACAGGTAGTGCGGCATCCGCGAGCCTGGGAGCCAGCTCGTGAGCACGCCGGCGACCACGACGGCCGCGCCGAGCGCGAGGACGATCATCTCGACGAGCCGAGGTCTGCTGTAGCGCGCGATGCTAGGCGTGCGGATCCAGGTCAAGATCAGCGGCGCGACGATCAGGTCGCCGGAGATGTGGCCCCAGCACCAGCGCCACCAGATCTCGTGAAACCCGTTGGCGTGCCGGATGTAGGGATAGACGATCGACGTCGTGAGCGTCGCGCTCGCCAGCGACACCGTGACCGCGGTGACGACGAGGACGACGACGTCGCGAAGCCGATCGAGCGCGAGATGGAAGTGGTAGCGGCGCAGGATGTAGTACGCGACGAGCGTCTCGAGCGTGTTGACGATCGCGATCGTCGCGGCGATCCAGGGGTCCGCTCCTCGCAGCGCGACCGACGCGAATCCGCCGACGAGGATCCCGATCGACGTCATCGGCCCGTAGACGAGGGCAAACGCGAGCGCGATGCCGCTAGGCGCCCACAGCAGCGATGGCAGCTCCATCGGAGCGTGGATCGACATGCCGAGCCACGCGACCAGCACGAAGATCGCGACCAGAAGGGCGGTCGCGATGGCTGTGCGATGCCTCATGGTCCCTCACGAGCCCGCTCGCAGCGTGAAGTGGAACCGCGATCCGACGTTGACCGTGCTCTCGACTTCCAGCGCGCTGTCGTGCGCTCCGACGATGCCCTTCGTGATGAACAGCCCGAGCCCCGCACCGCCGCGCCGGGCCTGCCCTCGCCAGAACCGATCGAACAGGTGCGGCAGCTGCTCCGCCGGGATGCCGCGTCCGGTATCCTGGACCTCGAGCTCGATGCCATCGCCGCCGCGCCTGGCGGCAACGCACACGCGCCCGCCGCGCGGGGTGAAGCGAAGCGCGTTGTCGATCAGGTTCGACAGCGCCTGCAGCACCCGATCGCGATCACACCGGATGCTGCCGACCTCCGGAGTCGCGATCTCCTCGAGGGTGATCCCCCGCGTCTCCGCCATCGAGCGAAACGGCTCGGCGGCCTCGTGGATGATGCCGTCTGCCTCGTGGACGCCGACCTCGAGCGCGAGCTGCCCGCTGTTGATCGCGGACGCGTCGAGCAGATCGCCGATCAGCCTGTTCATCCGCTGCGCCGCGCGCGCGATCGCGTGGCCGACACGACCGAGCTCCGGGTGCGACGTCAGCATCTCGGCCTGCATCAGGATGGTCGACAGCGGCGTGCGCAGATCGTGCGACACGACGGCGAGCACGTCGTCGCGCATGAGGATCGCCCGCTCGGCACGCCGGTAGAGCAGCGCGTTATCGAGCGACATCGCGAGTCGCCGCGCGAGATCCTCGACGAATGCGAGGTCGGACGCGCTGTAGCGTGCACGCGTCTTGCCGGCGACGAGCGCGAGTGAACCGAGGACACGATCGCGGGCCAGCAGGGGAACACACATCAAGCCCCGCGCGCCGATCTCGCGGAGCGTGTCGACGTGCTGCGCGCCGAACGCGTCGCGATACGCGGCGGTCCCCGAGAATGCGGCGTTCATCTCCGGGCGACCGATCCGCTCGACCGTCTCGATCAGCGGCGAGGTCACAGCGCGGTCGTCGCCCGCCGGCTGCGCGTAGGAGAACGCCGGCACCTGATCCTGTGCCTCCCGGAGGTGGATCAGGCACCAATCGGCGTAGCGCGGGACGATCAGCTCGGCGGTGCTGCGCGCGACCGCGCGATAGTCGAGCGAGGTCGCCATGTGCGCGCTCGCCTCGGCGAGGAACCGCTCGAGCACCTGCTGCTGCGACCGCAGCTTGTCGTGGGCGTGGCGGCGCAGCGCCATCTCGATCGCCGCCTTCAGCTCGCGCTCTTGAAACGGCTTGAGAATGTAGCCGTAGGGCTCCGTGTAGCGAGCGCGATCGAGCGTGTGATTGTCTGCGTACGCGGTGAGATAGATGATCGGGACGTCCGCGGCCTGGCGGATCGTGCGCGCGGCCTCGATGCCGTCGAGCGCGCCCTTGAGCTTGATGTCCATGAGCACGAGGTCGAAGTTGTCCTTCGCTGCCTTCTCGACCGCCTCTTCACCGGAGTAGGCGACGTCGGGCTGGTGCCCCATGTGCTTGAGGCGCACCTGCAGATCGAGCGCGACCAGGTGCTCGTCCTCGACGATCAGGATCCGCCCGTGCTCGAGGCGACCTGCTTCGTGCTCGATGGTCTCGACATCGGAGGCGAGCTCCGTGTCGCTCCATTGCGTGCGTCGACCTTCAGTATCGATCCACGTACCGAGCACGAGCCCGGATGGTGAAGGTGCAGGCATGGCTATGGCGGTGTACTGCCCGGGCAGTGCGCCGCAAGCGAATGTTCTGCGTAGCGTTATTTGCTCGTCGAGGGTACGACGGATGCAACACGTACGAGCGTGTGCGCCCTGGTCACCGACGATGACGCCGACCTGTTGCCCGCGGACTCTCCGCGTCGCGCGCGAGTACTCGTGGCGATCGCCTTCCGAGATCCTGCGATCACTCGCATCGGTCGCGACATCTGCAAGCAACTCGCTTCCGACGGCCACATCGCCGAGCTGGGAAACGTCGACGCGAACGCGATGCCCGCCCCACCCGACTACGACATGATCGTGATCGGGATGACCGGCGGACGGTTTCGCGATCGGAACATGCGCCGCTGGCTCGGCCTGTATCGGTCCGTGCTCGTCGACATTCCATCGGCCCTGTTCGTCGTGGCCTCCCCCGGCGTCCTCGGACGTACGGTCACGCGCGTGCTGCGCGGCGTCGCCCTCCTGCCGATCATCGTCGACGTGTTCGCCCGAGACGACGAGCTCGTCGCGGCAGAGTTCGCGAGCCGTGTCGGGCGCGCGGTTCATGGCCCTGCGCCCGGTTCCGATCTTGCACACGTCTAGCGCGGTCGTGCTTGGAGTGAGCTGCTCGGGCCGTGTTTGGTACCCGGGACGTGGTCAGAGGGACGTCCGAGC
>JAEWJO010000581.1 GCA_023386455.1 Pseudomonadota bacterium | reverse complement strand
CGTGCGAGGAGTATCGCCTCGCGGTCGAGCACGGCGACGCCGACGCGCTCATGCTGCTCGCCCACAAGCAGTACTGGGAAGACTCCGGTACGCCGTCCGGTGGCGACGACTACGGCTACGAGGGCCTGCGCAACGTCCTCACGACGCGCCTCCAGCGCGCGACCGACATCCGCTACTCGGTCCGCTACATGGACGTGAAGCAGAGCTGCCCCGAGGACCTGCGCCCGGGCTGCCGCGCCGCCGTCGACATCCTCGTCGACGCCAGCTTCACCGTCCCCAACGCCGTCGGCCAGCCCAAGCGCCCCGACAAGCGCGACCAGAACCAGCTCGTGCTCGAGTGGGACGGCCATCGCTGGCTGTTCCTCTCGGGTATGTAACCGCTTACCGAAGCGCGCGCGTCGCGTCGAAGTGCAGGCGCTCGGCCCAGTCGTCGGCGAGCAGGTGATCGGTCTCGGTCATCCCCGGTCCGCGTAGCGCCGCGATCGCCTTCTCGACGCGCGCCCGGTCTCCCGCGCGATACGCCGCGATCGCCAGCTTGCGCGCGCCGTTCTTCGTGAACCCGCCGTCGGGCAGCCCGGCCGCGAGCGCCTGATCGAGGGCCTCGGCCGCACCGTGCCAGTCGCCGGTCACCGACAGCTGCAGCCCGAGCAGGTAGTGCGCGAGCCCGAGCTCGGGCTCGGCGAGGGTCGCGAGCAACGCCCACGTCGGCGCGTCGAACGTGCCGCCCGGTGCGAAGAAGTAGCCGCGCAGTGCCGCGCCCGCCGGGCCCTCATGATGGAGCGCGAACCACTCCGCATCGAGCTGGCGCCGCGCATTCGGATCGGCCGGCAGCTCGCGCGCGCGCCCGATCAGCGCGACGGTCCGATCCGCGTCCCCGGCCGCCCACGCGATCCGCGCGAGCCGCTCGAACGCATCCGCACGCAGCGACGACGTCACCTCCTCGCTCTCGGCGAGCGTCGTCCACAGCGCGAGTGCCTCCGCCTGCTCGTACGGCGCGCCCGAGACAAGAAAGTCGCCGAGCTCGAGCTTGTAGCGCGGCTCCTCGGGCGCATCCGCACACACCTCGCGTAACAACTTCACCGCACGCCGTCGATTGCCGGCGACGAGCGCCTCGACCGCCGCCTCGCGACGCGCGGCATTCGCGTGAGGGCAGGGGCGCGAGAACACGCTGCCGCCGCGGAACCGCTCGCGCGTGCCCTCGACGATGTCCGCCGGCAGCACGATCGACGCGATCATCGTGCGCCATTCGCCCTCGAGCGCCGCGAGGCTCTTGCCGTACGCGCCCTCGAAGTCGCCGCCGGAGTGATAGAGCGTACGCAGCGCGGGCGGGCCGTACTTCTCGAGCAAGAAGCGCATGAACGAGCCGGCCGTCATGTAGCTGCGTTGCGACGACACCGTCAGAAATCGCAGCGACAGCAGCTGCTTGATCGACGGCGTCACGCCCATCGCCTGCATCGCGCGCACCGACTCGTGCGGCGTCAGCCGGTCGTAGCCCGCGGGCCAGTCGATCGCGACCGCGAGCCCCTCGATGAGCCCGGGGCTCACCATGATCGGCACGCTGCCGATGCGCCTCGTCGCGACGCCGAACACCGGATCGCCGAACGCGCTCGCGACCGCATGCGCGATCTCGTGCCGGAGCGAGCCATGAGGAAACGCCCGGTGCTCGAGATAGATCTCGCGCCGCCACGGCTTGGCCATCTCGACGTCCTTCGCGCCGATCCATCGCGCCTTCTGATCGCGGTTCGCGAAGTAGAACGAGCGCAGCTTGCCCGGCGGCGCGACGCCGAGCTGGCTCACCACCTGCGCGTACCGGAGCTCGTGGTCAGCTGCGACGAGCGCGATGTCCTTCTCGATCTCGGGCGTCTTCGAGTAGTGAATGATGAAGTGCTCCGTCTCGATCGTGCCGCCGAGCTCGGCCGCGATCTCCTCGCGATCGATCGAGTAGCCGAGCTCGCCCGAGAAGTAGTGCAGCGTGCCCGCCACCGCGACCGCGACGATCGCGAGCCCGAGCGCCCCCCCCGGGCGGCCGGCGGGGGGGGGCGAGCGCGCCACCCGCATCGTCGGCGCATCGAGCCGGCTCGCGACGAGCCCACCCAGGGCGACGACCCACGCCAGCTCCTCGAGGCGCGACCACAGAAGCGGCACGCCGAGCTCGATGTTCTCGTCGTACAGGTTCCCGGGGAAGTAGCCGATGATCGCGTCGTAGCTGAACACCGGCGGCGCGGCGTAGAACTTCCACAGCCCCGCGAGCGCGAGCACGATCAGCGGCACGATCGCCGCCAGCGTGCTGCGGTGAGGCGCGATCAACCACAGCAGCCCTCCCACCACCAGCGCGACGACCAACCCCACCACCAACCCCGCGACGACCGTACCGCCCCACGCCGCGATCGCCCCGAGCGTCGCGCCGAGCCCGACCGCAAACGCGATCGCGAACGGCCGATCGCGCCGCGCCTCTCGCCGCGAACCGACGAGCACCCCGATCGCATGCCCCAGTGCCCCCGCAAGCGCCCCGCTCGCGAGCGCCATCAACGCGTACGCCTTGATGCCGAACCACCAGTCGCACGTCGGCACCCAGATCCCGCGCACCGCACAGATGACCGCGGGCACGAGCGGCACCACGACACCGAGCCCGACGGCACACAGCATGGTGCGCGCGAGCGCCCGTCCCGGATACCCGAGCCGGACCGACGCCGGCGCGTCGTCCATCCACTGCACCTCGCGCGCGAGCGCGGCACCCAGGTCGACGCCCGCGATCGATCCGAGCACCGCGCCGACGAGCGCGACCTCGAACCCGAGCACCCCGAACAGCGGAACGAACCCGAGTCCGATTCCGAGCACGACCGCGAGCCCGATCCAGATCCGGAGCCGCCACCGTCCGGCCATGCGCCTGATCGCGGCGCGTCCCAACCCGGCGCTCATCACCTAATCCTGGTACATTGAGCCGTGGCCGACGAATCGAGCAACGAACGACGAAGCGCAGAGCGCCGTCCGATCGAGCTCAAGGTCGAATACAAGCGACTCAACACGTTCTTCGCCGACTACACGAAGAACATCTCGCGCGGCGGCACGTTCATCAAGACGAGTCGCCCGCTACCGGTCGGGACCGAGTTTCTCTTCAAGCTCTTCGTCCCGGGCCGCGGCGACCCCCTCACGATCCATGGCGAGGTCCAGCGCATCGTGTCCAATACCGATGTCGATGGTGACGGTGATCCCGATGAGGGCATGGCAATTCGCTTCGTCTATCGTGAGGGTGACCCACAAGCCGAGATCGCTCGCGTCGTCGAGGGTCTCATGACCGACAGCCTCGGGCCGCGGCTCTACGCCAAGCTCATGGAACAGTCGAACAAGCGGAGCTAAAGCGTCGTGTCGGTCTCGCGTGTCCTCCGCTATCTAGCGCCCAATCTCATCACCCTCTCGTCGATGATCTTCGGCCTCGTGTCGCTGTGGTCGGCGTCCAAGGGCCCGGCCGGCGCACCGCTCGCCGCCTGGATGATCATCTACGCGGTCCTCACCGATCGCATCGACGGCCTCGTCGCGCGCGCTCTCAAGGCGACGAGCGAGCTCGGCATGCAGCTCGACTCGTTCGCCGACTTCCTCAACTTCGGCGTCGCGCCCGCCTACCTCGTCCTCTCGTACCTCTCCTCGCGGCCCGACCTGCCGTTCCACGCCGGCGGCACCGCGCACACGCTCCTCTTCATCGCGTGCGGCGCGTACATGCTCTGCGCCGTCTTCCGCCTCGCTCGCTACAACGTGCTCTCCGACGACCAGGTCCCCACGAAGATCTTCTTCGGCTTCCCGACCACGCTGACGGGCGGCCTCATCGCGATCTGGATGCTCCTGCTCCTCAAGTACGATCCGACGACGCCTCCCTTCGGCGGCGCCAAGCTGTTCGGCGACTCGCTCGAGACCCCGCTCGCCGTCTGGAAGTACTTCCCGATCGCGCTCGTCGTCGGCGGCTACCTCATGGCGTCGCGTCTTCCCATGCCAAAGGTCGGCATGACGAAGAACAAGCTCATCAGTGTCGTCCTCCTGACGCTCGTGGTCAGCGGCTACATCTGCGGCTTCGCGATGCACTACCCGGAAATCTGCTTCGGCATGCCGACGATCTGGAGCCTGATGTTCCTCATCTGGGGCCAGGCCTCGGCGAAGGCGCGCGCTATGTACCCGCCGCCGCTCTTCCCCAAGCGCAACGACGACCGCAAGCTCGAGCGCCCGCAGGAGGACCTCGAGGACATCGTCCTCGACGAGGCCAGCCAGTCGCAGCCGACGATCGGGACCGCGCCGAACCTGCCGCAAGCTCCCGAGAAGAAGTAGCCCGGCTCGCTGAACCGCGGTTCGGCGACGTCGACCTTGACGAGGCGCCCGCCGCCGCGATACCTGAGTCTTCCTCGACGGGGGATTAGCTCAGCGGGAGAGCATCGGCTTTGCAAGCCGAGGGTCTGGGGTTCGATCCCCCAATCCTCCACGATAGATACGGATGCGGCGGCGGCGTTAGTCACCGATTAGTCACCGGCGCGAGCGTGCCGGTGGGCTAGTCAACGAATTCGCTCGAGGACACCAGATGGGGCGTGGCACCTGTACAGACTCCGAGGAGCGGCCACCGCTTCCTGACGACTGGACACCCGCGCACGTCGACGCGCTGCGAGCTGCGGCCAAGCAAGACGACGCAGGTGCGCTCGCACAGCTCGGCGACATGTACCGAGACGGCTGGCGGCGCTCGGACGGTACGGTGCTTGTTCGCCGCGACCGGAAGGCAGCGAAGCGGTACCTGGAGCGAGCAGCAGCGCTCGGGGATGCCGAAGCGATGTACGTCCTCGCGGGCCTCCTGGTCGAGGACCATCGTGATGCCCGTACCTTCGAGCGTGCCGTAGCGCTCTACAAGCGAGCGTTTCACGCGGGTGAATCCACCGCCGCGTACAACCTTGCCGTCGCGTACAAGAAGCGCCAGCGCTATCGCGAGGCGTTTCGATGGTTCCAGCGCGCGCACGAGGCGGGCGACCCGAGCGCACTGCTGCAGCTGGCGCGAGCGGAGTTGTACGGTATCGGCATCAAACGCGATCCGTCTGCTGCGCTCACGAAGTTGCGTCGCATGGCCAACTCGCGGACGACGTACTGGCCGGCATCGGGGGGGGAGAACGTCGAGGCGATGCTGATCATTGCTGATGCACTGATGGAGGGCTGGTTGTTGCCGCGCGACTTCAACGAGGGAGTTCGCTGGCTGCGCCGTGCTGCGAGCTGGGGCAACGCGACGGCGATCGCCCTGCTCAAGTAAGATGCTTAGGGAGAGCTTCCTCTCCTGGGGGCGTCCGGCTCTTTCGCTTGGCAAAGAGGCATTTCGACGCTCGTTCGTGCTCCGGATGCTTCCATGACCACGCGATTCTCCACATTCAAGGTCGCGGGTTCCAATACCGGCAGCAGCGTGACAGCTCTAAACAGCGCTTCGCTGTACCTCGACACAAGTGATCTATCGTGTCTGCTGCTCGGGCGACTCCACCAGGACAACGTTCGTCCGCCGAAGTGGCGATCGCGGATCGAGACACTCCTTGCGGCCGATCGAGTTCGCCTTCGCATCTCACCAATTCATCTCGCCGAACTCGCATTGCGTCGCGAGTTGTACGCGCACGCCCTGAATGTTCTTGCTTCAGTCCCGAACGTGTACATGGTCACGCCCCGAAGCAATTCCGTGTTTCGCGTCGAGCTTGAACGCCTGGATGTTGTCTTCGAAGAACGCCCTTTTTCTGCTGCCGACCTCAAGAGCCTCGATCTCGGTACCCGTTGGGGGCCGATGCGGATGTCGGGCGTCGGCCTAGCGCGGTTCGTGAAACGCATTGCGCGTCTCGAAGCGTCAGCTCGGAACCTAGGGAAGCGGGCAAGCAAGAACCAGGACCGTAGCGACGAGAAGGCGAAGAGGAAGTTGGCCCTACACGCCCTGCGCGGCGAAACCGACCAATTCCCGAAGTGGAGCCGTCCTGCAGTGGCTGCATTCTCGCGGTACGCACCGCGAATTCTTCAGCGCTTTGGTCGGTCTTTCGCGGAAGTTGAGCGTGCTTTCGAAGAGGAATCGCGCGGATTCGGCTGGGCCGCTACCGTCGCACCAGAGGCCCGGCTTCCGCGCAAGGACGGAAAGAAGTGGAAGCCTGAAGATGTTCAGGCGATGCCGGCAACGATATTTCGTGCGTGTGTCGAGCACGTGCACGCAAACCCCGATCGGCCGGCTGACGACGGAACGCAGTACGACGTCGAACATCTGGCCTACGTGGCCTACTCGGATTTCGCCACTGTCGACGGCGCGAACTACGATGCACTCAAGCCCGCATTAGCTCAGCTGTCTCATCTGCACGTGTTCAAGACGGGAAACCTAGATCCGTTGCTCGACGTGCTGGAGAAGAATGCCGCCGACACGTCCAGCGGCACCGGGTCCGCCACCGATTAGTCACCGTGCGCCAGTTGCAACGCTCAGCGTGACAGTCGCTTCTTCTTCCGACCGCTCTTCTTAACGCCACTCGGCGGCTTCGGGCTCGCGCGGTCGCCTTGCTGCAAGGCGTCTTTGATCACGTCCGTGGCCGACGCGAGTCCGGCCGCCGTCAGCGTGTAACCCGACTCGCGCGTTCCGCCGACCTCTCGCGCAAAGTCTCTCAGGTACTTTGCGAAGTTCGCTTGGTCAAACGCATCGTAGTGAGCGCACGCTTCCCTGATCTTTTCATCGCTCACTCGCGCGGCCCCCGTGCTGAGGTAGCTCGCGATGCCCTTGAGCAGTAACACGCTCCGCATACGATCCTTTTTGGAGTTGCCGGGAACGTTCCTTGCGACGAGGTCGATTTCATCGAGCCCGAGACTGTAGAGCGACGAAAGGCTCGCAGCCGTCAGGCCGTTGCGAACCATCCATTTTGATGCAATGGGACTGATGCCGTCGCTTGAGATTGGCGCTTCAGATGTTGTTGCGGTCGAGGGCGGGGGCGGCGAATCTCCGTGCGCGTGTGGCTCTTCAGTCTGCCGATCTGGCTGGCGCTCGAGGGAACCATCGACACTTATACCGAGCCGGTCCATGACGCAGCGGAGTACCCACCGTTGGCCCTCAACCTCCAGCTTCTGCAGCGCAGCGTAGACCGTGGCCATGCTCTCCATCTCGAGCTTCACTCGCTTGTCGTCATCCTTGTTTGCCATCTGATCTCCTACTGCTTCAGGTCAGGCCAAAGCGCTTCCCACTCACGCTTCACGAACGTGACGGCAAACTCGGCGGCAACGAACGCCGCGTAGTCTTGCCAGGAGTCCGTCTTCGCAGCTGCGAAGTCACACACAGCCTTGAACGAAACAAAGCGTGGTTTGGGGTCAGGCGCATCGTTGCACGAGCGATAGACCGCATAGGTCTCCATCTCGACGCCGATCAACTTTCGCCAGTTCTTCTGGATCTCGAGGACGCGGCTGGCGTCGTCGATTACTTGGTCCGCCGCGCCGAGCGGTCCGAGATGTAGTCGGTTTGGCTTTTGGGGTGCAGGACCTTTCCAGCCAGCTCGGATCGCGGAGAAGACTGCAGGATTCGCGATGTACTTCTGAAGCAGGCTGCGCAAACGCGCGTTGATGCCAACTGGATAGGGGTCCGGCAGGAATTCGCGGATTCCCTCTGTCTCGACAACCTTGCCTGAGTTGTAGTCGACGCTCGGATCAGCGACGAGGACATCGCCAAACTGTTTGCCGCCGGCTCGTGTGCCGGCCGCGATGCCGGTCATGATCACGAGCCGCGGCCTATGCAACATGATCAGCTGCGTAGTCGCAATCGCTGCCGAAGTGAGCCCCATCGACATCGAAGACGTTCCGACGACACGCAGCGTCCGACCCGCTGCCGTGGCGAGACTGGTCTCGCGGTAGCGGTGCGGGATACCGGGATTGTCGAGTTCACGCCACGAGGCCGCGCCGTTCATCGCGTTCATGACGGCGGTGAACTCGGGATGTTCCAATGCGCAGACAATCCCCACGTCTGTTTGATACGCCCCTGTCTCTGGCCGCGCAGTCAGGTCCAGTTTGCTCGTTGTCTTGAGCTTGGAAACTCCGCCCTGAGTCAGGCGCCACGTGAGAGGAGGGCCCTTGCTCGCGACTTCGACGTCGCCAGTCATGCGGCGGAGATCCCGCAGTACGTTCTGCGGCTTGTCCCGGCGGAGCTGCAGGTCGCATAGGTCATCAATCTGCTTCGCCGCAACGGGCGCGACATTGGCTCCAAGGACGTAGAGCGCGGCCAAGATCTTGTAGCGATCGGTTCGCTCTCTACGCGGCACCGCGGCCAAGATCTCAGCGAAGTTCGGCATGGATGCTCTGTGACCGGACTCCACAGCTAAGCATGCCCCTCTGACGTTCGTCGCCACGACGCACGGGTACGTCAGCAAGGACGCGTGGCCGAACGCGCGAAAGAAGGAAGAAGCGTCGGCGGAGCATCCTTCGATCGGGACAGTCGTTGTCGTCGACAACACAAATGCGACGACGCTCGAGCGCGAGCCCCTCGTCACGCTCGGCCGCCCCTCGGCGCGCGCATCTCGGGCTACGTGTTCGCAGGGGACCGTCGAAGAAGCGCTCAAACGAAACGCTGGTCGGGAAGACGGGCCCGCATCGAAGACGTCGGCATCTTTTCGGTCGCGAAGGGACTCGCGCCACCCAGCTCCGCGAGGGCTTTCACGAGCTATTCGAGGGTTACGCTCACCGAGGCGGGATTCGTCTTAGATGAACGTTGAGGGCTCAGGCGAGGTCTTCGACGAGAACTTCCCAGCGCAGTCCCGCAGGATCAAAGCCATACGCGCTGACGCGATAGCTGCCGCGGCCGTAGCGGCGCGTGATCTCGTCGACCGTGCACGGTCCGGCGACGACGAACCCGCCCAGTTCGTTGATCCATGCGTAGTCCAGCTGGTCTTCGCCGGCAGGGAACACGCCACGCCAGCGACCCACGCTGATGCGCGTGACTCGGTCGCTTGGAAACGCCGCGAGCAGACGCTCGAGATCGCTTCGCTTCAGCTGTGGAATGTCTTCCACGAGCGGAACTCCGGGTTCACGCTTGCGCAGCTGACGCTCGGTGAGGCCACGGCAGTACTGTTCGAACAGCTGCGCGACGAGCTCGGGCTCCAACCGAAGACCGATCACGATCTCCGCATGCGACTGGCGTTGCTCGAACCGCTCGAACACGAGCGCTGCGATCTCACCTGGGTGTCGCGATTCCGGCGCTCGCGCCACGGCAGCGCTTGTGCTCGCGGAGCGCATGGCGCCGGTGCTGTTCGCGAGCGAGGCTGCGAGCGCGGCGACTTCGTTCTCGTCAAACCACCGCACGTCGTGTTCATCCACAGTCGGGTGCAGCTTGTCACCCTCGTATCGGCGGACGGTAGATACGCTGATGCCGAGGCGCGCTGCCACTTGCCCGCGTGTCAGCGAGGATGCCTGCTGCGCAGCGCCGGGAAGCGCGGACAGGTGTCGCGATTTGCGCGCGGAGGACACGCGATCAGCGGGTGCAACTGCTGATTCCGCGGGCGTCGGAATTCGATGGGGCAAATCGTGCGACATGGGATGGGTAGGGTAGGCGTCCGCTCTGACAGCCCATGGTGGCGGGGCTGAGGCAGCTGGCTGACGGCTGTCACTGGCAGGCGATGTGACAGCCTGCCTGGCAGACTGCGCGGATGATCAGACCCATCGGCGATGCTCTTGGTCTAGGAGCCAGCCATGTCGGCGTCG
The DNA here is from genome assembly GCA_023386455.1 of Pseudomonadota bacterium. Lineage (GTDB taxonomy): Bacteria > Myxococcota_A > Polyangia > Haliangiales > Haliangiaceae > JABFXX01. The sequence goes on along the minus strand of JAEWJO010000581.1, from coordinate 3,102 downwards.
AACGAGAACGACCAGCCAACGCTCACGATCGTGTCTGCGGCGGTGCCCACGCGCGATCCGCTGCCGTCGGAGCTGATCGATGAGCCCACGCTCGCAAGCCGCCTCGGCGTGTCGCGCTCGACGCTACAGAGTTGGCGATACACCGGGCGCGGTCCACGCTTCATCAAGCTCGGACGCATGGTGCGCTACCGGAGCACCGTCATCGACGCGTACCTGCGCGAGAACACCCGAGGCAGGGTGGCGTGACGATGCTCGGCGGAAAACTTGACACGACGGCGCCGTGCGCGACGCTGGAGGGAGGCGCGCGATGAACGAAGCGACATCCTTGGCCCCAGCGACGACGCGGCTCACGTGGAGCGAGATCTGCGCGCAGTTCCCCGACGAGTGGGTCGTGCTCGTCGACGCGGATTGGGTCGATGACCACAACTTCGCATTCGGCACTGCGCTCGTGTTCTCGCACCGAAAGCGCCGACACGAAGCCAGCGTCGACCTCGGAGGCGCCTGCAGGGAGTACGAGAACGTTGGCTGCTTCTTCACCGGGCGCATCCGCGGACCGATTCCTCGCTTCGGCGTGCCGTGAAGGTCACGCTGTTCGATTCGGACGCCGACCTCATCATCGTGCCTGGTCGGATCTGGGGCCCTCGTGGCGAGAGCCCGCGGCTAAACCTGGTGCTCGATACCGGTTCGGCCGAGACCGTGATCATTCCTGAGATCCTCGACGAGATCGGGTACAGCGCACGTTCCGCCGATCGCATCACGGTCATGCGCTCGGCCGTGGGTCGCGAAGAGGGCTACCTGATCCACGTCGAGCGGTTCGCGTGCCTCGGCTTTCAGTTCTCCGACTTCCAGATCCACGCCCACGATCTGCCCGAGGGTTGGGGCATTCACGGGCTCGTCGGGCTGACGTTCCTGCGCCAGTTCAACTGCGAGCTACGCATGGCAGAGGGCCGGATCGTCGTCGACCGAGCGCAGCCCCAAGCCTAGCGTCGGAAGAACTTCGCGTTGCGCTCGATGTCGGCGCGGTGTTCGGTCGGCACGTCGTCGTCGAGATAGATCGCGGCGACGGGACACTAGGCAACGCACGCGCCGCAGTCGATGCACTCATCGGGATCGATGAACATCTGGATGCCGGCGAAGCGGGCCCCGCGATCGTTCTCCGGAACCTTCCGCAGCTCGTCGAGGGGGACAGGGCCAACGATGCAGTCGCACGGGCAGACGTCGACGCATGCTGTGTCACAGGTTCCGACGCACTTCTGGGTGATGACGTAGGGCATGCCCTCGCCTAGAGCACCGACCGAGCCACGCGTAAGATGCTGAATCGACGAGGAACCGTGCGGACTTGTCACCAAAATATCGGTAGCAGACACCGAGATTTCAGTGAATGCTCGAACGGTGACCGACGCTGACGCGCTGAACGTCGTCTCCGAGTTGCTGGCGGCCGTAGCCGACGTGCACACGCCGCGCGCGCTCGTTCGCGCGATCGCAGAGACCCTTTCGGCGCGCGCGTCGCTACGCAGGGTCGAGCTGCGATCGCCTGCGCCGGTCGCCGCGGTCGAGTTGGCAGAAGGGGAATGGCGCAGTGTCGATCCGTCGCTTGCCTCACAGGCGTTAGCGGTCGCGCCAGGGTTGGCGATCGTTGCGACGCGTCCGCTGCCCCCGGCATTCACGAGCAGCGAGCTCCGCACGGTGCTGGGGCAGATCATCGAGACAGCCACGCGGCACATGACGGTGGTGCAGCGCGTGGCTGACCTGTCACGGCGTGCGCACGTCGAGAGCCGCACGCTGCGCGCCAGTCTCGAACGACTCGATCCGCACACCGACGTCGTGGCGCGTAGTGCCGCCATGCGCGCAGCCCTGGAGCGCGCGCAACGCGTGGCCGCGTATCCGACGACAGTCCTGCTGACCGGCGAGTCTGGGAGCGGAAAGGAAGTCCTCGCCCGCGAGATCCATCGACGGTCACCGCGAGCCCATCGACCGATGCTGCAACTCAACTGCGGCGCAATTCCCGAGACCTTGATCGAGAGCGACTTGTTTGGTCACGAGCGCGGCGCCTTCACCGGCGCGGATCGCGTTCACGTCGGCCTGTTCGAGCGTGCGCACCGCGGAACGTTGTTCCTTGATGAAGTGGGCGAGCTGCCGCTGGCCGCGCAGGTCAAGCTGCTGCGCGTGTTGCAGGAGCGACAGATTCGTCGCGTCGGCGGCACTTCTGTGATCGATGTGGACGTTCGTCTGATCGCCGCGACGAACAGGCACCTCGACGCCATGGTGAACGACGGAACGTTTCGCGAGGACCTGTACTACCGACTCGACGTGTTCTCGATTCGCGTCCCGACGCTGCGAGAACGTCGTGGCGACTTGGCGCCCCTCGTCAGCGCGTTGACGTCGCAGCTCGCACAGAAGCTCGGCACAGAGCCGCCGCAGGTGACGCGTGCAACATTGGCCAGGCTCGAGGCGCACGAGTGGCCAGGTAATGTGCGCGAGCTGATGAACGTCCTCGAGACGGCGATGATTTTAGGAGGAGGCCGTTCGCTGGAGCTTCCGGAGGAGTTTGCAAGGCGCACCAGCCGCAAGTCGACGGACGTCGCGGGACCACGCTTCGAGCACGCGATGCGCAGCTCGATCGAGGAGTCACTGCGGGTGACGCGGGGCAAGATCTACGGGACGGATGGTGCCGCCGCACGGTTGGGGCTGAAGCCAGGCACGCTCCAAAGCAAAATGAAGAAACTCGGGATCCGTCGCGAAGACTTCTGCTCGCCTGGCTTACGAACGTTGAGCGGTTCGCGTCCTAGGGTATAGCGTCCGCATATGCGCGATCCGCGGTTGGCAGAGATCGATTTCCTGATGGACGTCGAGCGGCGTGGTCTTCTGCATGTGAAGGTCCGTTTGTCGGACCGCGAGCAACGCTACGGCGTCGACGCCGGCACCTACCGCGACATGGTCATTGGGTTGCTCATCGCCGGGCACATCGGCGGCAGCCGGCGAAAATCAAGATAGTTGTCGCATGAGATTCAGGATGCGAGTCGTTCAGCTTTGGCGTGATTCTCCGGGTTGAGGGTGACCGTTGCGGGGCGCTCCCACGCTCGCGTGTGTCGCGACCAGCGC
>JAEWJO010000381.1 GCA_023386455.1 Pseudomonadota bacterium | reverse complement strand
GTGCGCAACCCGGGATGAGACTGGCGCACGCCAGACCACGTCCGAGCGTGCACGTGTGCGAACTGACAGGTCCCATAGATACGACCCTGTGTGGACGTACTTACGGGACAACTCTTAGACCTGCGCGCGCAGCTGGGCGAGCGCACGCGCGAGCGACGCGCCACCCGCCGAGCCCGATCGTATCGTGCCATCTGCATCATCGATCGTCGCCAGCGTGATCACCCGCGCCAGCGCAAACGCCGACTCCCCGGTCGTCCGCCGTCGCCATCACGACCACTGTTGCGATCACGACCGCCGCGGCGGTCTATCCCCATGCCCGCGAAATCGCCTCGGCAATCCCTCCGCCGTGCCCCGTCTGCCGCTGCAGCCTGTCGGTCGCCTTCGACGCGACGTGCTCCGGCGCTCCTCCCATCGCGAACGATCTCCCGGCGACCTCGAACATCGGCACGTCGTTGACCCAGTCTCCGATCGCGACCGCATCGTCGACCGTGCAACCGATTCGCTCGCACAGCGCGGCGAGCGCGGTGCCCTTCGTCGGTCCCGCGGCGCGGACCAGGATCGCGTGCTTGCCCGGCACCCACGACACCGGGAACGCGACCGAGAAGATGTCGGTCGCGTGCGTCTTCAGGATCTCGTGCGCCGCCGCGACCTCGGCCGCCTCGCCGATCGCGACCGCCGCGAGCGGATCGTTGGCCCAGACCCTGGCGTCGAGTGCCTCCTCGACGACGCGCAAATTCGGCGACCACGTGCTGACGTACTTCGCGTACGGCTCGCCGTCCTCGTCGTGGTGGATGCCGTCGTGCTCGAACACGAAGCTCGCGAGCCCGTGCGTGCCGAATGCATCGCGGAGCACCGACGTGACCCGTCCGGTCATGCCGTGGCGGACGAGCGTCTTCTCGCTCTCGGCCTCGACCAGGTGGCTGCCTTCGACACAGGCGATCGGACCGACGATCTCGCAGGCCCGGGCGGCCTCGACCGACCCCGAGTGCAGCCGTCCCGTCACGATCGTGACCGTCACCCCCGATGCCCGAACGTCGCGGATCGCTGCGACATCTACCGGATCGACCGTCTTGTCATCCCGCAGGAGCGTGCCGTCGAGGTCGAGTGCCAGCAGCCGGTACGCCATGGAGAGCCCACTCTACCCCATCGGCCGATTTCCCCCATCGCGCTAAACCCCCCACTTGGCCGTGGCATGCGCGTGGGCCGGTTACTACAATCGGGCCCGTGTCGGGAGATATCTCGGGTGCGGTAGCACGCATCGCCGCGGCGGGTCGTGCCGCGTGGCCGAGCGTCTCCGTCTCCGATGACTCGATCACGGCACGGCTGCAGGCGCGGCTGCGCGACGATCCGGAGGCCTCGCTCGACAACCTCCACGACGCCGACCTCTACCTCGCGATCGCGCTCGCCGAGGGTGACCCCGCGGCGCTCCGCGCGTTCGAGACCGACCTCGTCCCGCAGATGGACATCGCGCTGCGCAGGCTGCGGCTCGGCGGCGGCACGGCGGACGAGGTGAAGCAGGCGCTGCGGTTCGAGCTGCTCGTCGGCGACGGCCACAAGAAGATCGCCGACTACGCCGGCCGTGGCGAGCTCGCCGCGTGGCTCCGCGTCACCGCGACGCGCAAGGCGCTGAAGGCGATCCGCAAGGTCGATCGCGAGGAGACGCTCGACGAGATCCTGCTCGATCACTGGCCCGACGCGACGCCGGGACCCGAGCGCAAGCACCTGCGCGCGCAGTACACGACCGAGCTCAAGAAGGCGATCCGCGAGGCGTTCGCCGCGCTCGAGGTCCGCCAGCGCAACCTGCTGCGCCAGCACATCCTCGACGAGCTGACGATCGACGACCTCGCGCGCCTGTATCGCGTGCACCGCGCGACGTGCGCTCGCTGGCTCGCCGATGCGCGCGCCGACCTCGGCAAGCACACGCGCAAGAAGCTGATCGCCGCCCTCGGCATGCCGAACAAGGACGACGTCGACAGCTTGCTGCGGTTCCTCGATAGCGACATCGAGCTCTCGATCTCGCGGATCTTGATGTCGCGATGACGCTCACGCCGTGCCCGGCTCCCGACAAGCTCCTCGGCTTCATCCAGGGCGAGCTGACGGAGGATCGCGCCGCGGTCGTCGAGAAGCACATCGACGGCTGCGCGGAGTGCCGCGCCGTGCTGTCGAACCTCGCGCGCGGCGGGCCACCGCCGAGCTTCGGCCGCTATCGGATCGACACCGTGCTCGGCTCGGGCGGCATGGGCATCGTCTATCGCGCGTACGACCCGCAGCTCGCGCGGCCGCTCGCGATCAAGGTCGTGCGCCGCACCGGCGACGACACGCAGGGTCGCGCCCGGCTCGTCCGCGAGGCGCAGGCGCTCGCCCGGCTCTCGCATCCGAACGTCTGCCACATCTACGACGTCGGCACCGAGGGCGAAGAGGTGTGGCTCGCGATGGAGCTGATCGACGGCGTGTCGCTGCGGCAGTGGGCCGGCGAGCGCCGACCGCGCGAGGAGCTGATCGCCGTCCTGCTCGGCGCGGCGGAGGGCATCGCCGCCGCACACGCCGCTGGGCTCGTTCACCGCGACATCAAGCCGGAGAACGTCCTCATCACGCGAGACGGCCGCGCGATCGTCACCGACTTCGGGCTCGCGCGGCACGGCGACCAGATCGATCCGAACGCATCGACGCTGTCGACCGATCCACACCTGACAGCGACCGGCGCGATCGCCGGCACACCCGCGTACCTCGCGCCCGAGCAGCTGCTCGGCGATCCGATCGATCCACGCGTCGATCAGTTCGCGTGGGCGGTGATGGCGTGGGAGCTCATCACGGGCAGCCGCCCGTTCCCGATCGTGTTCGCGGTCCGCGTCGAGGCGATCCGCGCCGGGCTCACGCCGCCGACCGATCTCCCGTCGTCGCTCGCGGGTCCGCTGACGAAGGCGATGCAGGCCTCGCCGGAGGATCGATTCGGCTCGATGCGCCAGCTGATCGAGGCGTTCAAGGCCGGCCCGTCGGCACCGGCCAAGCGCACGCGCACCGCCGCGATCGCCGGCGTCGTCGTCGCAGCAGCAGCGGGCGTCGCGATCACGGCGTGGCAATTCAAGGCCAGGCCGGCACCGCAGGTCTCTGTTGCACCTGCATCTGCATCTGCACCTGCACCTGCACCTGCACCTGTACCGGTCGCGACGACCGCAGCGCCGCCGCCCGCGACCACCAACAGTGACCAGCCGGCCGCGGCGATCGCGGTCGCTACGTCCTCTTCGCCGTCGCCGTCGCCGGCGCCACCGTCGCCGACCAAGACTCCGACCAGGGCGAAGACGCAGAAGCTCGCGGCGTCGCCCGGCAACACGACGATGCCGGCGCCGGCGCCTGCGCCCGTTCCCGCAGCAGCGACGTTGACGCCTCGGCAGCAGGCGATCCTCGACTCGATGGATCCGAAGTACTGCCGGAGCTGCCAGATCGCGTCGGCCGACGCGTTCTGCTTCATCCCGTACGACTTCTCGAAGCCGAACGCGACGTGGCGCCACCTGATCCTCGACTGGGGCACCGTCACGAAGATCGACACCGAGGCGGGCACGTTCCGCGACGAGACGATCCACGCCAACGTGATCACGGTGCGGGGACAGCGCCGCACGTACCGGTTCGACGACGAGCTGCTCGTCGGCCGGATCGTCACGAAGGTCGGCGCGTTGCTCGCGATCTGCGAGGACGATCAGAGCGACATCTACCAGCTCGCCGGCGGTCCGCTCGATCGCACGCGTGCGGTGATCACGCTGTCGGCGCCGCCGAAGCTCGACGTGGCCGCACGCCTGCAGGCGAAGCACATCCCCGACATCAAGATCGCCGCCGCCGCCGTTCACAACGGGCTCGGCGACCTCGATCCGAACGGCCGGTACCTCATCAACGCGAAGGTCGAGGCGATCGACGGCCCGCTGTGGAAGATGGACCGCTACTGGATGGACGTCCCGAAGGGGACGCCCGGCGCCGCGAAGCTCGCCGCGAAGAAGCGTCTGTGGATGATCGTCGAGAAGCCCGAGATCGTCGACCAGGCCGACGGGTCCAAGCACCTCGTCGTCCACGCCGCCGCGATCCTCGACGAGATCTTTCCATAGCTTGTGCGATTTCGTGAGATTTCCTGCGACCACCCGCCTGGTCGCGGCTCGCACCCCTGTCGTCACACACAGAAAGGGTGCCTGCCATGAAGTCCGTCGCGCTTGCTTGCCTCTCGCTCTCTCTTGCCTCTCTGGCCGCGTGTTACGGAGCCGCTCCGCCGAAGCCGCCTCGCGTCCCGCTGCCGCCGCCGATCGCCGGCGCACAGATCGGCGTCTACTCCGAGGACCGCACCGCGTTCGAGACGGTCGAGAAGCAAGCGAGCACGTGTCCGTCCGGCGTCGCCGAGGGTCACCCGTCGTGCACGGTCACCCGCTACACCGTGAAGGAGCCGGTCACGCGCACGCACACGACCGCGACGTACGATAACCAACCGATCTCGTACGCGCAGTTTCACGTGATGACGGACCCGCAGTACGACCAGAAGCTGTCGCGCCTCGATCACCTCTCGCACACCTGCAAGCGCGCGAACGTGCCGCGCTACGCGGGCATGGGTCTGTTCCTCGCCGGCCTCGTCGCCGGTCCACTGATCGGTGACACCGCCGGCCAGATGGTGTTCTGGGGTGGCCTCGCTGGCGGCACCGCATCGTACGCACTCGGCTACCTCGCGTTCGGCGGCCGCGACTGCAACGAGGCGCGCGCGATCTATCGCGATGTCGACGTCACGGGCACCGAGGGACAGATGACGGTCGAAGGAAGCGCGATCGCGTCCGAGATGGCCGAGCTCGCCGCGCAGTTCAATGCCGCGCAGCACCCGGGCGGCATGGCACAGAGCGCGAACCTGCGCATGCGTTAGGCCTTCGGCTTCAGCTCTTGCAGCGTGGGCTCGTCGATCGCGACGTGCACCGCGCCGACGTTCTCCTCGAGGTGGTGCACCTTGCTCGTGCCGGGAATCGGCAACATCACCGGCGAGCGCGCCAGCAGCCACGCGATCGACAGCTGTGCCGGCGTACAGCGTAGCCGGCTCGCGATCGCCTCGAGGTGACCGCCGCCGCCGGCGAGTGCGCCGATCGCGAGCGGGAAGAACGGCAAGAACGCGATGTTCTTCGCCTCGCACAGCGCGAGGACTTCCTCGGGATTGCCGGTCACGGGCATCGGCCCCGCCTTGCCGCTGAGGTTGTAGAGGTTCTGCACCGCGACGATCGGCGTGCGCGCGAACGCCTGCTCGCACTGCTCGGCGGTGACGTTGCTGAGCGCGAGGTGACGGATCTTGCCGGCCTTCTGGACGTCGATCAGGACATCGAGCGCCTCGGTGAACGTGATCGGCGCCTTCTCCATCCAGCGCAGGTGAACGACGGGCAACTGCTCGAGACGCAACGTTTGCAGATCGGTGTCGACACCTGCGCGCAGCTCCTCCGGCGTCATCGCGTGCGCCCAGCCCTTGTCGGGCAGCCGCTTGCCGCCGAGCTTCGTCGCGATGACGAGGTCCTTCGGATACGGATAGAGCGACTCGAGAATGAGCCGGTTCGCGACGTGCGGCCCGTAGTACCAGGCGGTGTCGATGAAGTTGATGCCGAGCTCGATCGCGCGACGCAACACCGCACGCGCTGCCGACGGGTCCGACGGCTCGCCCCACACATCCTTACCCGGCAGGCGCATCGCGCCGAAGCCGAGACGACGAACTTCGAGGTCGCCAAGGCGGATCGTTTCAGGACCGTGAGCGAAGCGCGGCAACATCTGATACGACCTTGCCATGGGTGCCTCGCGGCTGACAGTCGGGAGCTTCTTGTTCGGCGTTGCCGGACTCGTGAGCGTCGTGGCGCCAGCGCACGGTCAACCCGCCCCGGCTGCGGCAAGTGGCGTCGTCGATCCGGCGGACCTGCCGCCATTGCCTCCGCCGACGGACGATCTATCGAGCTCGGCGACGGTGCTCGCGGCATCCGCGGCCGAGGAAGATGTCGTCGTCGGTGCCGCGAAGCGCGAGCAGAGCCTCGGCAACGTCGCGTCGGCTGTCACCGTCGTCAGCGCCGATCGGATCCGCCGGTTCGGTTACCGCACGATCGGCGAGGCAGTCGCCGGCGTCGCCGGCGTGTACCTCGAGGACAACCGCATCAACGCATCGCTCGGCATACGCGGCCTCCAGATCCCCGGTGACTTCAACACGCGCATCCTCGTCTTGATCGACGGCGCGACGATCAACGAGGCATGGGGCGCGTCGTCCGGCCTCGGCTTCGAGAACCTCGTGTCGATCGACGACATCGCGCGCATCGAGGTCATCCGCGGCCCGGTGTCCTCGGTCTACGGCGCGAACGCGTTCTTCGGCATCATCAACATCGTCACGCGCGGCGCGTCCGAATCGGCGCGAGCCTACGGCCGCGTCAGCGTCAACAAGATCGCCGGCATGATCGGTACCGCGGGGTTCGCCGTCGGCGATGTCGATCGCCAGGTGCGCGGCTCGGTGCTCGCGATGGGCCGGTTCGGCGAGACGCTCGATCTGCCGGACGTCGGCACGAACCTCTCCGGCGACAGCGCGTACGGCACGATGGCCTCGCTCGTCGGCACGTACGGCCGCACGTTCGGTCAGTTCCGCGCGTATCGCGTCCGCCGCGACTCGCCGTTCGCGCCGTACGACGGCGACCCCGCCGACGAGGATCCGTACCAGCAGTACAACACGCAGATCCTGGTCGAGGGCGGTCACACGCGAGAGCTGTCGAAGCGCCTGACGCTCGCGGTGCGCGGCTACCTGAATCTCTACCGCTTCTACGACGACATCGCCGAGCTCGGCGCATCCGCGCACTTCGTCGACTACGGCGACGCCGCGACCGTCGGCGCCGAGGTGCGCACGCGCTACGAGGCGCTCGAGGACGGCAAGCTCGGCATCACGGCCGGCGCGGAGGCCAACTACAACAAGACGAAGAGCCGCTCGTTCTATCTCGACGACGAGCCCGGCGGTGCCGGCGGGCTCGCGGGCGTGCCGCTCGACTTCAGCCTGCAGGGTGTCTACACGGAGGTCGACAGCGCGCCGACCGAGTGGTTCGGTCTCACCGCCGGCCTGCGCTTCGACAACAACACGAAGGTCGACAAGCGCCTGTCGCCGCGCGCCGCGCTGTTCCTCGCGAAGCGCGAGAAGTTCGGGCTCAAGCTCCTCTACGCCGAGGGATTCCGCAACCCGAGCGCATTCGAGGGCGCGTTCTTCGACAACACGACGTTCAAGGCGAATCCCGACATCGGCTCGGAACGGATCCGCAGCTTCGAGGCCGTGACCTGGGCCAAGCCGGTGCCCGGTCTGTCGACGCGCCTGTCGGCGTTCTACTGGGACGCGCGCGACGTGATCGTCCAGGTCCCCGACCCGGCGGACCTCCTGCTCCAGTTCCAGAACATCGGACGCTTCGTCACCCAGGGCATCGAGGCCGAGCTCAGCTACCGCAACAGCGCCGGCTGGTATGCGTTCGGCGGCGCCGCGCTCGCGAAGGTCGGCTCGAGCGAGGACCCGGCAGTGCCGGTCTCGTACGGCGACGTCCCCGACTCCGCCCGGCTCACCGCGGTCGGCGGCCTGTCGACGCCGAGGCTGTGGGACCGCGCGCACGTCTCGACCGAGGTCCTCGTGCTCGGCGCGCGCCCGACGCGCCCGGCGCTCGACGGCTCGGCCTCGCCCGATGCACCGGCGTGGGTCGGGCTCAACGCCGCGATCTACGTGCCGGATGTCCGCGGCTTCGACCTCACCGTCGGCGGCCGCAACCTGATCGGCACCCGCGACCTGCTGCCGGCGCCGGGCGACTACGACCGGTCGATGCCGACGGCGGTCGTGATCCCGCGCATCCCGGGCGAGGGTCGCGAGCTGTACCTGAAGGTCGGCTACTCGTACTGAGTCGATACCTACATTCACCTCCTCGGCCTTGTGGCCGATTCACCGGGCATGAACGCGGAGAGCGGGCGGGAGCCGCGCGACCAGCAGGTGACGATCAGGATGAAGCGCGTCGACATCGAGCGGATGCATCGCCGGATGGAGACTCCTCGCCTCGAACCGGTGTCAGGCGAGATCGATCTGCCCGACGTCATCCTGCCGCGCTGAGCGCGCCGGGTTGACAAGCCCGCGGCGGCCCGCGAACGTGAAGCGGTGCGCGCGGGTCTCGCGGTGTGGATCGTCTGCCTCGCGGCGCATGTCGCGGCGGCCGGGCCGACGATCATCCTCGCCGACACGCGCGGCTCGCCGAGCCTGACGACGCTGGCGTCGCAGATCGAGATGCACGCGAGCGCGACGGTCGAGCGGCTCGATGTTCACGACGCGGATCCGCTGACGTACGCGGAGCCGGCGTCGCAGCTCGTCGCGAGCGGCCAGGCCGACCTCGTCGTGTGGATCGCGCCCGTCGAGCATGGCTTCCTCGTGTTCGCGTCGGGCGGCTGGCCGGGACGCGCGCTGATCGAGCTCGTGCGGGTCGACGCGGCGATGCAGCCCGCCGAGATCGAGCGCACGATCGCGCTCAAGATCGCGGGCCTGCTCGACTCGCTGCTCTCACCTCGCGCGAGTGCACCGGCGGTGCTCGCGATTCCGCCGGCGGCGGTGCAGCGACCGGCGTGGCGCGTCGACGTGATCGGCTCGGTCGCGCGCGAGCGGCGACAGCGTCACTTCGACGGCCGTGCCGGCGCGGCGATCAGCAAGCGGTTCGGGCTCGCACCGTGGTTCGTCGCACCCGTGCTCGCCGCGTACTGGCAGCCGAGCGGCGTGATCGACGGCGACCACGGCTCGGCGTCGGTGACCGAGCTCGGCGCGGCGATCGCGGTCGACGTCGGCCGCACGCTCGGCCCGGTCGAGGTGTTCGCGCGGCCGCACTACGCGACGGCGATCTTGTTCGCTCGCGGCACGAGCACCGATGGCCGGCGCGGCGAGGCGACGCTCGGCGCGCCCTACGTCGGTGGCGAGGCGGGACTTCGCGTGCCGATCAGCGACGTCCTCGCGGCGGGTGCCTCGGTCGGCGCAGACTATGCGCTGATCCGGCACAAGCTATTGATCGACAACGAGACGATCGTCGATCTCGGCCGGTTTCGCCTGCATGTAGGCGTCGCGCTCACGGTGACGTTGTGAGCGACGGACGATTTTCGGCATCAAATCCCCGGGCCGGCGCCACCAAGAGAACGTGGCCCTGACCCTCGTGCGCGATCCGTGGGATCTCGTGGTGCTGTCCTCGGCACCGCGCGACCGCCCCACGCCCGTGCCGATGCGGGTCGACGCCGCGCAGCTCGACGCGTGCCGGCGCGGCGATCGCGGCGCGCTCGAGGCGGTGTTCCGCGCGCACGCCGAGGCGCTCGCGCGCGTGCTGGTCCGGATCGTCGGGCCGGGCGCGCATGTCGAAGATCTGCTGCAGGACACGTTCGCCGAGGCGATCACCGCGTTCCCGCGGTTCCGCGGCGAGGCGTCGGTGAAGACCTGGCTGACGCGGATCGCGATCAACGTCGCGCACCAGCACCTGCGCCGGCCGCGACATCGGCGCGAGATCGTGGTCGACGCGCCACCCGAGCAGGCGAGCGAGGACGATCCCCAGCGGACCGCGGAGTCGATCGCGGTGTCGAGGCGGCTGTACGTGCTGCTCGACGAGCTCGATCCGGCTCGCCGCATCGCGCTCGTGCTGTTCGCGATCGAGGAGTACAGCATCGAGGAGATCGCGGCGCTGATGGGCGCGAGCAGGACGGCGACGCGCTCGCGGATCTTTCGTGCGCGACGCGCGCTGATGAAGGCGATGAAGAAGGATCCGGCGTTCGCAGGTCGAGGTGTCCCGTGAGCTGCAAGAGCGTCGCCGACTGGCTGCACCGCGAGGTCGAGAGTCTCGACGAGGCGCAGAGGCTCGTGCTCGACGATCATCTCGCGACCTGCGCGAGCTGTCGCGGTGACCGCGCGCGTATGCAGCTCGTACGCGCGTTCGGTCAGTCGCTTCCCATCCCGCCGCCGGGTGCACGCGAATACAACCGTGCGATCGCGAGCGCGCTGCTCGAGGGCAAGCGCGTCGAGCAGCGCGAGAGACCGCGGCGCCTCAAGTGGATCGTGCCGATCATCGCGTTCGCCAGCGTCGCCACCGCGGCAACGGTCGCCGGCGTTGTCGCGACGAAGAACGAGTCGACTGCACCTGCACCTGCACCTCCGGAAACGCCGGCGCGCGTCGAAGCTCGAATTCCCGAGCCCGAGCCCGAGCCCGAGCCCGAGCCCGCTCCGGCGCAGCCGGTTGCCCCTCCGACGACCGACGCGGAGGCGCCGACGCCCGCGCCCGCACCCGCGCCTGCCCCGGCGCACGCGCACGACAGAGTCGGATCGCCTACGCCTACGCCTACGCTTACGCCGACGGCAGCGGAGCTCCTCGAGCTCGCGAGGACCCAGTTCGCGGCAAAGCACCTCGATGACGCCGAGCGCACCGCGCAGTCCGCGCTCTCCGCCCGACCCACGCGCGCGCTCCGCGCCGAGATCCAGATCCTCCTCGCCGATGTCGCCCAGGCCTCGGGCAATCCCGATCTCGCGGTCGAGCGCTACACCGCGGTCTCGACCACGTTCGCCGGCACCGACGCTGCCGAGTCCGCGCTCTACGCCGCCGCCCGCGTCGAGCTCAAGCGACGCGACCTCTCCGCCGCTCGCACCCTGCTCGGTCGCTACCTCGATCGCTATCCGACGGGCCGCTTCGCCGACGATGCGCGACGCGAGCTCGCTGCTCTTCGCTGATCAAAGAAGGAGTCCCCATGCTCGCAGTACGCACCATGCTCGTGCTCGGTCTCGCCCTCGCCGCGTGCGGCAGCGAGACGACGTCGCTCGTTCCGGACGCCTCTGGCTCGGGCTCGGGCTCGGGCTCGGGCTCGAGCTCGGGGAATCCGGCCGCGGGCCCGCCGTTTCAGGCCGGCGCGCTGATCATCCCGATGGATCTCTCGTATCAGGCGACCGGCATGTTCCAGGCCTACGGCCTCATCTACCAGCTGCTGCGCCAGGGCGTGCACGTCTACTGGATGATCGATCCGCAGAAGACGTGGCACGCCGCGCCGTGTAACTCGGCCTCGGATCCGTGCCCGTGGGACTGCGACGTCGAGGGATCGGGCACCAAGTGCAACTACCCGACGGCGAGCCCTGATCTCTTCGCGACGACGAAGATCGTGTGGAGCGACAGCGGCACCGCACGCGACACGATGCTCGGTCGCCACGGCTACCGCGGCGGCCCGTTCGTGATCGACGACGCGGATCACGACCGAGCACTCGCGATCATCGGCGTGTGGAACGACAAGTCGACGTGGGCCGCAAACCCGTGGGCCATGCGTTCCGTGTTCCACGTCGTCAGCGTGCACGAGGCGACCGAGATGTTCGACGGCACCGCGATGAAGACGATGATCGCCGCGCCGACGATCGCGGTGTTCGCCGACGGCAACGAGCCGATCGCGACCGGTTACCTGCGCGCCGCCGGCATCCCGCAGAGCAACGGCGCCGAGTTCCCGATGGCGAAGTGCACCGCGGCCTCGTGCGGACCGTCGACGGGCAATCCCGACATGCTGCTCGAGGAGCAGATCATGGGTGACCTCGGAACGTGCAACGCGCCGAACACCGACCACAGGAACGGCGCGCTGTTCGACGCGAATGGCAACCCGAAGTTCTGCCAGATCATGTCGATGCACTGGGGTGTCAACGAGCGCGAGACCGTGAAGTGCGCCGGTGGCAACTGTCCCGCGACGCAGGCCGAGTGCACGGGCCAGGCGTTCACGTACAACGGTCACGAGGTCGTCGCCGAGGTCCGCGAGTTCCTCAAGCACTCGACGCACTTCTTCGCCGAGTGCCAGGCGGTCAATGCCTACGAGAACCTGGTGCCGAACCCGGCGTGGCCGTTCCTCGACGATCCGGGTCGCGACGGTCACTTCCTGACGACGACCGGCACGCCGCCGCTGTGCCCGCAGGGCACGTGCACGAACGCGAGCTACCAGTGCGTGCAGAACGCGTGCAACGGCCAGGCGTGCTGCCTGCCGAAGCCGGAGACGTGGCAGAACCTGCCGGGCTACGAGGTGGCGACGCAGCCGCAGTCCGCCGAGGTCAAGGTGCTTCGGCCCGACGTTCCGTACAACCAGCTCGACGGCGCGTTCGGCACGACCGGTGGCAGCGAGCCCGCGTACAACCTGAGCACGTACCTCGGCACGACGTACAAGAACAACCGCCAGGTCACGCTGCTCACCGGCGCCAATGGTCCCGGCGCGCAGGATCTGTGGATGAGCGGCTACCTCGACGGTTGCGACGACATCATCCTCGGCCCACGCCCCGACGGCAGCATCGCGCACTCGTCGTGCGGCGGAAAGATCAGCTACCTCGGCGGTCACCAGTACAAGACCGACGTGCCGCTGACGTCGGGCTCGCAGAGCCAGGGCACGCGCCTGTTCCTCAATGCGTTGTTCGAAGCCGAGTGTGTCACCGGCGCCGACGACGGCGGTGGCGGCTTCGGCGATACCGACGGCGACGGCGTCTCCGACGGTACCGACTCGGACCCGAACAACCCGAACGCCTGTGGCGACTCCGACGCGGACGGCTGCGATGACTGCTCGACCGGCCACCTCGATCTGCTCGGCGACTGCGATGGTCCTGGTACGTCCGACGGCGGCTGCTGCGAGACCGGCAGCGGCGCCGGCGGTCCGCTCGCGCTGTCGGGCCTCGTCGGTCTGCTCGCGCTGCGCCGGCGCAGGAGAGCGCCGCGATGATGGCGCTGCGTCGGATCGCGCTCGTCGGTGTCGTCCTGACCGGCGCGTGCGAGTTCTCGCACGGCACGTATCAGACCGTGACGACCGTCGACGGCTCGCCGGTGATGCCACCCGACGGTGGACAGTGCCTGATGGCTTCGCTCGAGTGCGCCACCGCCGACGTGCTGCGGTCGTGTGCGGGCGAGAACGCTCCTTACTTCGACACGACGTGTGCATGGGGCTGCGAGTCCAGCGGCACGCCACACTGCGCGAAGCTCGTGCCGTCGGTCACCGCGATCACGCCGAACGATGTCTCGAGCTTCGGCAACCTCGGCGACGTGAGCTTCGCCGTGCCGCTGATCCTCAACTCGACGACCGGCGAGATCGGCACGATGTCGACGCCAGACTCGTTGCGCGACAGCGGCACCGGCGTCGACAACGGCATCCGCTTCGAGTTGCGCGGCAACGTCGCGCTGTTCGTGTTCGACAAGCTGACGATCAACGCGGCGCTGCAGCTCGTCGGCAAC
>JAEWJO010000349.1 GCA_023386455.1 Pseudomonadota bacterium | reverse complement strand
AGACATGACTTGTATGACTTGCGAGCGAACGAGTCATACAAGTCATGTCTGACCCCTTCTCAGTCCGCATCGTGCGTGACGTCGTAGCTCGCAAGCTCGACGGCGATCTCGCCGAGCTTCGTGCTCGCGACAAGCTTGAGCGGCACGCGCGACTGATCGTCGGATAGCCACATCGTCACCGGGAACCGCCCGCTCTGCGCCGCGCCGGTGTAGCGCGCCGACGGCAGGTTCGCCTCGGCGAGGAGCTCGCGACCGGCATCCGCGAGCTCGAGCGAGAGATAGATGTCGCCGAGGCGCAGGTCGTCGTCGCGGCGCTCGCCGATCTTGCTGCGCCACGCACGGAGCTGACCGACGACGGCGTGCACGTTGCGCTCGATCCCGTCGACGCTCTTCCGGTGATGCGAGTCGTGCTCGTGCTCGCCGGCAAACTTCACGTCCCAGCTCTCCGTCTCCTCGAGTGCCTCGCCGGTGTCGGTGTCGAGCGTCGTCGTCAGGTCGTACGAGATGTCACCGATCAGGGCGGCGAGGCCGCTGCTCGTCGCACGCGTGCGGACGATGATCGCAGGCCGGCCGTCGACGAAGCCGGGCTCCCCGACCGCGACCTGGACGCGGCCGACCGTGATGCCGCGCAGGTCGACCTTGTAGACGATGCCCTCGCCCGGGACGCCGACCGGCGACCTCGTCGCGTGCTCGGCCTCGGCGCCACCAACGGCGGACGGTACGGTCGGCGGCGCGGGCTCGGCGAGCCCACGCGCACAGCCAGTCGCGACGACGAGGCAGACCCAGCGCATCACCTACCAGACGCACGACGTCGCGAAAATGTGCCCGAAATTCGGACGGGGTCAGGCATGACTTGCATGACTCGCCAGGCAGCTGCGCATACAAGTCATGTCTGACCCCTCACCGCAGGCGGACGGTCACGGTACCCGGCGTCGCGCGCGCGCTCGTCAGCGTGCCGCCGCCGGCGTACTCGAGCGTGCCGTTGCCGGTCACGGTCACCGCGGCCCAGCCGCCACCGGTCGTGACGGTCACCGGCGCGCCGTTGAAGGTCGCGGTCGCCGGCAGCGCTCCGGCGGGCCGGCCGCTCCACGTCCAGTGGGCGGTGTCGAGCGGGCCGGTGTCGTCGTTCCACAGGGAATGCGCGGGATTCGCGGCGGTGCCGGAGAACACCCAGACCTCGCGATCGGCGGCGATCTCGGGCAGCGTCCTCGTCGTCGCGGGGCGCGCCGGAGCGGGGAGCATCGTGTCGACGCCGTCGGGATAGAGCACGAGGATGGAGCCCTCGGGCACGAACGCCGGGATCTCGGTCTTCGCCGCGCTCGCCGTGATCTCGCCCCCGGTCACCGGCTCGGTGCCGAGCAGCGGGTACCACGTACCGGGCGGTAGCCTCAGCGTGCGCGACGTCGCGCCCATCTGCTGGACCGGCGCGACGAGGATCCGATCGCCGAGCAGGTACTCGTCGATCGACGTCCAGGCCCAGTCCTCGTCTGGATAGTCGAGCGCGACGAGCCGGAACAGCGGCAGGCCATCGCCCTCGAAGCTCGCGACCGAGCCGGCGAGGTACGCGGCGAGCTGCATGTGGAAGCGCGTCCACCTGCGGAAGTGCGCGACGGTACCGGCGTCGTACTCCCACTGCACGTTCTGCATCACCTGGCGCCCGTGGTGCGTGCGCATGACGGGCGACAGCGCGCCGAACGTCGTCCAGCGATAGAACAGCTCCTCGCTCGTCGTCGTCGTGCCCTGATCCATGTAGCCGCCGATGTCGTGGCCGAAGTACGGAAAGCCGGCGAGGCCGAGGCCGAGGCCGATCGGGATCACCGACGGCAGGCCATCGCCCTCGCTCCAGTCGGTCTGCTGATCGCCGGCCCACATCACCTGGACGTGGGGCTGGCTGTGCAGCCACGCCGCGCGCATGAAGTAGATGCCGGGCGGCCGACCCGCGGGCGTCTGCGCGAACATCTCCTCGTTCATCTTCGCCCAGTCGCGCGGATAGCGATTGTGGACGAGCAGCGCGTCCTCGCCGGATGCGAGCACGGCGTCGGTCGGCAGCCACTCGGCGAAGTCGGCCATCCAGCCGTCGGAGCCGAGCGCGATCGCCTCGCTCATCACGCCCTTCGCCCACGCGACGGCCGCTTCGTTCGTCGTGTCGAGCATCGTCGAGCTGTTGAACTTCACGCCGGTGAACGAGAACGTGGCGCCGTCCTTGTTCTTGATCGCGTAGCCCTTGTCCGTCGCCTCGGCGAAGACGTCTGCCGTCGAGTCGATGAACGTGTTGTGGTAGGTCATGAACGCGAAGCCCAGGCCGCGCAGATCGTCCGCGACCTGCTCGAAGTCGGGGTAGAGCGTGCGGTCGACGCGCCAGTCCTCCTCGAGCGCGTAGCCGAAGGCGCCGTTGCCGCCGCCGCGCCAGTCCTCGGTCCAGATCACGCTGCCGCTGATGCCGCTGTCGCGCAGCTTCGTCGCGACGCGCCGGACGTTCGCCGAGCCGAACAGTGCGTCGACCCACGGCGCGAAGATGTGCTCCGGCGGCCGCGCCGGCTTGCCGACCCATGCGATCATCTTGCCCAGCGCGTCGCGCGGCGATCTGTCCTCGCCGAGGAACACGTGGAGGTCGAGCTTGCCGTCCCACGCCTCGAACCGCGCGACGCCCGGCTTGCCGCCGCCGAGGTCGAACACCGCGCGCGCGTCGGTGTCGAGCACGACCGCGTAGCCCTTGCTCGACAGCACCATCGGCATCGGCGTGTGCGTCGTGTGCTTGCGGCCCTGGAGGAACCACACGCCGGCGTAGTTGTCGTCGGCGTCGGGGTACTTGCCGATGCCGTCCTCCTGCACCCACAGCGGCACGGTCTCGCCCTTGTGGTCGACGTCGAACGACTGGCCGCCGAGGCCGACGAGGTGCTCGTCGTCGCCCTGCATCGCCGCACCGATCGTGAACCGCTCCGCGTGATCGGCGTCGAGCTCGATCCGCGCGTGCAGCGTGTCGGGCTCGAGCGTCAGCGTGCCGGTGCCGAGCGAGCGGTCGCTCGCGCGCAGCTCGAACGTCGCACCGGTCGCCGTCGGCGTGATCGCGCGCAGCTCGCTGACGCCCTGCCACGACGGCGGCATCTCGGCGAACTTGAACGAGCCGAATTGCATCTCGATCGTGGAGCTGCGCGTGCCGACCGCGGCAAAGCCGTACGGTGCGGCGCCGCCGCCTTGCGTCGTCCAGACCTCGTTGCCGTCGAGCAGGATCGCGATGCGCGGCGGATCCGGATAGATCTCGGCGGCGAGCCGGCCATTCTCGACGTCGACCGGCGGGGCAGGGTCATCGCACGCGACGACCGAGACGACCGCGATCAGGCAACCGACACGCACGGCGGCAACGCTCACCGGATCATCGTATCAGCAGCGCGCGCTCGACTTCGACGCGTGCAGCGCGTGCGAGGACGTCAGGTGACCCCGGGGCAGCTGCTGCCATGGCAGGGTGTTCTTCAGCGCCGCTTGATGTGACGGATGACGACCGGATCCTCGGGCGCGTCCTTCGCGAACGGTCCGGCCGGGCCGGTCTTGACCGCCTTGATCTTGTCGACGACGTCCATCCCCGAGGTGACCGCGCCGAACACCGCGTAGCCCCAGCCCTGCGGGTCCTTGCCCTGGTGATCGAGGAAGCCATTGTCGACGACGTTGACGAAGAACTGCGCGGTCGCCGAGTGAGGGTCGCCGGTGCGCGCCATCGCGACCGTGCCGCGCGTGTTCTTGAGGCCGTTGTCGGCCTCGTTCTGGATCGGCGCCTTGACCGGCTTCTTCTCGAGGTTCTGGTCGTAGCCGCCGCCCTGGATCATGAACGTCGGGATCACGCGGTGGAAGATCGTGCCGTCGTAGTGCTTCGCGTCGACGTACGCGAGGAAGTTCGCGACGGACGTCGGCGCCTTGCCGGGATCGAGCGTGATTTCGAATGTTCCAAAGCTGGTCGAGACTTCGACGACTGGGTCGGCCATGGCCGGAGACTATCGAAAAGTCGTGAAGTCTACCGAGGCTTCGATGTGAAAATGGTTGTAGTGGGAGAGCGGGTCGTTCCCGGGCGTCAGGACGATCCGGAAGTCGTTGCTCTTGTTGATCGTGTCCTCGATCGAGTGGAGCAGAGGGTCGCCCTTCAGGTACTCGAGCTCGACATCGACGACACGACCGTTCTGATCGACGAACGCCTTGATGTCCATCGCCAGGCCGAGCGCGTGGCGCGACAGGATCTTCTTGGTCTGGCCGTGCACGCGCACGTTCGTGTTGCGGTAGATGCTGCCGTAGTGGACGCCGCGCACGCCGAGCGCGTAGAGCTGCGGGCCGATCGCGACGAGGACGCGCGCGAGCTGGCAGTCGAGCGAGGGCTTCGACTTGCCGTACGCCGGCGTGTAGGCGATGCCGGCGATCGTCATGTCGGGCACGAAGATCGGATCGACGAGCAGGCCGAGCGGCGGCGCGGGCTGGAACGGGAGCTCGGCGGCGGTCAGCGTCGCCTCGCAGGCCTTGTTCGCGGCGAGCATCGGCGCGGTCGGCGGCCACGCGAAGCCCGGCGGCATGTTGTCCTTGCCGTAGCGGACCCGTCCGTCGCCGTGATGCGAGGACACCGTGATGCTCGGTGTACGCGAGACGACGACCTTGGCGCTCTTCGCGGTGGCGACCTTGCGGCGCGCCTTCGTGCGCTTCTTCGAGGTCTTCTTCTTCTTCTTGCTCGTGCTCTTCGAGAGATTCGACGCGGTCTTCTTCTTCGCCACCGTCTTGGATTTCGTGCGCGACGTCCGGGCGGGCGTCGTCGACGCGGCCGAGGCGTCGGCGACGAGCGCGCACGACGCGATCGATCCGACGACCACAGCGCGCACCATCCACATCCTGCAAGCCTAGCAGTTGGGCAGCCCTATGAGCCCCAACGATTTTCAGCGTGTGATCACTTACCCTTCCAGACGGGCTTTCGCTTCTGCAGGAACGCGGTGATGCCTTCGGCGGCATCCTCGAGCGCGAGCACGCGGCCGAGCTCGGCCTGCAGGTAGCGCAGCTGCGGCTCGAGCTCCATGTCCTGCGAGCGATAGAACGCGTGGAGGCCGAGGCGAATCGCGGCAGGACTGCGCTCGGCGATCTCGGACGCGAGCTTCATCGTCGTCGCCTCGAGCTCGGCGGCCGGGACAGCGCGGTTGACGAGCCCGCACTCGACGGCCTCGCGCGCATCGAGCTTGCGACCGGTGAGCATCATCTCGAGCGCGCACTTGCGGCCGACCGACCGCGTGATCTCGGCGGTGATCATCATCGGCCAGAGGCCGACCGAGATCTCGGTGGTGCCGAACTGCGCGGCGTCGGAGGCGACGACCAGGTCACACGCGACCATCAGGCCGAGGCCACCGGCGAGCGCATGACCGTTGACCATCGCGATGATCGGCTTGCCGAGCTCGTGCATCGTCGTGAACAGCTCGACGAGCGTCGCGGTCGGACCCTCCTGACCGCCCTGCATCGCCGACAGATCGCCGCCGGCGGAGAACACCGCACCCGCGCCGGTCAGCACGACGACGCGCACCGCGCTGTTCGCCTTGAGCGACACGAACGCGGCGACGAGCTCGCCGCACGTGCCGGGTCCGATCGGGTTGCGCTTGTCGGGACGGTTCAGCGTGATGCGGCCGACCGGACCACGATCGTCGACGAGGATCGTCTCGGGCATGGTCGGTTGTGTAACATGCAACCCATGGCGGATGGCCGTGTCTCGTCCGGGATGAAGCGCGCATCCGTCGTCGCCGTCGGGCTCGCCGCCTTCATCGCCGCCTTCTGGTACTTCCGCCGGCCGTCGTCGACGAGGGCCGCCCCGGATGCGCCGCCCCCGGCGAAGGTCGTCGCGGCACCGACCGACGGCGAAGCGCCCTCGGCTCCCGCCGCCGGCCCGGCGCGCGCCGTCGAGCACGTGACGAAGCTCGCGACGGCCGAGGAG
>JAEWJO010000266.1 GCA_023386455.1 Pseudomonadota bacterium | reverse complement strand
GGCCGCGGCCCGAGACCTCGCTCACGTGCGTGCGCGTCGTGAAGCCGGGCTGGCAGACGAGCTCGACCCAGCGCTCCTCGATGCCGGTCTCGCGCGGCGCGATGAGGCCGAGATCGATCGCGCGCTCGCGCACGTCGGTGAACGACACGCCGCGGCCATCGTCCTCGACCGTCATCGCGAACCGGTCGCCGGCGATCCCGCAGCGCAGGCGGATCGTGCCGCGCGCCGGCTTGCCGGCGTCGGTGCGCTCGTCGGGCGGCTCGATCCCGTGGTCGACGGCGTTGCGGAGCAGGTGGAGGACGGCGGCATCGATCGCCGCGAGCATCTCGGTCGTGACCTCGGCGATCGCGAGATCGAGCTCGATGTCGACCTGCTTGCCGAGCTCGCGCGCGAGCGAGCGCGCGGCAGCGGCATGGTGCTCGAGCTGGGCGGTGCCGACGACGGCACGGTGCAGGCCGAGCAAGTCGCGCAGCGCGTGCCACGACGTGCGCAGTCGGTCGCGTCGCACGCCGCGCGCGATCGCGTACTCGATGAACGAGTCGACCGCGATCGGCCCCAGGCGCGAGCGTACGGCGCCGGGGACGCGAGGTCCGACGGGTGCGGCGAGCCGCAGCACCGGGAGCTGGCCGGTGATCACGCGGCCGCGTGGCTCCGGCTGGATCTCGGCGAGCAGCGCGTCGATCTGGCGGATGAAGCCGGGCAGGTCGATGCCGGAGAGCTGCGCGCCGAGCTTCTTGCGGACGAGCATCGCCATGAAGCGAAGCGCCATGTTGACCGCGAGGTCGAAGTCCTCGTCGACGGCGTAGCCGCGCGTGCGGCCGACCTCGAGCAGGTCCTCGAGCTTGTGACAGACGAGGTTGACGTCGGAGAACCCGACCATCTTCGACTCGCCCTTCAGCGTATGGAGCTCGCGGTGGACGAGCACGGCGGCCTCGTCGTCGAGCGAGCCGAGCACCGCGGTCCATGCGGTCTCGATCCGCGCGAGGCGGTCGAGTGCGACGGTCCGGAACTGCTGGACGATCTCGTCGGGGACCGAGCTCACGAGCTCTCCACCGTCACGAGGTCGGTGGCGAAGCACGACAGCGTGTGCAGGCTGCGCTTCTGCCACGGGATCGCGCCGTTCGTCGTGAAGGTCAGCTGGTAGCGCTCGTCGGGTGCGAGCTCGCTGACGAGGCCGAGCCAGCTGACGAGCACGTTGAAGCACGAGGTGTGCAGCTGCTCGAGCGCACGGATGTCGACCGTGATCTGGCGGCGCGCAGTCTTCACGAGCTGCTCGTGCAGGTCGGTGACGAACGATGCGAGCCGCGGCGCGATCGCGCTGTCGGCATTGCCCTGGAACGAGACCTCCGCGCCGCCGGACTCGCCCGCGAGCCGCGCCTCTGCCACGAAGTCGAGATCGCGTAACGCGAGCTCCGCCTCCCCCATGCCTCCAGTATCAACCGGCGTGGGGCATGAGCGCGAGCGGTAACGACGCGGCCGCGACGATCACCCAGAGCAGCACGCCGAGCAGCAGCGGCCGGGTGCCGACGCGGCGCAGCGCCTTGCGCGACAGCGACAGGCCGATCAGGAACAGCGCGAGCACGAGCAGGCGTCGACCGACGCCGCTGATCGTGTGGCCGTGCTCGGCGATCGCGGGGACCCAGGTGACGAGCGCGGCGACGGCGACGAAGCCGAGGATGAACCACGGCCACTTGACGTCGCGCAGCGAGCTGCCGCGGCGCCGGCCGACCGCGATCGCGACGGTCATCGGCGCGATCCACAGCGCGCGCGCGAGCTTGGTCGTCGTCGCGACCGCGAGCGCGACCGAGCCGTAGGCGAGGCCGGCACCCACGACGGAGCTGGTGTCGTGGATCGCGAGCGCGGCCCACCGGCCGAACGCCGGCTCGGACAGATCGAGCGCGTGGCCGACGAGCGGGAACACGATCAGGCCGACGGCATTGAGCACGAACACGACGCCGAGCGCGACCGAGGTCTCGTGCTCCTCGGGCTCGATGACGCTCGCGACCGCGGCGATCGCGCTGCCGCCGCAGATCGCGGTGCCGACCGAGATGAGGAGCGGCGTGTTGCCGGGGATCTTGAGCGCGCGCCCGAGCACCGTGCCGAGGCCGACCGCGACCAGGATGCTCGTCGTCGTGATGAGGAGGCCGGTGCCGCCGACGCGGCCGACGACCCCGAGATCCATGCCGGCGCCGAGCGCGACGACGCCGAGCTGGAGCGTGTACGTCGTCAGCCGCTTCAGCTCGCGCGGCGGATCGAGCGGGGAGACGAGCGCGATCACGAGGCCCGCGCCGAGGGCCGCCCAGCTCGGTGCACCGAGGGCGACGAGCGCCGCGGCGATGGCGGCGATCAGGATCCAGTAGACAGTCCGCGCGTTCACCGGCGCGGGCGTTATGCCACGCGTATCCGACACGGGGAACCCGTTGCCGACATCGCGGACATCCGTCCGTCTTACGATCCAGATGAAATCGCAGCTCGAACCATGATGTAGTCGACGCCCTATGACGCGACGTGTGGGCGTGATCGTGGTGCTCCTGGCTCTGATCGGTACGGCGTCGGCGCGCAAGAAGGCGCCGCCCCCAGCTCCGCCGCCGGAGGAACCCGCCGAGGAGGCGGCCGCGGCCGAGGATGCGCCGCTGACGCCCGAGGAGATCGAGGCGCAGATGCCGCCTCACGTGAAGGGGCCCAAGGTCGTCGACCTCGGCCATCACATCGAGCTCGCGCTGCCCGAGGGCATGGTGCTGCTCGAGCGCACCGAGGCGCAGAACATGATCCGCCAGGGCGGCGACGACGCCGAGAACGTGATCGGCGCGGTGATGCGCCTCGACTCGACCTGGCTCGCGATCATCGAGTACGACGACGTCGGCTACGTCGACGATAGCGACGCCGATCAGCTGAACGCGGCGGAGCTCCTCGACTCGTACAAGCGCGGAACCGTCGAGCAGAACATCAAGCGCAAGCAGCTCGGCGTGCCCGAGCTCGTGCTCGACGGCTGGAGCGAGCTGCCGGCGTACCAGAAGGAGGTGAAGCACCTCGTGTGGGGCCTGAAGGGCCACAGCACCGATGGGCCGTTCATCAACTTCTTCACGCGGCTCCTCGGCCGCAACGGCTACATCTCGATCAACCTGATCGACTCGCCCGAGACGATCGAGCTGGCAAAGACGCAGGCGCTGCCGCTGCTCGCCGCGACCCACTACACGGCCGGCTTTCGCTACGAGGACCACGCAGAGGGTGACAAGAGCTCCGGCATCGGCCTGCGCACGCTCGTCCTCGGCGGTACCGGCATCGCGGTGGTCAAGGCGGCGAAGGCCGGCTTCTTGATCAAGCTGCTGCTCGTGTTCAAGAAGGGCTTCATCGTCGTGTTCGCCGCGATCGGTGGCCTGTTCAAGTGGCTGCTCGGCCGCAAGAAGAACGCGGGAAGCGAGCTGCCGCCGGACCCGCCCGCGGTGAGCGGTGATCCGCCGCCCGAGGTCTAGCGGACCGGGACGTTCGCCGGGGTGAACAGCTCGATCGTCGCGACCGGCGCGCCGTTCGCGTCGGTGCCACCGACGAGCAGGAGCTGATCGTTTGGCAGCGCGAGCGCCGACGCGCCGGTGCGCGCGACGACGAGCGGAATGCTGACGAGGGGCGTGAGATCGGGCAGCTCGTACACGAATGCCGATGGCACGGTTCCGCCATTGGGACCCGTGCCGCCGGCGATCATGAAGTGGCGCGTCGTCGCGGCCACCGCGCAGCCGGTGAAGTTCAAGACCGGGTCGGCATCGACGACGGGCATCGTCACGTCGAGGGTCGCGACGTCGAGGACCGCGAGGCCCGGGCCGCCACACACGAGGACGACCTTGCCGCCGCCGATCGCGACGACCTGCACGCCCGCACGCGCGAACGCCGGAAGATCGATCGGCGTGAACATGCCGTTGCGAAACCGCACGACGCCGCTGGGTCCGGCGAACACTGCGGTCGCGACGCCGTCGCTGCCGAGCAGGCTCGCGCCGCCGCTGCCGACCTCTGCGATGCCGGTCTTCGCCGTCATGCTCCCATCGAGACCCGACAGCTCCGTCGGGGGCGCGCCCGACGCGAGGAAGCGCTCGTTGCCGATCGGCACGAGGACCTGGTCGGTACGCGCGAAGCCGGTCTTGTCGCCGTAGTCGACGATCGCGCCCGACGGCGCGATGTTGGTGTCGTAGCGCCATGCGGTGGCGGTCGGCGAGCCGGCAGCATCGCGGCCGCCGAACATGTAGACGATGTTGTTCGCGCCGGTCGCGAGCGCGAGGCCGGCGCGCGGCGCGGGCAGGGGGAGCGCGGTCGCCAGACTGTGATCGAAGGCGTTGTAGATACCGACCGCATCGCTCGGCGCGCCGCCGTCGAGCGTGCCGCCCGCGAGCACGGCACCGTACGAGAGCGGCGAGGTCGCGAGCGCGAAGCGCGGCGGCATCAGGCTCGCGGGCGCCGCGCCGATCGTGTTCTGCTCGCCGAGGTAGATCGTGATGTGGCCGTCGATGCCGCCGACGGGGAACTTCGGCGACGCCCCGACCGCGATCAGCGCGCCGGTGCCGTCGAAGCCGTCGATCTGCAGCGCGCCGACCTCCGAGGTCGCCGGCAGCTCGAGCGAGAGGTCGAGCCCGCTCGACGTCCGCGTCGCGGTGACCTTCTGGTACGGGTTCGTCAGCGTCATGTCGAGCCGCTGGATGCGGCTGACGAGATCGGAGCCGGGTGCGGTGGTCAGCGAGACCGACACCGTGCCGGTCTCGCCGGTGCACGCCGCGAGCGCCGCGATCGCGAGTGCCCGCTTCATCGCGCGAGCTCCTCGATCGCCTGCTTCGTCACGCCGGCGACGCGCACCGTCTTGCGCCGCGAGCTCGTGCCCGCGACGATCTCGACGCGACTCTTCGGGACGCCGAGCGCCTTCGCGAGCAGCTCGATCACGGCCGCGTTCGCCTCGCCGTCGACCGGAGGTGAGGTCACCGCGATCTTGAGGCGGCCGTCGTGCACGGGACCGATCTTCGCACGCGATGCACGCGGCTGGACGAGGACGTCGAACGAGCCGTCCTCGCGCACGTTCACGTCACTTGCCACCGCGGCCGAGCTCGCGCGCGCGCTTCGTCGCGGTCTCGACCGCGTTGATGAGCGTCGTGCGCAGGCCGCCTTCTTCGAGCGTGTGGAGGCCGGCGATCGCCGTGCCGCCCGGCGATGTCACCATGTCCTTGAGCTTGCCGGGGTGCTCGTCGGTCTCGAGCAGCATCTTCGCCGAGCCCATCACGGTCTGGGCGGCGAGCCGCTGCGCCGCGCGGCGCGACAGGCCGACCTTCACGCCCGCATCGGCGAGCGCCTCGAGGATCAGGAAGATGTACGCGGGGCCCGAGCCGGACAGACCGGTGACCGCGTCGAGGTGGACCTCGTCGAGCTCGACCGTGATCCCGACGGCGTCGAACAGCGCCTTCGCGATCGCCATGTCCTGTTCGCTCGCGTGCTTGCCCGGCGAGATCGCCGTCGCACCTGCGCCGACGAGCGCCGGCGTGTTCGGCATCGCACGGACGACGCGCACGCTGTCGGGCACCGCGTCCTCGATCCTCGAGGTGTCGACACCGGCCGCGATCGAGACGACGAGCGCGCCGGGCTTCATCTGATCGCCGACCTCGCGCAGGACCTTGTCCATGATCTGCGGCTTGACCGACAGCACGATCAGCGTGCAGCGCTGGACGATCTCGCGGTTCAGCGTCGTCACGTCGATGCCGAACGCGGTGCGCAGCTCGTCGAGGCGCTCCTTGCGCGGGTCGGACGCGGCAACCTTGTCGGCCTGCACGTGCTTGCCGCGCACGAGACCACCGATCATGGCCTCGGCCATGTTGCCGGCGCCGATGAAGCCGATCGTGTGCGGCGCGAGAAGCTGCGATGCTGTCGACACGGCCCGGGTGTAGCACGGAGGGCCGGCGACTCGACTTCAACCGATGTTGAAGTCTTCCTTGGGATGCGACGCGCCGGTGCCGTCGGAGAAGCGTGCGAGCGTGTAGCGCTCGAAGATCTCGTGCTTGTCGCCGCCGGTGAGCCACTCCGCGTAGAGCTTGCCGACGATCGGCGCCATCATGAAGCCGTGGCCGACGAAGCCGCACGCGAGGAAGAAGTCGGGATGTCCCGGCGCCGGTCCGAGCACCGGATTGCCATCGGGTGACTGGTCGTACGGACCGGCCCACTGGCGAAGGATCTTGATGTCACCGAGGATCGGCATCAGGCGGACGAGGCGGCGCGAGTAGGTCGCGAGGAACTCGAGCGTCGAGCCCATCCCGTACGTCGAGCCGTGACCGGGAACGGTGACGCCACCGACGATCTCGCCGCGCATCGACTGGCTGCAGTACAGGCCGCTCGACAGCTCCGACACCATCGGCCGCAAGAACGGCTTCAGTGGCTCGCTCGAGCAGATCTCGTGACGGATCGGATAGGTCGGCACGTCGACGCCGATCATCTTCGAGAGCCGCGGCGACCACGCGCCGGTCGCGTTGATCACGCGGCGCGCGCGCACCGTCCCACGCGGCGTCGTGACGAGGTAGCCGCCGGCTTCCTGGCGGACGAGCCCGGTGACCGCGGTCTGCGTGAAGATGCGGACGCCGTGCGCCGCCGCCTGCCGCGCGTAGCCCCACAGAAACGGCCACGGGAACAGGATGCCGTCGGTAGGGTTGTACGACGCACCGACGATGCCGGTGAGATCGAGCTCGGGCACCATCTCCTGCGCGCCCGCGGGCTCGAGCATGCGCGTCGCGACGCCGCAGCGGTTCTGCAGATCGATGTTCTTCTCGAGCCGCGCGACCTCCTTCGCGTTGCGTGCGAGGAACAGGTAGCCGCCCTGGCGGAACCACACGTTGACGCCGACGTCGACCGCGAAGCGCTGGCACAGCTCGACCGACTCCTGCATCAGCCGGATGTTGATCTCCGTCGACCACTGCTGGCGCACGCCGCCACCGTTGCGACCGGAGGCGCCCTCGGCGAGGTAGCCGCGCTCGAGGACCACGACATCCTCGAGGCCGCGGCGCGCGAGGTAGTACGCGATCGCGAGGCCGACGACACCGCCGCCGACGATCACGATCTCCGCGCGATCCGGAACGGTGCCGGTCGACTCGAGCGTGGCAGGCAGACGGATCTCGCCGGAGACGTCGGCGCGGCTCTCGTCGTCGTCGTCCTCGTTGCCGGGGATCACGGCTTCTTCTCCGCGGCTTCGTCGTCGTCGGCGAAGCGATGTGCGTCGGGCGAGCGCGCGAGCAGCTTGATCGGCGTCGGCGCGAGTGGGGGCCGCGAGGTGAACGGCCGGATCGTCGACGGGGCGACCTGCGTGAGCTGCGCGAGCTGCGTCGCGACCGGGCCGAGGCACTCCTTGCCCTGGCACGGGCCGGTGCCAAAGCCGGTGTAGCGCTTCACTTCCTCGATGTCGCGGTAGCCACGCGCCACGCAATGCTCGAGGTCGGCGAGCGTGACGTCTTCGCAGCGACAGAGGACGATCTTGCCTGCCACGATCAGCTCCTATCCCAGTGCCGCCGCGACGTTCGCGCCGACGCGACCGCCGTCCGTGGCCGCACGGGCGGGGCCCATGTAGCCGGTGACATCGCCGCACGCCCATACGTTGGCCGCCGACGTCTGCCCGTTGTCGTCGACGACGATGCGGAATCCGCCCGCATCGGGATCGAGCGTCACCTTGCAGCCCTGCTGGCGCGCGCCTTCCGACGCGGGCGACGGGATCGCGGCGACGGCGACGAGGTCACAATCGACGCGGCCCTTCTTCGTGTCGACACCGTTCACCCAGCTGCGGCCGCGCGCACCGAGCGTGTCCGCGAGCGCGACGCGCACGACCTTGGCGCCGGAGCGGCCGAGCGCGGCGGCGAGCGCCTCGGCGTCGCCCGCGACCTGCGGGACCTCGACGATGCAGACCTTGTCGCCGGCGAGGATGCCGTGCTCGACGAGCAGGCGGCCGACCGCGCGCGCGGCGATCACGCCGGGACGATCGTTCTCCTGGAACGGCAGGTTGACGACGTAGCCGCCGGTCGCCCAGATCCACGCGCGGGCGTGGACGCGCACGAGCTGCTCGGGCGACGCGATCGCGAGCACGCCGCCATCGTCCTCGGGAAAGAACCCGATCGCCGTCGAGCGTGCGAGCACCTCGACGCCGGCATCGGTCGCGGAGGCCCACGTCGCCTCGGCGCGATCGCGGCCGCTGCGCGGATCGGCGCGCAGGCTGCCACCGGGGCGCAGCTGATCGTCGACGAGCAGCGTGCGCTTGCCACCCTGTGCGCAGGTCGTCGCGGCGGCGAGGCCCGCGGGACCGCCGCCGATCACGCAGACGTCGACCGCGCGCTCGGCGACCTCGGGCAGCTCGCTCGGGCCGATCGGCGCCGACGGCAGGCGACCGAGGCCGGACAGCTGGCGCACGACCTTGTTCGCGAGCTTGTTCAGCACCGAGCTGCCGGTCATCAGCGTGTGATGATCCATGCCGCGCGAGAACAGGAAGTCGACCGCGCCGAGTAGATCGATCTCGGCCGACGGGAACGCGTTCTGGCCCTCGATCTCGGCGCCCGCGCTGCACGGCGACTGACACGCGCGCAGGTTCGGCACGCCGCCGAGGCGGACGAGGCAGCCGCTGCAGTGACCCTCGAGACAGAAGAACGTGCGCGGCCGGTGATACTTCAGCGAGCGCGACAGGACGCGCGTGCCGCTCGCGAGCGCGGCGGCGGCGATGCTCTCGTTGCGGAACGCGCGAACGCTCTCGTTCGCGATCCGGACCTCGACGGCGTCACCGCGAGCGGAGTCGAGGACGGGGAGTCGTCTCGCCACGCATCACCAATAGCGCAACCGCCACGGCTCGTCGCCGTGTGAGCGCGAGAGAGTGATGTCACGATGACCCGTGCCCGCGGAGTGCACGCCGCGAACACGCGTGCGCCGTTACGAACGCTCGCGCGGTCGATCGTCGACACGGTGCGCCGCTGGATGACGCCGGTGCGATCGCCCGTCGGGAAGCCTCACCATCGACGGGTCCCAAAACCGTGTCCGTTCGTTGCGTTCGCTCCGTCGGGCGGGTTACGGTTCGCTCTCGAAAGGACAGGGGAAACCTAATGGCGACTCCAACTAGGCCGTGCCCGTACTGTGGCGCGGCAGTGCTGATGAACGCGCCCGCCTGTGGGACGTGCGGTCGACCGATGCCACCGATGCAAGCTGGAGCTCCTCCGGCTGGCGCGCCCGCGAAGACGATGTTCGGCTACGCCGCTCCGCAAATCCCGCAAGCGAACCGTCCGGGCCAGACGCCCGCGCCGGCGCCTCAGCAGCCCCGTCCGGGTGCCGCACCCCAGCAGCCCGGTGGCTTCCAGCCGCCGCAGCAGCAGGGCTTCGGTGCGCCGCAGCAGCCGCAAGGATTTGGTCAGCCGCAGCAGCCTGGATACGGCCAGCCGCCGCAGCCGCAGGGCTTCGGCCAGCCGCCGCAGCCACAGGGCTTCGGCCAGCAGCCGGGCCAGTCGGGCTTCGGCCAGCCGCAGCAGCCCGGTGGCTTCGGTCAGCCGCCGCAGCCGCAGGGCTTTGGCCAGCCGCCGCAGCAGCCAGGTTTTGGCCAGCAGCCCGGTGGCTACGGTCAGCCGCAGCAGCCCGGCTACGGTCAACCTGGTCAGCCACAGCAAGGTGGCTATGGCCAGCCCCAGCAGGGCGGCTACGGTCAGCCGCAGCAGGGTGGCTACGCCCAGCCGCAGCAGGGTGGCTACGGCCAGCCGCAGCCCGGCGCGCCGCCGGGATACGGTCAGCCCCCGGCGCAGCAGCCCGGTGGCTACGGTCAGCAACAGCAGCCCGGTGCTCAGCCTGGGTACGGTCAGCCGCAGGGTGCCCCTGGCGGTTACGGTCAGCCCCCGGCGCAGCAGCCCGGTGGCTACGGTCAGCCGCAGCAGCAGCCCGGCGCGCCTGGTGGCTATGGCCAGCAGCCCGGAGGCC
>JAEWJO010000265.1 GCA_023386455.1 Pseudomonadota bacterium | reverse complement strand
TCGCCGTGATCGGCGCGCTGCTCGCGATCCCGGCGATCGGCCCGGCGACCCGCGCCGTC
The DNA here is from genome assembly GCA_023386455.1 of Pseudomonadota bacterium. Taxonomy (GTDB): domain Bacteria; phylum Myxococcota_A; class Polyangia; order Haliangiales; family Haliangiaceae; genus JABFXX01. The sequence continues at coordinate 7,819 of JAEWJO010000265.1, read as the reverse complement.
GACTTCATCTCGATGTTCCGCGCCGCGCTGCGCCGGGCCGCGTGGTGCGTGCTGCCGGTCGCGCTCGCCATCCTCGTCCTGTCGACCGGCGCGTCGGCCGCGGTGATCAAGGCGTCGACCGCGTACACCGGGCTCGGCGCGCCGATCGCGCGCAGCGTGCGCAAGGCGTTCGATCGCGACCGCGACGGTTACTCGAGGTTCCTCGGCGGCGGTGACTGCAACGACGCCGACGCGAGCGTCCATCCCGGCGCGCCGGAGATCCCCGGCGACGGCATCGACCAGAACTGCCTCGGCGGCGACGCCGCGGCGACCGCACCGAAGGAGGACGTCGCGTTCGCACCGGTGCCGGCGAGCGTGCCGGCCGACACGAACATCCTCGTCATCACGATCGACACGACGCGCGCCGACCACCTCGGGGCCTACGGCTACAAGCGCGCGACGAGCCCGAACATCGACCGGGTTGCGGCCGAGGGCACCGTGTTCGAGGCCGGCTGGGCGCACGCGCCGTCGACGCGCTACTCGATGCCCGCGATCCTGACCGGCCGCCTGCCGCTCGACGTGAAGTACGACAACAGCGTGTGGTGGCCGGCACTCGCCCCCGAGGCGACGACATTCGCGGAGCTGCTCGCACCGCTCGGCTTCGCGACCGGCGCGATCACGAACTACTCGTACTTCGATCGCACGCGGCGCATGGACCAGGGCTTCGCCGAGTACGACAACGAGAACGCGCGGCTTCACGGCGCAGTCGCGGATAAGGGTGTCGGTCCCGAGCGCACGAGGGGCAGTAGCTCGAAGGAGCAGACCGACAAGGCGATCGCGTTCGTCGACCGCCACGCCGCCGACCGGTGGATGCTGTGGGTCCACTACTACGACCCTCACGCCGACTACGAGCCGCACGCCGAGGTCCCACCGTTCGGTGCCGACCAGGTCTCGATGTACGACGGCGAGATCAAGTTCACCGACCTCCAGCTCGGCCGCCTCTTCGACGACCTCCGCGCGAAGGGCCTCTACGACAAGACGATCATCGTGATCACCGGCGATCATGGCGAGGGCTTCGGCGAGCACGGCATCACGCGCCACGGCTATCACCTCTACGCGGCGCAGACGAAGGTGCCGCTGATCGTCCGCGTACCTGGCCTCCCGCCGCGCCGGTCGAAGACGCCGGCCGGGCATGTCGATCTCCTCCCGACGCTCGTCAACCTCGCCGGTGGGCAGCCGAACCCGGATATGATGGGACGTTCGCTGGTCGACGTGCTCGCAGGGGGCGCCGACCGCGAACGCACGGTGTTCCAGCAGCTGTCGTACGAGAACAACAACGAGTACCGCGCCGGTGCCGACGCGCGGTGCCACGTCATCTACAACGTGAGCCCGCAGACGAGCTGGGAGGTCTATCGCGTCGACCGCGATCCCGGCGAGACCCACGACCTCGCCGGCGACGACGACGAGTGCGCCGCCACGCGCCGCGCCGTCGAGAAGTGGTACGACGCCGCGCAGGTCCCGGCTGGTGCCGTCGAGGCCCTCCTGCCCGCGCGCCCGGAGGTCGCCGCGCCGCTCGATGCCGACGTCGGCAACGCGCGCCTGCTCGGTGTCGAGGCCCCGCCGCGCGCGAAGCCCGGCGAGACCGTCACGCTCGTATGGACGTGGGAGGCGCGCGGTACCGTACCGGGTACCTGGAAGGTCTTCGCGCACGTCAAGGGACCGAACAACGCGTTCGCCAACGGTGACCACAAACCGGTCCGTCCATTCGAGTGGTGGCGTAGAGGTCAGTTCATTCGCTACTCGACGACCGTCACGCTGCCGCATCTCTCCGGCACCTACACGATCTGGGCCGGCCTGTTTCGCGGCAACGAGCGTGCACGTGCGAGCGCGCCGCGCGCCAAGATCGACAATAATGCGATCGCGGTGGCAACGATCGAGGTCGCGCCATGACGAATCGCGTACGTCGCGCGATCGAGCTATCGGCGTGGCTGGCGCTCGCGATCCCCGCGCTCTACCAGCTCGGCCTCCTGTCGTCGGCGATCGGTGGGCGCGTCGCGTATCCGTACGACCTCGAGTGGATGGAGGGCGGCATGCTCCACCACGCGCTGCGCTTCCAGCAGGGTCACGGCATCTACAACGTGCCGTCGGTCGACTTCATCCCGTACCTCTACACGCCGCTCTACCCCGCGCTGCTCGCGACGCTCGGCGGCATCTTCGGCCTGACGTACACGCTCGGCCGCGTGCTCTCGGTGCTGTCGCTCGTCGGCATCGCCGCGGTCGGCGTCATCTCGATCTGCGCGCCGCGCTTCCGCCACGTCAGCAAGGCCGCATCGATCACCGGCGCGTTGCTCGCGCTCGGCCTGTTCGCCGCGATCTATCCGTACGTCGAGGGCTGGTACGACCTCGTTCGCGCAGACACGCTGTTCCTGTTCCTCATCACCGCCGGCCTCGCCGCGGCGATGTTCTGGAGCAACGAGGGCTACGGCATCCGCGGTCACGGCCGCGTCGCCGCCGTCGCCGCGATCTTCGCGTTCTCGTTCTTCACGAAGCAGACCGGCATCCTCTACGTGCTGCTCGGCGGCGTCGTCGTGCTCGTCGTCGCGTGGCGCCGGCTGTCGACGTACATCGCGGTCACCGGCATCATCGGCCTCGGCGGCGTCGGTCTCATGAACGCGACGACCGGCGGCTGGTTCTGGGTCTACGTCCGCAAGATCCACAGCGCGCACGACTTCAACATGGACCGGTTCTGGAAGTCGTACGGGAACATCCTGTGGCACTTCCGCGCGCTGACGGTCGTCGTCGCGATCACGCTCGTCGTCGTCCTCTACACGTGGCTGCGCTCGCCCGCGCAGGGCTCGCGCCGCGAGCTGCCGCGCCAGACGCGTCCGTTTCTCCTGTGGACCGCCGCCTTCCTCGTCTCGACGATCGTCGGCGCGATCGGCTGGGGCACCGAGTTCGCGCACTTCAACGCGTACATGCCGGCGTTCCTCCACGGTGCGCTCGCTGCCGGTGCCGCGATCCCCGCGCTCGCCGCGTGCACCGCGATCCTCTACGGATCGCGCAAGCACTCCATGCTCGTCGCGCAGGGCGTCGCGGGGCTCGCCGCGCTCTTGCTCGCGATCACGTGCGTCCACTGGTCGTGGGAGCCGCGCAAGTTCAAGCCGACGAAGGCCGACGTCGCCGCGGGTGACCTCCTCGTCAAGCGCATCGCCGCGATCCAGGGCGAGGTGTGGATGCCGTCGCATCCCTGGTACCTCGTGCTCGCCGGCAAGCAGCCGCACGTCCATCGCATGGGCATCAAGGACGTCACGTGGCGGCAGAACCGCATCGTGCTGAACCTCAACGAGTCGCTCGGCAGTCACCGCTTCAGCGCGATCCTGTTCGACAACCGCGACCTGTTCACCGAGGTTCCGCTGGTGCGCGAGTTCTACCGGCCCGCGCTCAAGTTGCCGGCGAACGAGCGCCCGCACCTCTATACCGGCGCGCGCATCGAGCCCGACTCGATCTGGGTCCCCGCGCTGCCGCCGCACGCCCCGAAGGGCGTGAAGGTCATCTTCGACTTCGAGACGACGAACTGGAACGGCTGGACCAAGTCCGGCGCGGCGTGGGGCAACGGCCCGGAGTCCGAGTCGCTGCCCGGCCAGGAGCTCGTCTACGGCACGACCGGCCAGCGCTACGCGAACAGCATGCACGGCGGCGACCCGGCAACCGGCCGCATGACGTCGCCCTCGTTCACGCTCGACGGCGAGAAGCTCTCGCTCAAGCTCGGCGGCGGCACCGATGCGACGAAGTTGCGTGTCGAGCTGTGGGTCGATGGCGCGATCTACAAGAGCGGCGGCCCGCCGTCGCTCGGCGGCGACGTCCTGCGCGAGCTCACGTGGGAGCTCGGCGAGGAGGTTCGCGGCAAGCAGGGCACGCTCGTGCTCGTCGACGACGCGACCGCGGCCGATGGCCACCTCGACGTCGACGACGTGTGGTTGTGGACTGATTAGTCGGCCTTGTCCTGGGGATGGAGGGCGAGTACGAGCGCGGCGCCCGCGACGAGGAGCACGGCGTGCAGCGCGATCTGCGTCGCGACGCCCGAGGGCAACGCGAGGAGCAGCAGGATCGCGAGCGGAACACTCACCGCGAGCGTCGACGCAGCCGAGGAGATGGACAGCATGGCTTCACCGTGGGGACGCCCGCGATGACGCGCAACGTCACCGCCGCTCGCGTTGGCCCAGGCTGATAACCGCGTGGCCCGTGATGCGTGGTCAGCGACGCTGCGGCGGCCGCTTGTAGAGGCTCACGATCGGCACGCCGTCGTCGCGCAGCACGAAGATCGGCTGCACCGTGCCGTACGACTTCCAGATCATGTAGTCGTGCCGGCTGAAGTGCTTCTCGTGGATCACGATCGCATACTGGCTCGCGTTCACGCCTGCCTGCTCGTGTCCCGCGTCGGGGTAGTTGCGCGACAGCAGGCCCAGCCGCATGTACCAGCCCCACGCCGGCGACGCGTCGTGCGAGTAGACCCGGCCCGGCGGTAGCCAGCCGATCACCGGCAGGATCCCTCGCGCGGCGACGCCCCAGAACTGGCGATTCATGCCGAGGTCGGCACCGCCGGCCGAGCCACCGGCCGCGGCGTTGTACCAGGACAGCGCGTATGGCTGCGCCGCGACGGTCTCGGTCGCCGCGGCGAGCACGAGCGTCCCGCCGACGACGCCGATCGCGATCCGGCGCGCCACGACCTCGCCGATCGGCTTCAGCTTCTGCACGAAGTCAGCGGCCGCGCGCGCCGCCCACACCGCGCCGACGCCGGCGGCGATGCACAGCGTCGGCAGCGCGGGCATCCAGTGCTTCTCCGCGCCGAAGATCGGCGTCGTGCCGAGGAAGAACGGGCCCATCGACGCGGCGGCGGACAGCCCGAGCAGCAGCGCCGGCGCGCGCTCGCGATCGACGGTGCCGCGGTTCGCGATCCAGACACCGATGCCGGTGACCGCGGCGGCGAGCGTCGCGACCGGCACGGTGAACAGCGTCGTGACGAGCGCGACGTGCCACGGAAAGCGCGGCGCGTTCCAGTTGTGGCCGAGGTACTCGAAGTTGTAGTGGACGTGCGTCGTGTGGAACCTCAGCCACTCGCGCACGTGCGCGATCGGCGCGTGCCACAGCCACGGCCACAGCACGAACAGCGTCAGCGGGCCGAGGATCGCGAGCGAGACGATCACCTTCGGCCGATGGAACACGAGCCCCTTCCATCGACCGGCGCGCCACGCGACGACCAGGTAGTGCAGGCCGAGCGCGAACGGCAAGAGGAGCGCGTTGTGCTTCGTCGCGAGCGCGAGCCCGAACACGACGCCGACCTGCCACGGCCACTTCCGGCCGTCGAGCGCGCGCCAGTACGCGTACACCGTCGCGAACCACAGCGTCATGATCGGCGCGTCGAAGCACGCGAGCCCCTCGTGAAACAGCGCGCGCGGCAACAGCAGCGTGCACAGCGCCGCGATCACCGCCTCGGCAAATCCCCACAGCGCGAGCGTCAGCGAGTAGACGAGAAGGACCAAGACGCCGGCGAGAACTGCGGTCGGAAACCGATATGCGGTCAGCTCGTCGAAGATCCCGAGCTTCTGTGCCAGGTACGTGTGCGAGACGCCCATCAGCGTCTTCACGAGCGGCGGATGCTCCGGGTTGTTGCCGCCGCCCATGCCGCCGCCCCACGTCGCGTTGATGTTCTTCTCCGAAACGCCGTGGTCGAAGATCGTCGACCACCACTTCGCGTAGCGATCGCCCGCCGCGAAGTAGACCGTCTCGTCGCGCGCGATCCCGATCTCCTGCTCGTTGACGACGACGACGAACACCGTCAGCAGCGCGAGCGCCCAGCCGACGATGCGCTGCTTCCTCGCCGTCGTCACTGCCGCGCCTCCGCGGCGAAGCAGATCAATCGCTGCGGCGCCTTCGCGCTCGCCACGAACGTGACGTCGGCCGGACCCGGCGTCGTCGCGACCTCGAAGCGAACCCAGCCGTCGTCGACGCCGGGGCTCACGCGCGCGACCTCGCGGCCGCCGATCTCGACGGCGAGCGTGCCCGGCGCGCGGATGTCGCGGCGCGTGAACACGTCGGCAAGGCCCGCGTAGCCGACGAGCGTGCTCCCGAGCGGCACCTGCGGGAACGTGATCCGCATCGGCTGGTTCGGCGATGGCGTGATCTGGAGGCAGTCGTGCGGCGCAAAGCCCACCTCGGCGAGCTCGCGCGACGGCCGCATGCCGGTGACCGTCTCGAGCCGATCGCGGACGTCCGCGGTGACGATCGCGGGCTGCCGTGCGAACCCGCGAATCGTGATGTCACCGAGCTCCTCGGTCGCGACCGGCGTCAGCCCTGCCGTCTCCGGAGCGCGCGCCCCCCGGATCGACACCTCCCAGATGCGTCCGTACTTCGCCGCATCCATCCGACCTGCCATCTCGACCGGGATCAGGTCGCCGAGATGAAGCCGGCCCACCGGGTCGACCCACGCCGGTGCGAACACGATCAGGTCGCCGGGCTGATACCCCTGGCGGACGACCGTCTCGACCTTGTCCCACGCCGCCTCGCCCGGAACCGAGGCCGCATCGCGCGGCGTCGAGCAGACCTCCCAGGTCGACACGACGATCAGCAAGACCGCCGGGAGGACCGCGATCGGCGATGGCCTCGTCGACAAGGCGCTCAAACTACCACGCAGCCCGCCGGCATTCTAATGTCCCCCTGTGCGGCTTTACGCAGCGCTGTTCGCGATCGGGCTCGTCGTCTACGGAGCCCTCGCAGGCGCGCGCCTGAACAAGCAGTCCGCCGCGCCGCAGTTCGTCTACCAGGCGGACGCGTGGCTGCACGGTCAGCTGCACGTCGACCCGCCGCTCGTCGACAACGACTGGGCGAAGATCGAGTCCGTCGAGCTGACCGACGGCCGCGTCGTCCAAGGCCGGCGCATGATCACGCGCCCGGTGTTCCGGATGCTCGACGGCGGCGAGGTCCCGCAGTCGACGATCCGCGCCTCGCGCGGCGTCACCTGGTACATGTCGTTCCCGCCGCTGCCGACGCTCCTGATGCTGCCGTCGGCGGTGATCTCCGGCCGCAGCGGCAACGACGTCATCCCGACGATCCTGCTCGCGGCGCTGATCCTGCCGCTCTCGCTGCTGCTGGTCCGGCGCCTGGCGCAAGCCAACCTCTCGACGCGAACCGTCCGCGAGGACCTCTGGCTCGTCGCCGCGCTCGCGTTCGGCTCGGTCCTGTTCTTCTCCGCGGTCCAGGGCAAGGTCTGGTACACCGCGCACGTCGTCGGCATCGTGCTCGCGCTCGTCTACGCGTGGGCCTCGATCGAGGCGAAGCGGCCGATCATCGCCGGCCTCGCGCTCGGCGCCGCCGCGCTCACCCGGACGCCGATGGCGTTCATGTTCCCGCTGTTCCTGTTCGAGGCGTGGCGGATGGCCGAGGGCAACTGGCGCGCCGCGCTGCGCCCGGTGCTGAAGTTCGCCGCCCCTGTCGTCGGCTTCGCGATCGCGGGTCTCGTCTACAACGCGGTGCGGTTCCACTCGCCGACCGAGTTCGGCCACACGTACCTCGACGTCCGCCAGCAGACGCAGATCGAGCAGTTCGGCCTCGCGAGCTATCACTACCTCGCGCGCAACCTCGCCGTCGCGTTCACGCTCTTGCCCGAGCTACCCGGTCGCGCACCGTGGATCCAGATCGGCGGCCACGGCCTCGCGCTGTGGTTCACGACGCCGGTGCTCTTGTACGTGCTGTGGCCGCGCGAGAAGCCGCCGCTGCATCGGGCGCTGTGGATCACGATCGCGTTCGTCGCGCTGCCGTCGCTGTTCTATCAGAACAGCGGCTG
>JAEWJO010000230.1 GCA_023386455.1 Pseudomonadota bacterium | reverse complement strand
ACCGCCGCCCGCGACAGCCTGTCGAACATCGTCGGCGCCAAGCCGACGCTGCCGAACCGCGCGGCGCTCGCCCGCGCGCGCTCGCTGATCGCGTACGAGTTCGGCGATGGCCTCGCCGAGGCGAAGGCCGCGGTCGACGATCTCGCGGGGCAGGGAGGCGTCGACGGTAGCCTCGCGGTCGCGCTGCTCGCGCTCGCGATGGACGACGTCAAGGCCGCCAGGACCGCCGCCGACGCCGCGCTCGCGGCCTCGCCGAACGAGCCGGCCGCGCTGTACGCGGTCGCCGAGGTCGCGCTGAAGAGCGGCGATGCGAAGACCGCGCTCGCGCAGATGAAGGCCGCCGCCGAGAAGGATCCGCGGCCGCTCTACGGGGTCGGCCTCGCGCGTGCGCATGCCGCCGTCTACAGCTGGGACGAGGCGATCGCCGCGCTCGACCGCGTGTTCGCCGCCACCGCCGATCACCCGGCCGCGGTGATCGCGCGTGCCGACATCCTCGCGGCGAGCGGACGGATCGCCGCCGATCCGAAGCTGGCCAACGAGGTCCGCGCGCAGGTCGAGCGCATCGCCGTCGAGGGGCGGCGCCCGATCGTCGAGCAGCAGCACGGCGTGTCGCCGACGCAGGTCGCGTTTGCCTATCTCGCGCTCGCCTCGGTCGACACCGCGCGCGGCGATCAGGCCGCGGCACGGCGCGCGCTCAAGCTCGCGACCGACGTCAACGTCGACGACCAGCGGTTCGCCGAGAGGGCCGTCGACGTGCTCGTCGGCGCCGGGGACCTCGCGACCGCGCGCTCGCAGCTCGACGTGCTGCTGAAGGAGTGGCCGGCGAGCCGGCGCGCGCGCATCTCGCTCGCGCAGATCTACGTCGCGCAGGGCCACGCGGCCGACGCCGTCGACCTGCTCGCGAAGGCGGCCGACGTCGTCGCGCTGCCGGACGGCCTCGCGATGCGCGGCGTCGCGCAGCTCGCCGCCGGCGATGCCGCGAATGCGACGCTCGATCTCGATGCCGTGCTGAAGAAGGTGCCGACGCACGAGCCGGCGATCGTCGGCCGCACATGGCTCGAGATCACGACCGGCGATCTCGACGCGGCGACCAAGCGCGTCGCGGAGCGGTACAACGCGAAGGGCTCGAGCCCGGCGCTCACCGTCGCGTACGCCGCGACCCTGCGGCGCGCCGCGGATCCGGCGTCCCGCGAGCAGGCCAAGGCGCTGCTCGAGAAGGTCGTGAAGGGCCTGCCGGGTGTCGACGTCGCGACCGCGCACCTCGAGCTCGCGCGGACGTATCGCGATTCCGGCGACTATCCGGCGGCGCGCGCCGCGTTCGGCGAGGCCGCGAAGACCGGCAATGTCGACGCGCGCATGGAGCTCGCGCTGCTCTCGATCGAGGACCAGAAGCCGAACGTGGGCCGCGAGATGCTCGATTCGCTGCTGAAGGAAGCGGGCGACCATCCGTCGCCGCAGCTCGTGATCGAGGGCGCTCGCGCCCGCATGCTCGCGGGCGATCATACCGGTGCCGAGAAGCTGCTCGAGCTCGCCGACAAGATGTCGGGCGTCGAGCGGTGGAAGCTCGATCGCGAGCGCGGCCGGCTCGCGTTCCGCAAGTCGCAGTTCCCGCTCGCCGCGACGGCACTGACGCGCGCGCTCGATACGTGCGGCGGCGATGCGGAGACGTTCCTGCTCGCGGTCGACACCGCGGTGATCGAGTCGTCGCTCGGCGAGAAGGTGAAGAAGCTCGCGGCCGAGCGCCTGAAGGGCAAGCCCGAGCTATCGATCGTCAACGGCAAGCTGCTGCTCGCGCAGGAGAAGGATGTCGAGGCGTACGCGGCGTTCCGTGCCGCGAAGGACGCCCTCAAGGCCGAGAGGGCGTCGCTGCGCCGCATCGCCCAGGCCGACTTCGGCCTCGCCGTGATCGCGGCGAACCGCAACAACGCGGCCGAGGCGATCGTGCTGCTCGAGCTCGTGATGCAAGAGGATCCGACGATCGTCGACACGTACATCTTCGCCGCCTCGATCGTGTCGGCGCGGCCGCGCGAGGTGAGGAAGGCGTTCGAGTACGCGCAGAAGGCGACCGCGCTGAACCCCGACTACCCGTACGCCTGGCTCGTCGCGGGCAAGCTCGCGCACAAGCTCGGCGACAAGCGGACGCTGACCGACGCGATCGGTCGCCTGCAGAACATCGCGCCCCAGGGCGAGGAGCTCAAGGAGCTCCAGACGCTGCGCGGAAAGTAGAGCAGGGCGAAAGCCGGATCGGACCGGCTCGCCTCAGGTCATCAGGATGACGACCGCCGCCGCGGCACCCGCGGCGAGGACCACCATGACGACGATGATGAGCAGCCACGGCGTCTTCTTCTCGGCCTTGCCGTGAACGCCGGTGCGCTCGGGCTCGAGCATCGCCTCGAGTGACTCCATGTCGCCGGGACCCGGCGTCGGCGTCATGCCCGGACGCGCCTTGTTCGGCGCCGGCGTGCTCGGCCGGTTCGCGCGCTTGTGCGCCGGCTGCTGCTGGCTCTGCATGCCGAGCTCGCCGACCCAGTTCGAGGTGTCGACGAAGTTGCCCGGGTCGAGGCTCATCGAGCCCTCGGCACCGCTGTCGGCCGGGGACTTCTCGCCGTCGACGAGCGACGTCATCTTCTGCATCTCGTCGAGGATGAGCGCGTCGATCAGCGACTCTTTCGGCTCGGCCGAGCGCTTGCGCATCATCTCGACCTGCGCGTCGCGCACGAGGCTGGCGATGTCGCGCGCCGTCACCTTCATGCGGCGGCTGAACAGATATCCGGCGAGCGCGTCGCCGAGGTCGGCGGCACTCTGGTAGCGATCGTTGGCGTCCTTCGCGAGCGCCTTGCGCACGATCGCCTCGAGCTCGGGCTCGATCTCGGGGTTCAGCGCGGCGATCGACGGGACGCGCGCCTGGCGGACGAGCTCGACCGTCTGGTAGTCGGTGTCGCCGTAGAACAGGCGGCGGCCGGTGAACATCTCCCAGAGGATGATGCCGACCGCGAACACGTCCGCGCGGTGATCGACCTCGAGGCCGCTCGCCGCCTCGGGCGAGAGGTAGCTGAACTTGCCTTTGACGACGCCGGGGTCGGTCGACTCGATCTGGCTGTTTGCCTTCGCGAGGCCGAAGTCGACGAGCTTCACCTCGCCGTTCTTCGACAGGAGGATGTTCGGCGGCGAGATGTCGCGGTGAACGATGCCGAGCGGCTCGTTCGTCTCGGGGTTGTCGAGGAAGTGCGCGTAGTTCAGCGCCTTGCAGCACTCCATCATGATGTAGATGGAGTGGGCGATCTCGGTCCGCCGGTTCTTCTGCTTCTGCCGCTCGATGAGTGACTTGAGGTTGCACCCATCGACGTACTCCATGACGAGGAAGTACGCGTTGTCGGGAGTCCTCGAGATGTCGAAGACCTGGACGATGTTGGCGTGCTGGAGGAACAGCGACAGCCGCGCCTCGTCGAGGAACATTTTGACGAACTTGTCGTTCTTGGTGAGGTTCGGGAGGATGCGTTTGATCGCAACGCTCTTCTTGAACCCCTCCATCGACTCGGCCACGCCGCGGAAGACCTCGGCCATTCCACCGTGGTCGAGTCTCTCGGTGATCGTGTAACGGTCGCGCATCCCCGACGGTCGAAATAGTACCAGAGGACGGCGCAGGCTAGCAAAAGGGCGGGACTATTCGCCGCGGGCGACGATCACCTTGCCGGGTGGGATCGGTGAATCGCCCAGTCTGCGCCGGGGGCAGAGGCCCGGCGGGGTGAATCGGGTGCAGCTGGCGGGCAGGAGCGGGGGCGGCAGGGCTACTCGGGGCGCTCGTCGGCCTCGACCTGCTCGCGGGCCGTCTTGCACTCGAAGCAGAGCGTCGTGACGGGCCGGGCCATGAGGCGCTTGAAGCCGATCGGCTCGGAGCACTCCTCGCACTCGTCGATCTCGCCGGCCTCCAGGCGCCGCATCGCCTCCTGGATCTTGCCGAGCAGGAAGGTCTCGCGGTCGTGGAGGCGGAGCTGGGTGGAGTACATCTCCTCCTCCGTCGATTCGTCCATCGAGTCGCGACCGACGCGATCGCGGTCGCGGTCCATCGTGAATTCGAGACCCGCGTGCGCATGATCGGCGAGCCGGGTCAGGTCCGCCTGCAAGCGAGTTCGGAGCTCGTTGGTCTGCTCTGCCGTCAACATGGTTTTTAGTCTACGGACGACGCCTGGACCGTCAATCGATCGACGACGTGCTTCTGATCTGACATCGAGAACGAGCGCACGCGCTCGCTGGGCGTTTGCGGGCGCGCCGATTTTGTGCGACCGCGCCGCGCGCGCTGGCTCCACCAGGTGCGCTGCCCACGCGCGCCAACCCCCACACCGCTACGCCACCCGCCGGCCGATCTTCCCTCGCGCCGTCGAAACCGCGACCGGCTAAATCGCGGTCCTTGCTGCGCTTCCTTACATCTCCCTGACGACCGACGCGGAATGGATCGTTACCAAACAGCGTTCGTTAGACACACACAGATCGAGACCCTGTTTAGGAGCACCTGTGACCACTCTGACTCGCTGGAAGCTGAGCTGTGCCCTGTTTGCTGCCCTCGCAGGTGTTGCCACCGTGCGTGCGCACCGCAGCGGGGCCGACCACAACGCCCCGGCCAAGCTCGCCACCGCACCGCGCGGGTCGCTCCCTGCCTCGTTCCGCCGGCCGATCCACGTCAGCCCCGAAGCGATCGGGATCTCGCAGAAGGATCTCGTCGATCGCATCCTCACGGCGAAGTCGGTCCGTGACGTCCAGCTGCTCGCCGAGAAGCTCGGCGCCGTCGGTGATGACGACGCCGTCGAGACGCTCGCGCCGCTCCTCGAGGATACCCGCCGCGGCGTGCCCGAGGCGATGCTCGGCGCGTTCGGTCACATCGGCACCGAGAAGGCGATCGAGATCCTCGTCGCCTCGACGAAGGACGATCGCCCGGCGATCCGGTCCTCCGCGATCAGCGCGCTCGGCGCGACCCACAGCGTGCGCGCCGAGAAGGTCCTCGTCGAGCTCACGCGACAGGCCGGCGATCCGGCGCAGAGCTACGCGATCGGTGCGCTCGGTGTCCTCGGCACCGACAACGCGGTCGCGCGGCTCATCGAGCTCGCGTCGATGCCGGACTACAACGTCGCGTCGACCGCCGTCTACGCGCTCGGCAACGCCGCGACGCCGACCTCCGAGGCCGCGCTGCGCAAGCTCGTCGACTCGACCGACTCGCGCATCGCCGCCGCCGCGCTGTCCTCGATCGACACCGTCGACGACGCGCTCCTCGCGCGCCTGAAGTCGATCGTGAAGTCCGGCGATCCGCAGCTCGTCAACGCCGCGCTCTCGGCGCTCGGCCACGCCGGCGACGCCGCGCTGCCGGTCCTGCGCGAGGCCGCGCTCCAGGGTGGCCAGAACGCACGCTGGGCCGCGGTCAACGCGATCGGCGAGATCGGCGGCGACAAGGCCGTCGCGGTCCTCGGCGATATCCTGAAGGCCGGCGATCGTCAGGCGGCATCCTCCGCGGCGCAGGCACTCGCGAACCTCGGCGGCGCCGAAGCGCGCGAGCTCCTCATCGAGGCCGCGCTCTCCGATCGCGCGCAGATGACGGGCGCGCTCTACCAGCTCGCGCAGATGCAGGGCGAGGACGTCGACCAGGCGCTGCTCAGCGTCGTCAAGCAGGGGACGTCCGCCGACCGTCGCGCCGTCCTGCCGCGGCTCGTCAAGGCCGGCAACCCCGAGGCCGTCCAGCTCGCGATCGACCTCGCCGCGAAGGGCTCGCGCAACGAGCGCTACGAGGCGATGCGCATCCTCGGCGACGCCGGCACGCCGAAGGCATTCGATGCGCTGCTCGACATCGCGTCGAAGGCGCGCGGCCAGTCGCGCGTCCAGGCGCTCGAGATGCTCGCGCAGTCGCACCCGTCCGACGCCGCCGTCAACCAGCTGCTCTCCGACGCGCTGTTCTCGGGCCGCCGCGACGAGGCGAACTACGCCGCCTCCGTCCTCGGCCGCGTCGGCAGCGACGACGCCCGCCAGGCCCTCATCGTCGCGCTCACCGGCAAGGACAAGGACCTCGCGTCCGTCGCCGCCGGCGCGCTCGGTCAGATGGGCCTGAACGACTCGACGAAGGCCGCCCTCCTGGCCGCCGCGCGCGACAACCCCGGCGTCAAGATGCAGGTCATGCAGCAGCTCATCCAGCAGGGCGCACCCGAGGGCATGCGCCTCGCCGAGGAGATGCTCGACAGCAAGGACCCGAGCGGCAACGCAAGCTCGGTCGTCTGGCAGCTCGCCTCGGCCGGCACCACCGAGGCCCGGCGCCTGCTCGGCAAGGCGCTCGAGTCCAAGGACCCGAGCGTCAAGATCGCCGCCATCTCGTCGCTCGGGCAGAACGCCGACGATCAATCGACCGACACGCTGCTGCGCCTCACGCGCGACGGCGACGCGCAGGTCCGCGCGATGGCGCTCTCGACGCTCGGCCAGGTCGGCAGCGAGCGCGCGCAGCAGGCGATCCTCGACGCGACGCGCACCGGCAAGACCGAGGATCGCATCGCGGCGATCGGTGGCCTCGCGTCGATGGACGACGCGCGTGCCAGCCAGCAGCTCGCGCGCCTCATGCGCGACAGCGATCCCCAGGTCGCGCGCGTCGCGATCCAGTCCTCCTACAACGGCGGCACCGAGGTCGATTCCGCACTGACGCAGATCATCAATGACCCGGGCGCGACCGACGATCTCAAGGCGATCGCGGCGAGCCAGCTCCGCGTGCGTGGCACCGACCTCGACGAGCGCAGCGAGCAGATCGTGACGAAGCTCGCCGGTGCGGCCGGCGCGTACGGCGGCCTTGGCTACGGCGGCTACGACTACTACCGCTACGGCGACATGGTCGAGTAACCGCTCAGTACGCGGTCTCGAGCTCGCCGCTGATCTCGGCCTGGCTACAGCTCGGATCGGCGCACGTGAACGTGCCCTCGAAGTTCAGCGGGTATCCGGGGCGGTGCAGCAGCTTGATCGTGTACTTCGACGGCATCGCCTCTCCGGTCGTCGAGGTGCTCTCGAACGTCGCGGTCTGCGCGGCGCAGTCGGCCGTGCCCGCGAGCTTCGCGGTGCCCGCGATGCCCTCGTAACCCCGCAGCTCGAGCGTGCCGGTCAGCTGCGCACCGGACTGGCGAAGGTCGACGCGCAGCTTGTACTTCGCGCCGCCGCGATCGAGTGCGCCGCGCCAGTTCCCGGCAAAGCAGCCGCTCGCGCTTCCGACACCTGGCGCACCACCGAGCGAGCCGGGCGCGGCACCGGGATTCGCCGGCGCGCTATGTCCGCCGTCCGCGGTGGGCGCACCGCCGGCGCTCGCGGGCGCCGCCGGCGCGCCGCTCTCGTACGTTCCACTCGGGGCCGACTGCGGCCGTGGCCCCACCGGACCGTTGGGGTTCACGACGCAGCCCGCGATGACGACCAGCAACACACCTCGCATGCCGCGACGATACACGGGCGGTGCGATCAGCTCTATGGCTGCGGGGCGGGCGCGGGTGCGGGTGCGTCTGCCGGCGGCGCCTCGCCGAGCTCGACGCCGAGCGCCTTGCACTGCGCGATCACCTCGTCGCGAGACGACTTCGAGATCGCGTTCAGCCAGCGCTTCGCGAGCGCGGTGTTGCTCGTGTGGCACGCGGACAGCGCACACAGCTTCAGGCGGAGCGCGGTGAACACGTCGTTGCTCGTGCACGCCATGTTCGTGCTCGGGTAGTTGCCGGCGCTGAACAGCTGCTCGATCGAGGCAGTCTCGCCGTCCTTCGCAGCCGATGCTGCAGCGGGCTTCGCCTTGGTGGTCGCGGCCACGCGGCTCGCCTTGTCGGCCGCGGCCTTCTCGCGCGCCGCCTTGTCGGCGGCAACGCTCGCGGCCTTGTCGGCGGCTGCCTTGTCCTTTGCGGCTTGCTCGGCGGCGAGCCTCGCGGCCTTGTCGGCGGCCGCCTTGTCCTTTGCGGCTTGCTCGGCGGCGAGCTTCGCGGCCTTGTCGGCGGCCGCCTTGTCCTTCGCGGCTTGCTCGGTGGCGAGCTTGTCGGCCGCGGCC
>JAEWJO010000112.1 GCA_023386455.1 Pseudomonadota bacterium | reverse complement strand
CTGCTCGACCGCGCGAGCGACGGCAGCCACGCCGCGGTCGGCGCCTATCGCATCCTGTTCGTCGAGGACAACGACTTCATCCGCGACGTCTTCGACTACGGCCTGCGCGTGTTCTTCGCGGCGCGCGGCGGCTATCACGTCGACCATGCGGAGTCCGTCGACGATGCATGGCGACATCTCGCGAAGACGCCGTACGACCTCGCGATCGTCGACTACTACCTGCCGACGGATACCGGCGCCGACCTGATCGAGCGCATGCGCGCCGACACGCGACTCGCCACGCTGCCGATCGTCGCGGTCAGCGTCGGCGGCCGAGATGCCCGCGAGGCCTCGCTCGCGGCGGGCGCCGACCTGTTCCTCGACAAGCCGCTCGTGTTCCGCGACCTGTTCAACACGCTGCGCATCCTGAACCAGGGCCGGGACGCCAGCGCCGCGCCGGCGAAGAAGCGCATCCTCGTGTTCGACGACAGCCCGATGGTCCTCGAGCTGACGCGCGCGGCGCTCGAGTCGGCCGGGTTCACCGTGGCGATCGCCGAGGACCTGGCGACGTTCGAGCAGCACCGCGGCTCGCTCGATCCCGATCTGATCCTGATCGACGTCCAGATGCCCGAGGCGTTTGGCGACGACGTCGTGCTGACGCTCCGCGAAGGCCACGGCGTGCGGATCCCGATCCTGCTCGTCTCGAGCCTCGAGGAGCACGAGCTCGCAACCCGGGCCGAGCGATCGCGCGCCGCGGGGTACATCCAGAAGAATGCGGGGATGACCGAGCTCGTGCGCCGCTGCAAGCAAGCCCTCGAAGCAGGCCCGGAGGCTGCTGTCTGATGGACGATCTGATCGCCACGTTCATGCCGAAGTTCGCCGCCATCGCGAAGACGCGAATCGCCAAGACCCTCGCGCTCGCGAGTCAGCGATCCCCCGACGGAGTGCCGACGATCGCGCGCGAGCTCCACGCGATCGCCGGCGAGGCGGGCCTGCTCGGGCTCGCCGCGATCGTGAACCTTGCCCGAACAGGTGAGGAACACGCGAAGCGCCTGCGGAGCTCCCGCAGCGACGCGGATGCCGACGCGCTCCTCGCATCGTTGACCGAGCTGAAGAGCGCCATCGAGCTCGTGGCACCTACATCCAGCCCGGCAGCGTGAGAACACTGCATTTCTTGGGCTACTTCCACTGTGTTAGTGTGGCGCCGGGACGGGGACGGGTGAATTTGCACCACTGACTGAACGTCTCGAACCTTGCTTGGTATGAATCACAACCGCTCGATCCTGCGTGGCGTTGCAGTTGCCCTGGGCATCGCGGCGTTTCTGTTCTCTGCACCGTCTGCTCGCGCGGAGCGCCTGAGTGCGCCGCTCGAGGCAGCGATCCATCTTCGCGTCCTTGGCTACGATCGCGCGCTCAAGCAGCGCTCCGGCGATAGCGCGGTGATCGCGCTCCTGTACGACGCCTCGTCCGACGCATCGGTCCAGGCGGCCGACGCGCTCAAGGATGCGCTCGTCTCGCTGAGCAAGAAGATGAAGGTCCAGGACCTGCCGATCGTGGTGAAGTCCGTCGCGTACAAGGACTCGTGGCCGTCGAGCGAGCTGTCGAAGGTCGCCGCGGTCTACGTCTCACCGGGACTCGAGTCGCGGCTCGCCGATATCAAGTCCCAGTCATCGAAGCACGGCGTTCCGACGCTGTGCGGGGATCGCGACCTCGCTCGGCAGGGACTCGCGATCGCTGCTTATGTCAAAGGCAGCTCGCCGGGGATCACGATCAACCTCGCGTCCGCTCGCGCGGCCGGGATGGATCTGGATTCCCGCCTGCTCGCGATCGCGGAAGTCCTCAAGTAGCCGCGCAGGCTGGCCGTGGATACAGCGCCGTACGCCCTGTGACAATTTCGACTCACGTGCGCCACGCAACCGCTCCCAGGGAGTGAATGAACGAAGTCCCGCTCCGTCCCCGTTCGACGTTCCCGGCAACAGCCCGCGAGCACGTGCGCACCGCGCTGGAGCTGGCGAGCCGACGAACGTCCGAGAATGCTGCGCGCGTTGCCGCGGAGCTGACCTCGCTCGCATCGGAAGCAGACACCCTGGGACTCGCCGCGATCGCCGACCTCGCGCGCCGTGGCACGGAGCAGGCGCGGCTCATGGATCGCGAGCATGCCGCCGTGTCGGCGTGCGCGCGCACGTTGCGAGAGCTCGCGCGCGCGGTCGATGCCCTCGAGCGAGCACCCGCGGCACCGCGACCTCGCAGGGTCCTCATCGTCGACGATAGCTCGCTCAACGCCAGCGTCGTCTGCGACGCGCTCGAGCGCGCGTCGTTCGAGGCAAGGTGCGTCGAGGACGCGAGCAGCGCGGTCGAGGCCGTCGCGCGCTTCGCGCCGGACGTCGTGCTGGTCGACGTCCACATGCCCGATACGACACCCGGCGATCTGTGCACGCGGCTTCGCGCCGCGGCCGGATCTCGCGCGCTGCAGCTCGTGCTGTTCTCGGGCCTTACGGACGACGAGCTCGTGGAGATCGAGCGCGAGACGAAGGCGGATGGCTACGTGTCCAAGGAGAGCGGGCTCGACGCCGTCGTCGACGAGGTCGGGCGCGCGTTCAGGAGAATGCGATGACGACCGACAACGAGAAGCTCCGCGAGCTCGTCGCCGTCGCGAATCAACCGCCGGCCGAGATCGTGGAAGGCGAGCGCGACCTGCGGGCGCTGCTCGTGTTCCGCGCGGGATCGCGGCTGTTCGCCGCGGAGGCACGCCACGTCCACGAGGTCGTCGTCAGCGGCTCGATCACGCCCGTTCCGACCGCGCGCGCGTACATCCTGGGGATCACGCT
>JAEWJO010000557.1 GCA_023386455.1 Pseudomonadota bacterium | reverse complement strand
ACCGCGCACACGACGATCGGGCGGCGACGTGCGACCTCCTCGAGACGCCGGGCGACGCGGGCGAGCAGCTCGCCGTTGAACGGGGCGTAGAAGAAGAAGACCGAGCCGTCGAGCTCGGTCTCCGCTGCATCGCCGTGGACGAGCTCGACGCCGGTGAGACCGAGGTCGGCACAGCGCGCGCGTCCAGCCGCGACCAGGTGGTCCTGGATCTCGATCCCTCGGCCGTGCGCCCCCGAGAGCAGATGCGCGAGGATGAGGACGCGGCCGAGTCCCGATCCGAGATCGACCAGATCGTCGCCGGCCGAGACGGGCACCTCGCGGATCGCCGCGATGATCTCCTCGACACCGCACGGCAGGTACGGCACCGCGCCGCGAGGCAGCTCGGCGTCGGCCGGCGGCACCGGCATTCCGAGCGCGAGGTCGACCCACGCGTCGCGGTCGACGAACGGAATCGCGAGGATCTGCGCGAGCAGCGCGGCACCGCGCAGCGCGCCCGACTCGATCGCGGCACGCGCGCCCGCCGCCGCCGATCGCTGCTCCTCGTTCACGGTCGCGAGGCTATCAGCCAGCCGGCCGGGTGTCCGTCACCGAGCGCTCGCGCACGGGAATTCCCGAGCGTGTCGAGAACGCACGATCTGCAACATTCTGCGGCGGTTCGCCGTCGACGTTCGGTGCCATTCGCACACCATCACGGCCCACCCACTCGGGTATCATCGTCGACGAGAGCGGCATGTCCGAAGGGGAGTGGAGCCCACCCGATAGCTTCGAGGAGTACCGGCTCGTGCAACCGCTCGGGCACGGCGCGATGGGACAGGTCTACCTCGCGCACGACTCGCTGCTCGATCGGCCGGTCGCGGTGAAGTTCCCGCGTGCCGCCGAGGATCCCGCGGTGCGCGAGCGATTCTTCGAGGAGGCGCGCGCGATCGCGAGACTCCATCACCCCAACGTCGTCGCGATCTATCGCGCGGCGGAGGTCGGTGGCCACCCGTACCTCGTCTCCGAGTACGTCCGCGGTCGCTCGCTCGACGAGCTGCCGAGACCGGTGGCGTGGCGCCAGGCGCTCGGGCTCGCGATCGATCTGACGCGCGGGCTCGCGGCCGCGCACCGCTGCGGCGTCCTGCACCGCGACGTCAAACCTGCGAACGCGATGATCACCGACGACGGCCGCGGCAAGCTGCTCGACTTCGGTCTCGCGGTCGTCGTCGACGGCGGCGTGATCGACGAGCCGGTGATGCCGCCGCGCCTCGAGCGCGCGAGCTCGCCGACGACCGACCGCCCGGCGACGCACCTCGCCGCACTCGATGCGACCGCGTCCTCGTTCCAGCGCGAGTCGCTGACGTTCGGCAGTGGCACGCCGAACGCGCGCGTCGAAGGCACGCCGCTCTACGCGGCGCCCGAGATCTGGGACGGCGATCCGGCGACCCGCCGCTCGGACCTCTACTCGCTCGGGATCCTGCTGTACGAGCTCGTCGCCGGTACGGCTCCGCATCGCGGCGTGCCCGCCGCCGACCTCGCCGATGTCGTCAGGACGCGCGACGTCCCTCGGCTCGGCGACGTGATCGACGACGTCGACCCGGCGTTCGCGGCGATCATCGATCGGCTCGTCGAGCGAGATGCCGGTGCGCGGTTCGCGTCCGCCGACGCGCTGCTCGTCGCGCTCGAAGAGGTGGCCGCACCGCGACGCGACGACGACGTCCCCGGCGGCAATCCGTATCGCGGGCTCGCGGCGTTCGACAGCACGCACGGCTCGCTGTTCTTCGGGCGCCGCGGCGAGATCCGCGAGCTCGTCGACCGCGTCCGCGCCGAGCCGCTGATCGTCGTCGGCGGAGACTCGGGCACCGGCAAGTCGTCGGTGTGCCGCGCCGGCGTGCTGCCGTGGCTCGTCGAGCAAGATGGCTGGACGCGCGTCGACGTCATCCCGGGCCGCCGGCCGGTTCACGCGCTCGCGGCGGCGCTCGCGCCGTGGTCTGGCCTCGCCGAGGACGAGCTCGAGCGGCTGCTGCGCACCTCCCCGGACGACGCGGCCCGCGCGATCCGCCAGCGCACCTCCGACGAGCCCGCCATCCCCGCACGCGGCTCGAGCCCGAACCTCGATGCGGGCGTGAAGCGGTTGCTCGTGTTCGTCGACCAGCTCGAGGAGCTGCAGACCCTGTCGACGCCGGCCGACGCGCGCATCTTCGCGTCCGCGCTCGCCGCGCTCGGGCAGCGCTCGCCCGCGGTGCGCGTGCTCGCGACCGCGCGCTCCGACTACCTCTCGCGGCTCGCGATGCTGCCCGGGCTCGGCGACGACATGGGTCGCGGCCTGTACTTCCTGCGCCCGCTCGCCGGCGATCGCATCCGCGAGGCGATCGTGCGCCCGGCGGCCGCGAAGGGCGTGCGCTTCGAGTCCGACACGCTCGTCGACGCGCTCGTCGAGCAGACCGAGAGTGCGCCCGGCGGGCTCCCGCTCCTCCAGTTCACGCTCGCCGAGCTGTGGGACGCGCGCGACGTCGAGACCGGCACGATCCCGAGCGGTGCGCTCGCCGCGCTCGGAGGCGGCGAGGGCGCGCTGACCCGTCACGCCGATCGCATCCTCGCCGGCCTCGATGCGCAGGGCCGCGAGGCCGCGCGCCAGATCCTGCTCCGGCTCGTCACCGCGGAGCGCACCCGCGCGCGCCGCGCCGCCGGCGAGCTGCTTCGCGATCGCACCGATCGGGCCGCGCTCGAGGTCCTCGTGCGAGGCCGCATCGTCGTCGCGAACGACACGCAGGACGGCGCCTACGAGATCGCGCACGAGGCGCTGCTCGCGAGCTGGTCGACGCTGCAGCGGTGGCTCGAGCAGACCGCAGCCGATCATGCGGTCCGTCGCGGTGTCGAGCACGCGGCGGCGGAGTGGGAACGCGCGGGCGAGGCGCGCGACCTCCTGTGGAGCACGCGCAAGCTCGCCGAGGCCAAGGCACTCGATCCCGCGTCGCTCGCGCCGCGCGAGGCCGCGTTCCTCACGGCCGGCCGCCGGGCGATCCTGCGCCGGCGCGTCCTGCTCGCCGCCGGCGCTGCCCTCCTCGCCGCCGGCACGATCACGACGTTCGCCATCCTCCGCGCGCGCGCTCGCCACGATCTCGAGCGCGTGATCGCGCGCCAGCTCGCCGACGCGACGACGTCGCTCGACGCAGCTCGCGGGCTCGCCGGCGAGCGCGACGCCGCGCGCACGAAGGCGTTCGCGCTGTACGACGCCCACGACTGGGCGGCCGGCGAGGACGCGTGGACG
>JAEWJO010000043.1 GCA_023386455.1 Pseudomonadota bacterium | reverse complement strand
CCTCTACATCGCGATCGGCGGCGCCGCCGTCGCGGTGGTCGCGGCGGTCGTCATCATCACGATGACGGGCAACAAGGACCCGCAGAAGCCGCCGGCGACCGCTGCCGGCGAGACGCAGGCGACCGGCACGCAGCCGGCGCCGACCGGCCCGACCCCGACCAGCGCCGAGGACCCGAACACCGGCTTCGATCTGTACGTGAACCCGCCGGGCACGATGACGTGGCGGCTCGACGGCGAGGCGCGCACGACGAAGCTTCCGTCGCGCGTGCGCGGCATCGCGCCGGGCGTCCACACGGTCGAGATCGATGCGCCCGCAGGCTTTCTCAGCCAGAACCAGTCGGTCACCGTCGAGCTCGGCCACGCGCCGAAGGTCGAGATCGTCCTCCAGCCGCTCGAGATCAGCGGCGTGTTCGAGAGCGATCCGGCGGGCGCGACGGTCTCGCTGATCGTCGACGGCAAGCGCGAGACGCTCGGCCCGAGCCCCGCGAAGTACAAGCTCGATCCGCGCAAGACCTATCAGGTGCTGTTCGAGAAGCCCGGCTTTGTCTCGCGCAACCAGCCGATCATGTTCGCGGGCGGCAACGAGGAGAAGGTGAACGTCACGCTCGAGAAGGCGGGCTCGACGGTCGCCGTCGCGCCGAAGACCGAGCCCAAGACCGAGCCGCGGACGCAGAAGACGCAGACGCAGGTCCCGGTGACGCGGCCCGAGAAGACCGAGCCCAAGACGGAGCCGAAGACCGAGCCCAAGACGGAGCCGAAGACGGAGCCCAAGACCGAGCCGGCCGCCGCGGGCCAGGGCACGCTGCTCCTCGGCAGCAAGCCGCCGTGCGACATCTTCATCGACGGCAAGGCGACCGGCCTGCAGACGCCGCAGCGCGACATCAAGCTCTCCGCGGGCAAGCACAAGATCACGCTCGTCAACAACGAGTTCGGGATCAAGGAGACGTTCGCCGTCGATATCAAGGCGGACGCGACCGAGAAGCAGATCAAGGATTACTCGGATCGCATTCCGAAGTAGCCGGCGTCTTCCTCGCTCGGCTGTGCTGTTACGATCAGGCGCGTGAAATCGAAACGCGTCCTGGTCACGGGAGGTGCCGGGTTTCTCGGCTCGCACCTCTGCGAACGCCTGCTCGCCGACGGGCATCGCGTGATCTGCCTCGACAACCTGTACACGGGTAGTCATCGCAACATCGAGAAGCTCCTCGGCAACCGCCGCTTCGAGTTTCTGCGCCACGACGTCAACGAGCCGTTCGTCGTCGAGGTCGACCAGGTGTTCCACCTCGCGTGCCCCGCGTCGCCGGTGCACTACCAGAAGAACCCGGTCCGCACGATCCGCACCTGCGTCGCCGGCACGCTCAACGCGCTCGACATGACCCGCGAGGTCGGCGCGCGGATCCTGCTGGCGTCGACGTCCGAGGTCTACGGCGATCCGGCGATCCACCCGCAGCCGGAGACCTATCGCGGCGACGTCAACCCGATCGGGCCGCGCGCCTGCTACGACGAGGGCAAGCGCTGCGCCGAAGCGCTCGCGGTGTCCTACGCGCGCCAGTACGGCGTGCAGGTCCGCATCGCTCGCATCTTCAACACGTACGGCCCGCGCATGCAGGAGGACGACGGCCGCGTCGTCTCGAACTTCATCGTCCAGGCGCTGCGTGGCGAGCCGATGACGATCTACGGCGACGGCGCGCAGACGCGCTCGTTCTGCTACGTCGACGACCTGATCGAGGCGCTCGTCCGCTTCATGAACGTCGAGACCGACTCGAGCCCGGTCAACATCGGCAATCCTGCGGAGGTGACGATCGGCGAGATCGCGAGGACGATCCGGGCGATGATCGGCTCGACGGTCGACCTCGTGACGATGCCGCTGCCGGCCGACGATCCGACGCGGCGGTGCCCGGACACGACGAAGGCGCGCGCGCTGCTCGACTGGGCACCGAAGATCGACCTCGCGACCGGGCTCGCGAAGACGATCGCCGACTTCAAGGCGCGCGCGGAGAGCTAGCGCAGCGCCGCTGCCTCTCGACAGCAGCGGCGGCGTAGCCCGGGTTGATCGCGAGCGCGCGCTCGATCGCCTCGCAGCCCCGCGCCCGATCACCGGCTTCCCAGCGGGCGAGGCCGAGGTTCAGCCAGGCGCGGAAGTAGGCCGGGTTGACCTCGACGGCGTGCGCGAGCGGCGTCTCGGCACGCGCGGGCTGGCCGGTTCGCAGCAGGCCAACCCCGAGGTTATTGAGCGCGAGGACGTTGTCAGGGTCGCGCGTGACGGCGGCCTCGAACCGGTCGATCGCGTCGGGCCACGCGCCGGCCTGCGCGAGCAGGTAGCCGACGCGGTACTGCGCCATCGAGCTCTCCGGCGTCATCTCGACGGCGTGGGCGTAGAGCGTCGCGTTGTCGCGCCAGACCAGCACCTGGCGCCACGCGACGGCGAGCCACAGCAGGGCCGCCAGTGCGCCGGCGGCGGCGAGCGGGCGGGCGAGGCTGCGCCGGTGCGCGATCGCCTGGCGGGCGAGCGCTGTCAGCGCGAGCGCGAGGCCGAACAGCGGCGCGTAGAAGTAGCGGTCGGCGACGACGCCGTTGCCGTGGACCGCGACGCTCGCGGGGGCCACGAGGACGGCCATCCAGACGAGGCCGAACGCGGCGACGCGGAGCTCGCGCGGCACGCCACCCCGGCGGTGCGCGACGACGGCAGCGACGACGAGGAGCACGGTGATGACGAGCCCCGGGACGACGAACGCCGGGTGCCGCAGGCGCTCGGTCGACAGGTCGAACGGCAGCACGACGATGCGCAGGTACTCGAGCCACACGCCGGGCAGGTCGAGGATCGCGGCCCCGAGCGCCTGGCCCGACGTCGCGGTGACGAGCGCGGCACGGACGCCGAGGTAGGCTGCGGCGACGCCGGCGAGCGCCACCGGGATCCACCAGCGCGCGCGCAGGCTGCCGCCGGCGACGAGCGCGGCCGCGACCACGACCGGCAGCCCGATGTAGGCCTCCTTCGCGAGCAGCGAGCACGCGAACCCGAGCGCGGCGACGGCGAGCCAGCCGATCACGCG
>JAEWJO010000022.1 GCA_023386455.1 Pseudomonadota bacterium | reverse complement strand
CCCACGCGCCGTCGCACGATGCGCCGGGATCGAGATCGAGCACGCGCGCTGCGAGCGGCGAGCTCGGATCGGCGAGCGCGGTCGCGAGCGGGCCCTTCTCGTCGACGAGCGTCACCAGATCGCCGGTCGCGATGCCCGACGGCTTGGCGAGCGCGCGGTCGTAGACCCATGGATGACCGGCGCGGACGCGGTCGCGCAGCGGCTTGGTGACGCGCCAGAGCGCGCGCTTCACTTCAGCGTCGACTCGGTCAGCTGATACATGTGCGCGTAGCTGTTGAGCGACTGCACGAGGCCGACGCCGTCGGCGAGCCACAGCTGGCTGTACCAGTTCGCCGGCAGCTCCATCGGCTTCGTGGTCGGCGACGCGTCGTCGAGCGTCACGCGACCGGTCGTGATGAGGCCGAGCTTCTCGGAGCGATACACGCCCTGCTTCGTCGCGATCGGCTCCGGATCCTGCGGCGTGAAGCGGCGCTCGAGCTCGAGCTTGCCGCTGCCGAGCTTGGCGCCCGAGCCCTCGGTCGGCTTGCGCGCCCACGTCATCTTCAGGTCCTCGCCCCACTGCGCGGTGCCGACGCCGCCCTTCTTGAGCGAGAGGCTCGTGCCCTTCACGTGCTCGAGCTGCGTGATCTCGAGACCGAACACGCCGCCGGGCTCGCCGGCGAAGAGGAAGCTGTTCGGCGAGATGTCGAACTTCTTGTCGTTGCACGTCACCGTCGAGGTGTACGTGTACTCGTCGAGCAGCGGCTTCTTCGGATCGAGCGTGCGATCGATCGTGATCTTCTCCTCGAGCGTCACGACGGTCTCGGCCTTGCTCGCCTGGACGTCCTTGACGGTGATCACGATCTGCTTGGGCTGCGTCGGCGAGATGCGCTTGATCTGATCCGTCGGCGGCTGCGGCGACGGGATCGGCGCGTACGTCCAGGTGTTGCCGAGCACGAGCGGCAGGAGCTTGGCTCCGCACGGCGGCGCGCTCTTGCCCTTGGGGCCAGCGCCGGCTGCCGCGTCGGCCGCCTGCACCTTCGGCTGGGCGGTGGCGAAGGCGGGCAGGAGGACCAGGGCGGCGCAGATGGCGGTACGCATGGAGGCCCACTTCATACCGTCCACGCGGGCCGGGGTAAAGGGATGGCGGCCTGACAGCCTACGGCCGAAAGCGACCGCAGGTAGCGCCCGGGACGCGGGCGCCATCTTCAATGAATCACGGCTGTTTCGCCGCGCCGTAGACGCAGCTCGGATCGTTCGTGTCCGCGCACATCTTCGCGATCAGCTCGCGGAAGCGACCGTCGCGTCGCATATCAGCAAAGTCCGGATCCAGCGCCTGGCGGCGGCCGAGCAGCTTGTCGATCGCCTGCTCGACCTCGCCCTTCTTGCTCGGATGCGGACGCATCTGGAGCAGCCGGGTGAGCAGGTTGATCGAGCACTGCTTGCGGCCGATCTTCGCGTAGGCGGCGGCGAGGCCGTACGTCGCCTTGACGTTGTACGGGTCGGCGGCGAGCGACGTGATGAAGTCATTGACCGCGTCCGACTGGTACTGCTCGCGCGTCAGGCGATCGACCTCGGCGCTGTTGGCGCTGTTGAGCTTGGCGTAGGCCTGGTCGGCGAGGCGCATGCCCTCGGGGATCGAGCGCTCGTCGAACGAGATCGGCTTCAGCTCCATCGACGGCTCGGTCGGCTCGCAGTCCTTGGCCGCGGCATCGTCCGCCTTGGGTTCCGGCTCGGGGCGCAGTGGCGGCGGCGGCGCGGTGATCTCCTGCTTCTCGTGGCAGCCGGCGAGGAGCGAGCTAGCGAAGGCAAAGGCGAGTGCGAGTTTCATGGTGCTTTCGTTCAGCGGCCGACGGCGGCCATCGCGTCCTTGCGGTAGCCCTTGAACCACTGGGCGTTCGCGTCGATCGCGTCGATGTTGCGGTTGGCTTCGCTCGCCCACTTCGGGTTGTTCGAGAGCGAGGCGAGGCGCTTCAGCATGGCGATCGCGCAGCCCTTGCGGAGCACGCGGTCGTACGCGACGGCGAGCTTCAGCGTCGCCGGGACGTTGTACGGGTCCTTGATGAGCGCGTTGCGATACTTGTCGATCGCCTCCTTGAGGAGGCTGACCTTCATCGAGTCTTCCTTCGCCTTGTCCGACTGATCGAGCGCGCTCTCGCCGGCGTCGTAGAGCTGGCGAGACATCGGCGTCTGCGGGTGCGCCTTCTTCGGATCGTCGCTGAAGTTCGCGTTGCAGTCGTCGACGTACTTGATCTCGGGCGCGGCCTCCGCGGCCTCGGCCGGCTTCTTCTTGCGCGACGGGTTCTTCAGGCCCTCCGGCTTGCCGCCATAGAGCGGAGCACACGCGGCGAACACGAACGCCAGGCAAAGGAGACCCAGGAGGCGACCCATGCCTCGACGGTATCGCGACGGCCGGCGGCGATCAAACGCCCACGGGGGCGTTCAAGTCCACGGTCCGATCGACGTCGACGATCTACGCGCGCAGCCAGCGCGCGACCGGAGCGAACCACGGCGCGGCGGCGAACACGAGCAGCGAGCCGGCGAGGGCAGGCGACAGCGCATAGGCGGCGCTGTGCGAGGCGCCCTCGATCCCGGCGAACGCGAGCATCACGGCGCCGGCAGCGCCGAGGGCGAGCACGCCCCAGGTCCGCAGGCGGAGCAGCGCGCGCAAACCGAGCGTCGCGAGGACGATCACCGCGGCCGACGCGACGAGCCCGGCGGGCTGCTTCGGCGCGAGGCCATAGATGAGGACCATCGGGAGCGAGACGCCGGCGCGGATGACCGAGCGGCCGAGGCGCTGCACGGCGCTGTCGTCCATGTGGTACCGCTCGCGCCACGCGCTCTGGCCGTCGTAGACCTCGCTCATCGACGCGCCCCACAGCATGACCGTCGCGGTCAGGTGCGAGATCACGATCAGCAGCACCTGGAACTCGGGTCCCATCTGCCAGAGGCCGATGCCGCCGATGATGAGGCCGAACAGGTTGACGCCGACGGCATACCAGCGCGCCCAGAAGTAGCCGGCGACCAGCGCGAAGAACGCCAGGCCGTATGTACCGGCGAGCGCGTACAGGACGGGACCGAGCGGTCCGCCGCCGAGCAGCGCCTGCATGAGGTACATGAGGAACCAGAACGCGAGCACGATGGCCGCGAGGGCACGGCGTTCGCCGACGAACTTCATGATCTCCACTATAGCGCGAGCGCCCCGTCGAGCCAGGGTGCTCCCGTGGGTGGTGCCGCGACGGGTCCAGGGCGGCCCGCCGCTCGGTCACCTGGGCGGCTTCACCACGAAGTTCTTCTGAACGATCAGTCGGAAGTGCTTGTAGCCGGCTTCCTTCTGCTTTGCCGAGAACATCACCTCGATGAGGAGACGGTAAGGCGTCGTGCGGTCGGCGATGATCAGGAGCTCGGGGGGCGGCGCCTTGGCAGGGTCGATCCCCGCCCTCTGCATCTGCTTGATCTCTTCCTGGCGCAGCGAGGCGAGGAAGTTCGACAGGCGCGGGATCTTGATGCCGAGGCTGCCGCCTTCCTTCTCGCTCGCATCGACGTCGCCGTTGTTCACGGAGACGATCGACTTGCCCTCGACGACGATGCCGGTCGGCGTGATGATCAGCGTCCACGCCTTCTCGGGCAGCGGCGCGTCGGTCGCGGTGCGCGGCAGCTCGACGGTGCCGGCGGTCAGCTCGAGCGCGCTCGTCGCCATCTGGAAGATGAACGCGACGAGGAGGATCGTCATCATGTCCATCATCGGCATGATGTTGAGGTGGCGGATCGACTCGCCCTCGGGGACGCGCTTGACCGCCTTGCGAACGAGGTTGCGCGCCTCGCGCTGCGTGAAGCTCATGCGCCCCTCCTCATTCGAACCCCGAGGAGAACAGGATGTCGCTGAACAGCGCCATCGTCTTGGGATCGTACGACGCGCGCGCGGTGTCGTAGAGGCGCTTGTCAGGCGAGATCGGGTCCTTCGCCTTCTTGAGATCCGGATCCTCGGTCGGCAGCGCGCAGCCGTTCGTCTCCTTGCCGAAGTCGGGCAGCTTGCAGCGCATCGCGGCCATCACCGACGCGATCGTGTTGTACGGAATCGCGCCATCGGCCATGAGGATGACCTGGTAGGTGTCTGCCTTGCGCTGCTTGCCGGCGTAGCGACGGTTCGCGATCTCGAACAGCGCGTTCGAGAGGCCGCGGTAGTCGAACACCGGAAGCGGCAGATCCTTGTGCGGGCTCGGCGCGCACTTCTGCGTCGTGTTGAGGCAGAAGTTGCTCTCGCACATGTAGCTGCCGTCGCACGAGTCGCCGTCCTTGCCGGTGCGCTGGAACGTCGCCTTCGGCGCCTCGAGCGTGCCCTCGAGGCCGGAGATCGACCACAGGAACATGCGGTCGCGGGTGATCGACACGACGAGCTTGAGCGGCTGCTCGTCGGGGTTCTGGTTCGGGCTCGGCTGCGTCGACACCTGCGGCGGCGCCTTGTCGGGCAGCGAGGTGTCGATCTGCGTGAAGATGATGCCTGCCGAGATCGAGAACAGCAGGAACAGCATCAGGTTCGTGACGATGTCGAGGTAGGGGATCAGGTTGAGCTCGCCGCTCTCGATCTCCTCCTGCTCGAC
>JAEWJO010000013.1 GCA_023386455.1 Pseudomonadota bacterium | reverse complement strand
AGCGTGATCTGCGTGCCGCTCCTCGATCGCGGCCGCCTGCTCGGCATCATCTACGTCGGCAACGACTCGATCCGCGATCTGTTCGCGGACCAGACGCTGCGCGTGCTGACGGTGTTCAGCTCGCAGGCCTCGCTGATCGTCGCGAACGCGCTCTTACTGAACGAGCTGCGCCACGACAACAAGCGCCTGAACCATCGGCTCGAGCAGTACCGGTTCGGCGAGATCGTCGGCACGTCGCAGCCGATGCAGCAGGTGTTCCGCAAGGTCGAGAAGATCGCGCCGACGGACATCAGCGTGCTGATCACCGGCGAGACCGGCACCGGCAAGGAGCTGATCGCGCGCGAGATCCACAACCGCTCGCCGCGCACCGGCAAGCCGTTCATCACGATCAACTGCGGCGCGATTCCCGAGAACCTGCTCGAGAGCGAGCTGTTCGGCCACATCAAGGGCGCGTTCACCGGCGCGGTCGCGAACAAGCAGGGCAAGTTCCAGGCAGCCGACGGCGGCACGCTGTTCCTCGACGAGATCGGCGAGATGCCGATCGAGCTGCAGGTCAAGCTGCTGCGCGCGATCCAGGAGAAGGTCGTGTACCGCGTCGGCGATACGCGCCCGGAGACCTGCGACATCCGCATCCTGGCGGCGACGAACCGCGACCTCGAGAAGGAGATCGCGAACGGCCGGTTCCGCGAGGACCTCTACTACCGGCTGAACGTGGTCAACGTCGAGCTGCCGCCGCTGCGCGTGCGCGGCGACGACGTGCTCGTGATCGCGCGCTATCTGCTGTCGCGCTACTCGCGCGAGTACGACGCCAAGGTGAAGGGCTTCTCGCCCAACGCCGCGGTCGCGATCCGCAAGCACAACTGGCCCGGCAACATCCGCGAGCTCGAGAACCGGATCAAGAAGGCGATCGTGCTGTGCGAGTCGACCGTGATCGGCCCCGACGACCTCGGGCTGACCGGCGACGTGCTGCCGCAGATCCTGACGCTCGCCGAGGCGAAGGAGAAGTTCCAGCGCGAGTACATCAACGAGGTGCTCGCACTCAACAACGGCAATCGCACGAAGACCGCGCGCGACCTCGGCGTCGATCCGCGCACCGTGTTCCGCCACCTCGAGAAGGAGTCCGAGGATGGCGGCGAGCTCCCACCGGAAGCGGTGTGATCGGTATCGCTTCGACCCCCGACACCCCATGACGCAGATGTCCGAGCCCAGCGATCCGCAGACCCCCTCGATTCGCGCTAACTCCGCGAGGAGACTGGTGCGATCCGCGGTGGCGCGCGCACTGCATGACCGGCGTGTGCTCCGGGCCCTGGTGCTCACTACGATGTTTGCCGGCTGCGTGATCCCACCGTCTCTGTCCGTCGACACGACGGATGCAGGTGCCAACTCGGCGCCGGCGATCGTGTCGGTGCGCGCCGACAACGTCGAGCTCCCGGAGCTATCGACGGTGACGTTCGAGCGCGGCATGGGCACGCTCGTCGCGACGTTCCACGACACCGACCTCGACGACACGCTCTACGGCAAGATCTTCGTCGACTACACGAGCGACAATCCGACGCCCGCGCGGTCGAGCTGTCAGTCGGCGGGCGCGACCGTCGAGCGCACCTGCACGTTCGACCTGACCGGCCTCTGCCAGAGCGCCGACGTCGGGACCGAACGCATGATGCAGGTGATCGTGTTCGACCGGCAGGTGCTCGATACCGGACAGCAGCCGGTCTATCAGGCGATGGCGCCCGGCGGCATCTCGACCTCGCGCGTGTTCCGCCTCCGCTGCCAGGACCGTGCGCCATGAAGCACGCGTCGCTCCTCGTGCTCGCGCTCGCCGGCTGCCTCGAGGTCCCGAAGGGACCGGCCAAGGAGTGCACGAGCAACGACCAGTGCAACACCGGCGCGGGCGAGGTGTGCGACGAGGGCGTGTGCTGGGGCAATCCGCCGGCCGGCCAGTACGCCGCGACGCTGTCGGCGCCCGCGACGCGTGACGACCTGATCTCCGCCGAGCTCGCGATCGTCTCGTTGCCCCGCGACGGCTGGCTCGGCGACCTCGCGCTCGAGCGTCCGGTCGTGATCAGCGGCCGCGTCGAGGCGTACTGCCCGACCGCGAACCAGAGCTGCTCGACGGCGTCGATCGCCGCGGAGATCCGGCTGACGCGGCCGTCGAGGTTCCCCGGCGGACCGTCGCTGCGATTCACCGCGCAGTCCGCGGCCGGGATGCCGCGCGGCACCGACTCGTTCTCGATCAGCGTCCCGCAGACGCAGGCCGGCGACGAGCCGTACACCGTGACGATCGATCCCGAGGGCGGAGGCGAGAAGCCGCCGACCGACGGCAGCCAGCACCCGGCAGAGCTCGTGCCGCCGAAGCGCCTGATGCTCGCGGCGACCGAGAACAGCGAGCACCAGACGTACACGCTCGGCGGCGCGAACGCGGTGACGATCAGTGGCTCGCTCAAGGACGCGCTCGGGACGTCGCTCGTCGGCTATCGCGTCGTCGCGCTCGGTCGCTTCGATACGTCGTCGGCGAAGACCGAGGTCTCGACGGTCGACTTCGTGTCGAACGGCCAGTACTCGATCACGCTCGCAGACGGCGTGACCGGCCCGATCGAGATCGTCGCCACGCCGTACGGGATGAACGTCGTCGCGCCCGCGCTGCACCTGACGAACACGCCGGCGATGGCCGGCACGCGCGGCCTCGCGCAGCCGGCGGGCCTCGGCAATCCGGTGGTCGTGAAGATTCCGGTGAAGGGCCAGGCCGGCGACGGCATGGTGAAGCCGGTCACGGGCGCGCGCGTGATCGTGAGCGGCGCGGTCGACGCGATGATCACCGGTGCCGCGGCGGCGGACCTCACCGCCGAGGCGATCACCGACGACAACGGTGTCGCGACGCTGTCGCTGCTCGACGGCGCGGCGATCGCCCCGACCTACCGCCTGCGGATCGTTCCGCCGGCGAGCTCGAACCTCGGTGTCGTCTACGACAGCGAGCTCTCGATCGAGGCGCCGCCGACGGTCCAGCTGGCGTCGCGTGTCGCGATCGGAGGCACGGTGGTCGACGTGGCCGGCAATCCGATCGCCGGCGTCTCGGTGACCGCCCACCGCTCGCTGCGGTTTCTGTGGACGCTCCTCCCCGCCGATCAGGCATTCCTCGACGAGATTCCCGCCGCCACCGCGATCACCTCGCCGAACGGCATCTTCGTCGTCTGGGTCGATCCGTCGCTGGCGGACGCCTGGGGCCACTACGACCTGACGTTCGAGACGCCGAAGAGCTCGGCCTCTCCCACCTGGCGCCTCATGGACGTCGAGATTCCGAGGGTCGCGAGCCAGACGACGATCTCGCTCGGCAAGGTGACGATTCCGGACGCCGCCTACCTGCACGGCCGGATCGTCGACCCGCACGGCGACCCGGTCGAAGGCAGCGCCCTGCGGATCTTCGAGATCCCGGCGCCGACGGCCCTGTGCACCGAGCTCTCGCACGCGCCCGACGACTGCGAGCTCGACGCCCAGGCGGTCGGGACCGGCGAATCCGACGCCCGGGGCATCGTCCGGCTGGACCTCGCCCGGCCCTGACGGGGCGATTCTGAGCCCTTTCCGAGTCTCGCCTTGACCCACCCCGGTTGGCCGACTATGGTTCGCGCCAATCCAGGACAGATGACGACGGTTTCGGAAAACGCCAGCGCTTGCGAGCACGAGTACGTGCAGCGCGAGCTCTGTCTCGATGCTGCTACGCCTGCCCGCAACCAGCGACGTCGCTTGGTTCCGGCGAATGCAGGCTCTGCGAATCGACCAGCGGCCCGACTGGATGACCTCGGGACGGATCAATTTTTCAAGGTTTCTAGTGATGACGAACGACACGACGCCGACCGAAAACGGTGCGGCGGACGCGGCCTCTTTGATGGCCGCCATGAACGCGACGAACGAGACAACCGA
This sequence comes from Pseudomonadota bacterium, assembly GCA_023386455.1. Lineage (GTDB taxonomy): Bacteria > Myxococcota_A > Polyangia > Haliangiales > Haliangiaceae > JABFXX01. Next base: position 4,907 of record JAEWJO010000013.1, on the reverse strand, counting down.
ATCCACCTCTGAGGCGACGCCGCCCGAGCCGAAGCCGCCGAGCTTCGATGACCTCGGGCTGCATCCCGACGTCAAGCAAGCGCTCGACGACATGGGGTACTTCGCACCGACGCCGGTGCAGACCGCCGTGTTCAAGCCGGTCTCGGAGAACAAGGACCTGCTGGTCCAGTCCCGTACCGGTACCGGCAAGACGACCGCCTTCGGTCTGCCCCTGATCAACCGCCTGGTGCCGACGCACCGCCAGCCGCAAGCGATGATCCTCGCGCCGACGCGCGAGCTCGCCCTGCAGGTCGCGCGCGAGCTGACCCAGATCGGCAAGCACCGCGGCATCATCGTCGAGGCCGTCTACGGCGGCGCGCCGATCGGCAAGCAGATCGCCGCGCTGCGCGACGGCGTCCACATCATCGTCGGCACGCCGGGCCGCGTGCTCGATCACATCGGTCGCCGCACGCTCGACTGCCGCACGATCTCGACGTTCGTCCTCGACGAGTGCGACGAGATGCTGTCGATGGGCTTCCTCGAGGACATCGAGCGCGTCACGTCGCATCTCCCCGAGAAGCACCAGACGCTGCTGTTCTCGGCGACGATGCCCGACGAGGTCACCCGCTACTCGCGCCGTCACATGACGACGCCCGAGCAGATCTCGCTGTCGCGCGACTCGATGACGGTCAGCGACATCCACCACGCGTACTACATCGTCAGCGGTATCGCGCGCAGCCGCGACCTGCTGAAGATCCTCCTCGCCGAGGAGCCGGAGAGCGCGATCATCTTCTGCAACATGCGCGACGAGACGACGATGGTCGCCAAGTTCCTGCAGAAGCAGGGCCTCGACGCGGAGCCGCTGTCGAGCGACCTGTCGCAGAACGACCGCGAGCGCGTCATGGGTCGCATGAAGGCGAAGAACCTTCGCTTCCTGTGCGCGACCGACGTTGCCGCGCGCGGTATCGACATCTCGAACCTCTCGCACGTGATCAACTACTCGGTGCCCGAGTCGCCCGAGGTCTACGTTCACCGCACCGGCCGCACCGGCCGCGCGGGCAAGAAGGGCACCGCCCTCTCGCTCGTCGGTCCGCGCGAGCTCGGTAACTTCCGGTACGTCCGGCTCACGTTCGGGCTCAAGCCCGAGGAGCGGATCCTGCCGAAGGACGACATCTTCATCGGCAAGCTGAAGGTGCCGCTGCCGCCCGTCGGCGTGCCGCAGCCGCCTGATCCGGTGCAGATCCTGCTCCGCGGCGTCCAGACGACCGCGAGCGATCTCGAGCGCCAGATCTTCGAGAAGCTCCTCACCAAGCAGGACGGCCGGCGCGTGCTCGCCGCCCTGGTTGCCGACAAGCTGAACCAGCTCAGCACCAAGACGTCGCGTCCGCGGCGCGAGCGCCCGGAGCGCACCGAGGGTGGCGACGGCGAGGAGCGTGGCGAGCGCAGCGAGCGTCGCTTCGACGGCGATGGCGATCGTCCGCGCCGCTTCGATCGCGATCGTGGCGACCGTCCGCGCTTCGGCGAGGGCGGCGGCGACGGCGATCGTCCGCGCCGCTTCGACCGCGACCGCGAGCGTCCCCGCTTCGGCGGTGAGGACCGCGGCGAGCGTCCCCGCTTCGGCGGTGAGGATCGCGGCGAGCGTCCCCGTGGCGAAGATCGCGGTGACCGTCCCGATCGCGTAGAGCGTCCGCGCTTCGGCGGCGAGGACCGTGGCGAGCGTCCGCGCAGCGGCGGTGAGGATCGTGGCGAGCGTCGCTTCGACCGCGATCGCGGCGAGCGTGGCGAGCGCCGGTTCGACCGTGACCGCGACCGTGATCGGCCGCGTCGCGACCGCGACGACCGTCCGCGCGAGGAGCGCGTCGAGGCTGCGCCGGCAGCGCCCGTCGAGGCTCGTACCGAGACGACCGACGGGACCGGCGGCGCCGACGTCAACATCGGCGGCGAGGTCCGTACCGAAGGCCGTCGCGAGGAGCGCCAGGCGCGCGAGGATCGCGGTGATCGCCGCGACCGTCGTGACCGTGGCCGCGATCGCGACCGCGGCGAGCGCCATCGCGACCGCCGTGACACCGAGCAGACGACGCAGGACGCGACCGCGCCGGTCGAGACCGTGATCGAGACGGCGCCCGAAGTGGCGGCGCCGGAAGTGGCGGCGCCCGAGGCGTCGGTCGACGTGGTGGCGAAGGCCGCCGTCGAGCGCGCCGATCGCGGTGACCGCGGTAGCAAGAAGAAGGAGCGCCGCGGCTCCAGCGAGGTGACCGAGGCGACGCGCGAGTTCTGGGAGACGTGGGCCGAGACCAAGACGCCCCGCGAGCCCGAGCCCGCGGCTGCCGCGGTCGAGGCCAAGCCCGCCCGCGACGAGTCGGAGACCGAGGAGCGCGGCGAGCGCAAGGGCCGTGGCCGGGACCGCGATCGCGGCCGTGGTCGCGACCGTGACAAGGGCGAGAAGAAGGAAGCGAGCGAGAAGCGCGAGAAGCGTGACGAGGCGCCGCGCAGCAAGCGCGACACCGCCGTGACGCCGGCCAGCGCGAGCTCGGCTGACCAGGCCCGCCTGTTCATCAGCCTCGGCAAGAAGCACGGCGTGTCGGCGGATGACCTCCGCGCGCTGCTCGCCGGACCGATCGGTGGCGACACGTCGCGCATCGGCTCGGTCAGCCTCCGCGACTCGCACGCCCACGTGCGCGTCCCCGAGGAGGTCGTCGACGCCATCATCGCGGGTGTCCACGGCACGCTCCATAACGAGCACAACGTGACGGTCGAGCGCGCCCGCGCCTGATTCGTAGCGTGCGATCGTCGACGGCACGCCCACGCGGCGTGCCGTTTGCGTTTTCGGCGCCCTCCCCCGCCGCCGGACCTAGTTCGAGAGCAGGCGCAGCAGGGTCGCAACGTTGGTGCGCTGCGCAGCGAGGCTATCGCCGGTCTGCGCGCGCGCCAGGTCGGCTTGCGCCGCGGTGGCGAGCTCGAACGCGCGCGCCTTGTCCTTGCGTGCCTCCCACAGTGCACGCGCGAGCTTGAAGCGGGTCGCGCCGAGCTCGTAGGCATCCTCGGGATGCTTCACGTAGTAGGTGAGCGCGGCTTCGAGCGGCGCGATCGCCCGCTCGGGATGGCGGTCGCGCAGGTGGAGCTCGCCGATGTGCCGCTGCACGAGCGCCTGGTCCTCGCCGCTCGCGGTGTGATGGAACGCGGAGAGTGCGCGCTCGAGGAGCGCGAGCGCGGTCTTGCGATCGCCGGCCTGCTCGCTGAGGCCGGACTGGAGATCGAGGCCGCGCGCCGCGAGCGACCAGGCCTCCTTGCCCGGCGCGAGCGATCGGGCGACGAGCGACTCGGCCATCGCGGTGGCCTTCGCGAGCTGGTTGTCGGCGCGGTACGCGAGCGCGAGGTTGTACTCGGCGATCGACTGGGCCGGACTCTCGGGCGCGTAGGTCGCGGCGGTGACGGTACGGACCTGCTCGTAGTAGCCGACGGCGCGGTGCGGATCACCGGTTCGCAGCGCGATGCTCGCGAGGCCCTGCAGCGGCAGCGTGCTCTGCGGGTGATCGGGGTGATACGCGGCGAACGTCGCGGCCGCGCGCTCGTACTGGGCACGCGCGGCATCGATCTCGTCGCGCGACGAGTAGACGGAGCCGAGGTTTGCCTGCGCGAGCGCGTAGGCGAGGTGCTCGCGGACGCCGAGCTTCTCGAAGATCTCGATCTCCCGCTTGTAGGTGCGCTCGGCGGATGCGAGGTCGCGCTCGGCGAACGCGAGCGTGCCGACCATGCTGAGTGCGATCGCGACGCGCACGTGATCCTTGCCGAGCGTCGACTCGACGAGGTCGATGCCGGTCGTGCAGTGGGCACGCGCGTCGACGAGCTTGCCCATCTGGCGCAGGACGTCGCAGAGCGCGACGTGGATGAGGCCGATCTGCGTGCGGCGTCGCGTGTCGGTGCCCGCGACGGCGAGCCCGGCCTCGAGGCGCTGCTTCGCCTCGGTGAGGTTGCCATGGGCGAGCAGCAGCGCGCCGAGCGTGTAGTCGTAGCGCAGCTGGAGCTCGGAGCCGGGCTCGATGCGGGCGAGCGCGGCATCCGCGGCGCGCGCGTTCGAGAGCGCGAGATCGAAGCGATGCTTCTGGGCGCCTGTCGTCATCACGATCTCGACCCAGATCGCGGCGGCGAGCGCGTCGTCGTGACCGAGCTCGGCCGCATGGAGCGCCTCGAACAGCGTCGTCTCGGCGCGATCGTGCTTGCCTCGATCGATGTCGACGCGGGCACGGACGAGCAGCGCCTCGGCGACGAGCCGCGGGTGATCCGCCTCGCGCAGCTGGGCGGCGAGGCCGGCGGTCAGGCCCTCTGCCTCGTCGAGCTTGCCGGCGTACTCGAGCGCGGTCGCGCGGTCGAGGACCACCCTGCCCTGCTCGACGATCGCGCGTCCGACCGCATCGCGCGGCAGCGCGTCGGTGGCCGATGCCGTGGCGCAGGACGCCGGGTCACGCAGCCGTCCGATCGCCTCGTACGCGGTGCCGGCGAGCGTGGCGTCGGCGCTCGCGAGGACACGCGACAGCTCGGCGAGCTCGCGGCGTCCGCGATCGAGGCACGCGACGCGCCGATCGAACGCGTCGGGCACGTTCGCGGCGACACATGCGTCGCGCCGTGCGGCGAGCCACGAGGTCGCGTAGTCGTCAAGCGAGGCGGCGACCTTCGCGGCGGTATCGGGCGTCGACACGTGCCCGATCGCCGTCGTGACGTCGGCCTCGCGGGTCGCATCCCAGGCACCGGCGAGCGCACGGTCGTCGACGGTGCAGGTCGGGCTCGCGTCCCGCGATGCGGCGAGCTGCGAGAGGCCGACACCGGCGAGCGCCGCGACGAGCGCGCCACCACCGAGCAGCGCGAAGCGGCGGCGGCGGACCGCCGGGTCGTCGGCGAGCGCGGCGACGAGCGCGTGCATCGACGGGAAC
>JAEWJO010000763.1 GCA_023386455.1 Pseudomonadota bacterium | reverse complement strand
ATCGTCGCCGGTCCGCAGGTCGTCGGCCGCACCGCCGCCGCCGAGCCCGCGCCGCAGCGCGCAGAGCGCGCCGAGCGCCCGGAGCGCGTCGAGCGTGCTCCCGAGCCGCCGCCGTCGACCCCGCTCCCGCCGCGCGTCACGTCGAACCGGCCTGGCCCGGTCGTCGAGGTCATGCGTTCCAGCAGCGGCCCTCGCACCGTCGAGGAGGTCGCCGGTGGAGCGCGCAGCCGCTTCGAGCTCGAGCTCGAGCGTGCCCGCGCGCGCAGCGCCGAGCGTCCGCGTCCCGAGACCGGACGGATCGAGCCGCAGCCCGAGCAGGTCGCGCAGCCCGAGCAGCCGCCGCGCGATCCGTCGCGTCCGGCCGTCGGTAGCGTCATCGCGCTGCCGCCGCGCATCAAGATCACCGAGCGTACGCCGATGTCCGGTCGTCCGGCGCCCGGACCGCAGCCGGTGAACCCGATCCGTGGTCGGTTCGCGCAGCAGCAGCAGCAGCGCGGTCCGCGTCCGGGTGGTCGCCCGGGCGGCCCCGGCGACATGATGGGTCGCAAGAAGCTGCCCCTCGGCAAGAAGGGCAAGCAGACGACGATCACGACGCCCGCCGAGCACAAGCGCGTCATCCGCATCGAGGACACGATCACCGTCGCCGATCTGGCGCGCGGCATGAGCCTCAAGGCTCCCGAGGTGCTGAAGAAGCTCTGGGGCATGGGCATGACCGGCGTGAACATCAACGCCGCGATCGACTTCGATACCGCACAGCTCCTCGCGAACGAGTTCGCGTACGAGGTGCAGAACGTCGCGTTCAAGGAAGAGGACGTCTTCGCCCAGAAGACCGACGAGACCGAGAACCCGATGCTCCGTGCACCGGTCGTCACGGTCATGGGGCACGTCGACCACGGCAAGACGTCGCTGCTCGACTCGATCCGCAAGGCTCGCGTCGCGGCCGGCGAGGCCGGTGGCATCACCCAGCACGTCGCTGCCTACAAGGTCGCGTCGAGCCAGGGCGACATCGTGTTCCTCGATACGCCGGGCCACGAAGCGTTCACCGAGATGCGTGCCCGCGGCGCTCAGGCGACCGACATCGTCGTGCTCGTCGTCGCGGCGAACGACGGCGTCATGCCGCAGACCGTCGAGGCGCTCGCGCACGCCAAGGACGCGAAGGTCTCGATCATCGTCGCGGTCAACAAGATCGACATGCCCGACGCGCAACCCGAGCGCGTCAAGCAGCAGCTTGCCGACCACGGCCTCATTCCCGAGGAGTGGGGTGGCGACACGATCTACGTGAACGTCTCGGCGCTGAAGGGCGAGAACATCGACAAGCTGCTCGAGTCGATCTCGGTCACGGCCGAAGTGCTCGAGCTGCGTGCGAACCCCGACAAGCCGGCCTCCGGTCTTGTCATCGAGGCGCGCCTCGACCGCAACCGCGGTCCGATGGCGACCGTCCTCGTCCAGGAAGGCACGCTGCGCGTCGGTGACGTCGTCGTCGCGGGCCGCACGTTCGGCAAGGTTCGCGCGATGCTCAACGATCGCGGCGAGTCGGTCGACGAGGCCGGTCCGTCGACGCCCGTCGAGCTCCTCGGTCTCGATGGCGTGCCCGACGCCGGTGACCAGGTGAACGCGGCCGAGGACGACAAGGTCGCCAAGCAGGTCGTCGAGCACCGTCGCCAGCAGTTCCGCAAGCGCGAGCTGGCGTCGACGTCGCGCATCTCGCTCGAAGGCTTGATGGAGCGGCAGTCGGAGCACGCGATCAAGGAGCTCAAGGTCGTCCTCAAGGCGGACGTCCAGGGCTCGGCGGAAGCGCTCAAGGCCGCGCTGTCGAAGCTATCGACCGACAAGGTCAAGGTCGTCGTCATCGCGGCCGCCGTCGGCGGTATCACCGAGAGCGACGTCAACCTCGCGAAGGCGGGTGGCGCGATCATCGTCGGCTTCCACGTCCGTCCGGCCGGCAAGAGCAGCAAGCACGCCGAGCAAGAGGGCGTCGAGATTCGCCTGTACGACATCATCTACGACGCTCTCGACGAGGTGAAGGCGGCGATGGCCGGCCTGCTCGCCCCGATCAAGCGCGAGGTCGCGATGGGCAAGCTGCAGGTTCGCGAGACGTTCTCCATCCCCAAGATGGGCACGGTCGCGGGCTGCATGGTCACGGAAGGCAAGATCAACCGTAAGGCCCACCTCCGCATCATCCGTGATGCGATCCAGGTCTACGAGGGCAAGGTTGGCTCGCTGCGTCGCTTCAAGGACGACGTCTCCGAGGTCCAGCACGGCTTCGAGTGCGGTGTGATGGTGGCCGGCTACAACGAGCTCAAGGCGGGCGACGTCATCGAGGCTTACGAGGTCATCGAGGAAGCCGCCAAGCTGTAGTGGTAGGGTTGGGCGTGTACGTCGGAATGGCCAAGATCAGCCTGGTCATCGACCAGAGCCACTCCCTCAAAGAAAAGCGGATGGTGCTGCGGCGGATCAAGGATCGGGTCCGCGAGCGCCTCAGCATCCAGGTGGCCGAGGTCGGCGACCAGGATATCTGGCAGCGCGCC
>JAEWJO010000754.1 GCA_023386455.1 Pseudomonadota bacterium | reverse complement strand
GGCCTCTACACCGGGCCGTGGGACTTCGCGCAGGCGAGCGCGGCGGGCAACGCCGCGATGATCGCGGTCGCGCGCGCGGCGCTCGGAGCGGGGCCGGGCCGGCTCCTCGAGCTCCACGCCGGCGCCGGCAACTTCACGCGCGCGTTCGTCGAGGATCGCTGGGACGTGCTCGCGACCGACGTCGCCGCGCCGCCGAGGCCGATCGACGGCGCCGTGTTCGAGACCGGCAAGGCGGAGCGCGTGCTCGCGCGCAGTTCCGGGCCGTTCGACGCGATCGTGCTCGACCCGCCGCGCACCGGCGCCGCCGAGGCTGTCGACGGCATCGTCAAGCACGCGCCGAACGTCATCGTCTACATCTCGTGCGATCCGGCGACGCTCGCCCGGGATGCCACGCGTCTCGTCGCGGCGGGCTATCGCGCCGAGCGCGCGTGGCCGATCGACCTCATGCCGCAGACCTCGCACGTCGAGGTCGTCATGCGGCTCGTGAAGACCTGACCCCAGAATCCGGCTGGGTTGATCCGTAGGCGTAGGCGCAAGCGACTACCCGATCATCGTGGTCAACATCGAGACGATTCTGACGAGGAGAACACAGCCATCCGAGGCTTCGATCGAAGAGATTCCGACCGCAACCATCGCGTCGAGTACCGCCGCGCACTCGAGTGCCGACCCTCGCGCTGTCACGAGGAACTTGCGCTGGTCGCGGTCAAACCGGCCGGTTGCCCGCCGCGATGTTCAGGTTGCTCGATAGGGCCGCGCGGCGCAGCTGATCCCGGGGGTTAGCGCGTCGCGGCTTTCGGTGGCGGCGCGAACGCCTGCACGATCGCGCGCGCGGCGGCGACGTCGGCGCCCCTGGGAACCTCGATCGCGAGCGACAGCGCGTACGTGCGAAAAAGCAGCACGCGCACGACCACGGTCGCGCCATCGTCGCGCTTCGCCTCGACGTCGAGCGCGGGCACGCCGTTGACGTCGGCGAGCTTCTTCTGGGTGCGCTTGTAGCCGGGGATCCCCGCCTCGATGCCGCGCTCGACCTTGTCGGCATAGGCCGCCTTCGTGCCGGACTTCCACGCGTCGGGGTTCGGCACGTCGGCGCGGGTGACCGCGAGGAGGGCACCGCTGTCGGCCTTGAACGCGGCGACGACGCCCGTCGCCTTCACGGCGGTCCAGGTGTCGGGGACGGTCAACGTCACCGTCGAGCGCGGCAGCGCGATCGTCTGGACCTTCGCGGGCGTCTCTGCGCTCGCAGTGGCCGCGACGAGGACGATCAGCGCGAGTGCGCGGGTCACGCCGACGCTTCGGCGTCGGGCTCGCGCTTGACCGCGGGCAGGTGGCCGAGCAGCGCGCTGACGATGTTCCGCTGGTCGGCTTCGGTCGCGAACCAGTCGCGCGGAAATGCCATCGCCTTGTCACCGAGCTCGATGACGAGGACCGGCGACGCGCGATTCCACGGCACCGAGCGCCGCAGGAAGTACGCGGCGGTCACCGCCGACGGTGTCACCTCGATCGGCTTGCCGCGATGCAGTCCGCGCGGGAGCACGACCTTGTCGTTCGACACGATGATCGTGCCCGGCGGGTTCAAGAACGACATGACGAGCTGATACGCGCGGAACAGCGCGATCGCGATCAGCACGTAGCCGGCCCACACGCCGACCGTGCCGAGCTTCCAGATGAGGAGGGCACCGCCGACGAGGCCACCGACCGTCCAGGCAATTTGCCGCTGGCGGGAGACCTCGAGCTCGACCGAGACGCCGTCCTTGGCGGAGCGGGACCGGGCCTCAGTCTCGGGTCCAGTCGCGGGTGAGGTCGGCGACGCGGGCTTGGATCTCGTCGAGGTGGACATTGCAGAGACGCCGCCCGGAGACGACCTCCTGTCCATCTACCACGACGTCCGTGATGGCGCGAGACGAGAGCGCGTAGACCACGTTCTTTTCGAGGGCTTGGACGGGCCACAGCGACGGGTCGTCGAGGTCGACTGCGACGACGTCGCAGCGAAATCCCGGTGCGATCTGACCGATCGGGAGCCGGAGGACCTCGCCGGCCGTTCGCGTGCCGAGCGCGAAGCACGTCTCGGCGGTGATCGCCTGACCGTCGGTCCGATGCACTTTTTGCAGCAGTGCGGCGGCGCGCATCTCGTCGAACACCGAGACGCGATTGTTCGAGCAGCCACCGTCCGTACCGAGGCCAACGCGCACGCCGCGCGCGACGAGATCGACGAGGTCGGTGACGCCGTCGCCGAGGAACATGTTCGACCCGGGGCAGTAGGCGAGACTGCCGCCGCGCTCGGCAAGGAGCGCACGCTCGGACTCGTCGAACCAGCAGCCGTGGACCGCGATCATCGACGCCATGTCGACCTGCAGGCCGGCGACCGCGTGAATCGGACGCTGGCCGAAGCGCGCGAGCGACTGCTCGACCTGGTACGCCTCCTCGGCGAGGTGGATGTGCCACGGCTCGCCGGCATCGCGTGCGCAGCCGGCGCCGGCCTCGATCATCGCGGGCGTCGCGCCGTGCTGGCTGTGCGGCGCGGGCTGGACGGTCGTCAGGTGGCGCGCCTTGTCGCGGTAGCGTCTGTGCAGCGCCTCGAAGTTCGCGACGGCCTGCGGAATCGTCTCGCGATACGACGCGGGTGCGCCGTCCCAGTCGTAGAAGCAGCGCGCCATCACCATGCGGATGCCGAGCCGGCGTGCGGCCTCGATCGTCGCCGACGCGTGGTCGTTGCCCTGCGCGTTCAGGTAGTAGAAGTCGCAGACGGTCGTGACGCCGTGGAGCAGCATCTCGCCGAACGCGAACAGCGCGGCGGTCGCCATGTCCTCTGCGCCGAGGCGCGGCGAGTAGCGATACAGCGCGCGGTCGCGCCACTCGAGGAACGGCAGATCGTCACCGATGCCGCGCAGGAGCGACTGGAAGCTGTGGTTGTGGGTGTTGACCGTGCCGGGAACCGCGGCGCGGCGCGACCAGTCGACCTTCCTCGCGGTCGCGGCGCGTGGATCGGCCGCGATCGTGGCGGGATCCCCGACGGCGACGATCAGGCCGTCCTCTGCGAGGATCGCCGTCGGGCCCCGAGATCCCGACGGTACGATGGCGCGGTCGGCGGTGATGAGGAGGGCGTCGGACATCGCGCCGACACTAGCATCGCGGCCGGGCACTCCGGCAGGACACCCCCGCGTGGTAGCTTGCGGTCGTGCACGAGCTGGTGGCCAACGGACTGGACGCGATCTACGTCCTGCACTCCGATCACCCGATCCTCATCGAGCGCGCGGTCACCGCGATCCGCGATGCAGCCGTGCCACCCGAGGCACGCGGCTTCAACTACGACGTCGTCGAGGGCAAGCCGAAGGGCAACCAGATCGTCTCGCTCGCGCAGACGCTGCCGATGATGGCGCAGCGGCGCATGGTGTTCGTCCGCGACCTCGGGCTCTTGCCCGCCGACGAGGCCGAGCCGGTCCTCGCCTACCTCGCGAAGCCGAATCCCTCGACGGTGCTCGTCGCCGTCACGTCCAAGCTCGACAAGCGCCTCAAGCTGTTTGCCCAGCTCTCGAAGAAGGGCTTCCTCCACGTGCTCGATGCGCCGCGGCAGGTCGGCCCATGGGTCCGCGAGGAGGCAAAGCTTCGCAACGTGCGCATGGATCCGCAGGCGATGAACCGCCTGATCGATACCGTCGGCAACGACCTGTCGCGGCTGTCGCTCGCCGTCGAGCAGCTCGGCCTCTACGCCGGCGATCGCCCGGTCACCTCCGACGACGTCGACGACCTGATCGCCGATACGCGCGAGCGCTCGGTCTTCGAGCTGACCGACGCGATCGGCGCGGCCGACCGGTCGCGCGCGCTCGCCGCCGTCGCGTCGCTGTGCGACCAGCGCGAGAGCGCCGTCGGTGTCGTCGTCATGCTCGCGCGCCACATCCGCCAGCTGACGCTGCTCCACGCGATGCGCGCGATGAACGTCCCGCGCCCGGAGTGGGCGAGCCGGGTCGGGGTGCCTCCGTTCGTGGTCGACAAGCTCGTCGCGCAGGCGCGCAGCTACACGCCGGACGCGCTCGCCCACGCGACGCAGCGGCTCGCGACGGCGGACCGCGCGCTCAAGGGCGACATCACGCTGACCGCGCAGACGTCGTCGTGGACCGGCCCGATGCTCAAGGCGCTCGGTCGCGAGCTCGCCGAGCGCGTGATCCTCGAGCAGGTCGTCGACGGCATCGTTCGGCTCGCCGCGCGCTGATCGATCGCGCCGTCCGCGATGCGAGCGGCGCAGGCATGCGATGCTCTGCCGACGATGTGTTGCTTCTCGATCGCGAGGCCGACCGGGTTCTTCGACCGCTGGTTTCCGCCGAAGGTCCACGTGTCCGCGACGAACATCTACGCACGGATGACCGCCCCCGGCATCCAGGCGCTCGCCTATGGCATGGACCTCGACACGAGTGCCGAGGTCGCGATGATCCTGCCGATTCCGGTCGCGCCCGGCAGCGGCGAGGACGCGGTCACGTTTCTCGACCTGCACGCGTACCCGCGGATGTTCGCCGAGCTCGCCGCGCTGTTCGCACCGCCGGAGATGCGCGCGATGCGCAGTGCGCCGGCGAACGCGATGCCGCAGTCCGTGACGCTCACCGTTCACAAGGTCGGCTCGTTCATCGCGTCGTACGTGCCGACCCGCGACGACTTCAGCCGGCTCGATCCGCGATTCCGCATGCCGGGCGTGCTGTTCGATGCGGTGCCGCACTACGCCGACTACGGGTTCGCCGTGTTCCAGCTCGAGGCCGGCAAGACGACCATCCATCCGATGGCGTTCGTGTTCCCGACGCGCGAGCGCGAGAAGCTGTTCCTGCCGACGGTGCATCTTCACGATGGGACGTTTCACCGCGAGGCCGACTTCGATCACGCGCTGTACTACCAGGCGCCGCGCGATCACGCGGGCGACGAGACCGCGTGGGGCAGGGTGAACAAGGACTACGGCAAGCTCGTCGATCTCGCGACGCCGATGCATCGCCGCACGCTTCGCGGAACGCTGCCCAACCAGGACACCTGGCTCTCCGCCTGACCCAGCGTTCGGCGGGGCTCAGTCCTTCTTGATCTCGACCTTCGGCGGCGGCGGCTCGATCACGTGATCCTCGACGTGGATCGTCCTGGCGCCCGGCGGGGCCGGAGGTACGCCGCGCGCGGGCGGACGCATGTGCTCCGGCAGCGAGATCGCAGGCTGCGTGTCCTCGCTCGAGACACCCATGTCCTCGAACGGCTTGCGGTACTCCATCGGCAGCTTCGCGAACTGCTGCGCGAGCTGCGCGCGCGGAACGAACAGCTCCTCGCGGCGGCCACCGGCGACGTCCTTCTTGAGCACGAGCTCTCCGGAGACCCGGCTGCGCTCGCGGATCGTGCGCGCCAGCGGCGTCAGCTGCTGGAGGACCTCCATCGGCACGATGCGCGGCTCGGGCAGCTGCGAGAGCGTCTGGCCGCCGAGCGACAGCTCGCTCAGCGTGCGATGACCCTGCAGATCCTTGAGCGCCTTGCCGGCGCCCTCGGCGAGACGGCGGATACCGTCGACGTCCTCGAGATCGAGCGGGTTGGGATCGGTCTCGGCATCGCCGGTCGCGCTGATCGACTGCCACGTCGCGCCACTGTCGCCGACGATGAAGCGCAGACCGAGCGACGCCCGGTCGGGCTTCTCCTTCAACGTGATCACCTGCTCGCTGGCGTTGCGCTCGTAGGCGACCATCACGTACTTGCCGAGGTCGACCGGCGCGGGCTTGGCCTTGCCGAGCAGGCCCTTCTTCATCATGTGGACGATCACGCCATCGGCGAGATCGCCGACGCGGATCGGCGTGCGATGCGACTCGGTCGAGAGCGTGAACGAGGCCGAGAGTCGGCCCGACGTCATGACGGCGTCGGCGCGCGGCTCGACGCGGACGTCCCACGACATGATCCACTTCGAGCTCGGGAGCTGGTGGTGATCGAAGAACGGACGCAGCGCGTGGAGCACGGCGTCTGCGGCGGTGCCCGCGCCCGCCTGGGCCTCGAGCGCCTGGACGCGACCGTCGACCTGCGCGCGCGCGGCCTGGACCGCCTGCTTCGCGGTCGCGATCGTCTTGTTGGCGACCGCGTGCGACTGCATGTTCTTGTCGGCGACGAGGTACGGCGACAGCGCGCTCGACAGCGTCTTCTCGAACTCGGCGAGCTTCGCGAGCTCGCGGTCCGCCTCCTGGCGACCGCCCCGGGCCCGCTCGCGCCGGCCATCGAGCTCGGTCAGCGGCATGAAGGCGTTCGTGCAGGCCTCGACCGCGGACGTCAGGGTCTCGATGAAGTTCTCATCGAGAGGAAAAGGCGTGCCGTCCCCGTATCGATACACGTCCGGAGTATATCAGGGCCCACGGAAACTAATAGTTTCCGAGTAGTCCCAGCTGGAGAACGACGGCATCGACGATGTTACCGCCGTTCAGGAACTGGTTATCGATGCCCATCGGGTTGTCCGACAGCGGGTCTGCAGCGACCGGCGCCAGGAACAGTAAGTCACCTTTCAGGTTGAACTGCAGCTTATCGAAGAGGCCCCAGACCGGCTTCTCGTCGCCAACGCTGATCAAGGTGAGCTTGGCGCCGACGAGCGCGCTTCGCACCGGCGAAAGCTCGCGGTCACCGGTGAAGTACTCGCCGGCGGTCGACTCGGTCTCGTAGAAGAACGCGTCCTTGAAGAACGCGGCGGCGCTCTGCTGGTAGGCGCGCGCGCGGAACTTGAGGAGCAGGCTCGTGCCGACGTACTGCGAGTAGCCGAGCTCGACGTCGCCGCCGTAGACGCGCCACGTGTCGTCGTAGAACCGCGCGTTGAAGTGGGCCGCACCGTGGAGCTTCGGCAGGAAGCGGTTGAGGCGCGCCGTCACCGACCAGCGGTCGCGCGTGTCGGGGATGTGCTCCTGGGGCGAGTTGCCGCCGATGCGGACGCGGCGATACGGGTTCGACTGGAAGCCCTCGATGATCTGGCCAAACAGCGCGATCTGGAGGTTCATCGTCGGCGTCAGGTTCTGCGTGATCGTGACCTGGGCCGTATCGATCGAGATGTCGTGCCAGAGCGTCGTGCCCGCGATGTCCTTGCCGACGAGGAGGCCGGTCTTCTTGCACTCGTCCGCGCCGGTCAGCGCGCGGCGCTCGAGCGGCATGAGGTCCGCGTTGTCCTTGTCGCAGACCTGATCCCACGAGTGGCTGTAGCCGAGCGTGACGGTCGTGTTGCGGCCGGGCAGGTCGATCGACGCATTGCCGCCGAACTGGCGCGAGATGTAGTCACGCTCGGTGCCGGCGGTGCCCGAGAACGTCAGGCTCGAGCGCCGGCCGCGGAAGCCGAGCGCGAGGTTCGCCTCGTGGCGCGTGTCGGAGAACGTCGTCGCCGCGGTGACGGCGTCGACCTGGTACACGGTCGCGGTCGCGCCGGTGACGGCGTCGGCCGAGTAGCCGAGATCGAGCGAGACGTGCTTGCCGATGTCGGTGCCGACGTCGGCCTGCGGATGGACGACGAGCAGGCCGCCCTTGTCGCCGGCGCGCTGCTCGGCGAACACCGAGCTCGACACCTCGGCGCGGTCGTCGGCGGACGCGACGTTCGCTGCAAGGAGCAGCGCGATGACAGCTCTCAGTTGTCCCACGGGACGCCTTCGCGGCAAG
>JAEWJO010000540.1 GCA_023386455.1 Pseudomonadota bacterium | reverse complement strand
GGCATGTAGAGGACAGCGTGCTCGGGATCGTTGTCGGTGCCGCCGCCGAACACGAGCTGGCGACGGTTCAGGTAGAGCGTCCGCGCGGGATACTTGTACGCGAGTACCGCGTCGACGTACGCGCGGCCGCCCGGCGGCGAGAGCAGCGTCGTCTGCGCGTTCGTCCGCGGGTTGACGGCGACGAGCCGCCACGCGAGTGCGCTCGCGGTCGGCGCATACGACGCCATGATCTGGCCGTCGGGCATCGTCACCGGCGAGCGATACGCGGCGGTCGCGCCGGCACGTCCGGTCGCCGCGGCCGCATCGATCAACCTGAACGACGACAAGAAGCCGGGGTCGTTCCGATCCTTCTCGACCGGGCCGACGCTGCGGTTGAAGATGCCGAGCGCGCCACCGCCGCCGGGGATGACGGGCTTGCCGTCGGTTCCGACGTCCGAGACGATCAGGAGGAAGTTGCCGTCGGAGCCCTCGCGGATGTCCGTCGCCGCCGAGTAGCCGATCGACGGCGCGGTCTGCGCGAGGTCCGTCAGGCTCATGTACGGTGACGTCGCGCGCTGCGCGAGCAGCGGGTGGTAGTCGGTCAGGTCCCAGTTCAGGCGGCGTCCGGACAGCTGATAGAAGCCGTCGCTCGCCTTCTCCGTCGTCATGATGATGCGGCCCTCGCGCATGAACGCCGGGCTGATCTCCGAGTTCGACAGCCACGTCACCTGCTCGGGCGTGCCGTTCGGCAGCTTGATGCGCCACAGGTCCGACTGCGGCAGGAGGCGCTTGCGCGACAGCGTCGGGCCGGACTTGCCGCGCGTCGATGCAAAGACGATCCACTGACCGTCGGGCGAGAACGCCGGATCGAAGTTGTGGATCATGCCGCTCGCCGGCGTGATCTGCGTGCACGCGCCGGTCGAGATCTTGACCGTCCAGACCGAGAGCGGAGCGCCCGCGCTCGGCCGTGCCGCGAACGCGACGGTGTCGCCGTCGTTCGAGACGTCCGGCGCCTGGATATCACCGCCGCGCGCACCGGCGCAGCTCGCGTCGCCGAGCAGCGTCGCCGGCGCGCCGACCGTCAGGTCGTGACCGAAGTCCGCGCCGAACGTGCCGGTCGCGACGACGAGATCCGCGCCGCCCTGGAACGTGTCGAACTCGAGGCGATCGGCCGCCTGCCCCGCCGGGCGATCGACGAACACGACCGGGATCGTGTCGCCGCTGTCCATCGAGGTGACCTGGGTACCGAGCGCCGCGCGCTCGCGGTTGACCCACTCCTGGACCACGCAGAACGCGGTGACGTTCGCGGGCGCCGTGTTGCCGGCCCACGTCGGGCACAGCGCCGGATCCGAGCCCGTCGGCGATCCGGGCGTCTCGAGCACCGAGCCGCCGCGGTGTGCCGGCATGCCGCCGACCTGGTCGGCGAGCCGGTAGTCGTTCGCGAGGATCGTCTTGGCGACCGCCCGGCCGCGCCGGGCGTCGGCGAGCTCGATCGCCATGAACTCGTTGCGCAGCAGCTCGTAGTTGCGCTCGAGCGCGATCGCCGAGAAGAAGCCCTGGGTGCCGGAGCGGATCTTGAAGTCGTTCGTCGCCGCCGGGCTGTGGCAGCCCTGGAACGCGCAGCCGCGCTGGAGCAGGACCGGCTGGACGTGCTCCTCGAAGAACGCCTTCTCCGGCGTGTCGGCGAACGGCTGCTTCTTCACCGCCTCGGCCCACGCGCGGATCTTCTTGTAGTCACCGTCGTCGGCATCGCCGAACTGATCGCCGCCGGTGTGGCCGCGGCCACCGGCCGAGACCGCGAGCGGCACGCGAAGCAGCTGGGAGTCGTCGACCGGGTCGTTCACGAACGACCACGCCTGGCTGAAGTTGAACGCCATCTGCGTGTCGTCATCGCCGCAGGTGACGTAGAAGTCCGACTGCGGCGCGCCGTGGCAGTTGCTCGCGTTGCAGCCCTTGTCCTTCAGGACCGGCGCGACGTCGTTCTTGAACGTGTTGTACGTCGCGTTCGACGTGTACATCGCCGCGTTGAAGTCCGACGGCACGCTCGTCGAGCACGAGCCGCTGCCGGTGCGCGCGGGCGTCGGCGGCTTGAGGCCGTTCTCGGTCGCGCCGTTCTCCATCCACGTCTGCAGCGTGAAGTAGTCGTCGGAGCTCACGTCGAGCACCGAGCCGCCGGCGTGCAGCACGTCGATCGGCAGGAACCGATCGGTCATGTCGGGATTCTTGCCGTACTGGAGCGTCAGCTTGTTCGGATCGGCTGGATTCGGCAGCTCGGGGGCGACCGCCTTGATGAGGAGCAGCGGCTGCTGGTACGGCCCGAACGGCGACAGCAGATCGCGACGCTTCTGCACGTTCTCGAATGTCGTGATGTCGAAGTTGCCGGCCGCGAACGCATACGGGTCGCCCGCGTTGACCGCGTGGCAGCCGGACGTGTTGCCCTGGCAGCTCTTCTTCAAGATCGGCTCGATGTTCCGCTCGTAGTACGTGCGGCCCGGAGGACCGTCGCTGCACGCGGCGGTCACGAGGACACCGAGGAGTACGCCCCTGCGTAAGTCCATGTTCGAATCCTATCGTGAAAACGACGGAAGCCGCGCCCTCGCGGACGCGGCTTCGATCACTGGTTGGGACCGATCACTTCAGGGTTGCGAGTGCGGCTTTCGCGTAGCCGCTGACGAGGCCCGAGGCATCCTGCGTCGCCGCGGTCAGCGCCTGCGTCGATTGCGCGGAGCCGATCTTGCCGAGCGCCCAGGCCGCGTTGCGGCGGACGTAGGTGTTCGCGTCGCTCGTGACGAGCGTTTCGAGCGCTCCACGGGCACCCACCTCGCCATACGCGCCGACGACGATCGCCGCCTGCGCGCGGACGTTGGCATCCGAGTCGCCGAGCAACGCGACGATGGGCGACGCATCGACCTGGCCGAGGACGTCGCGCCATGCCGTCACGGCGGCCGCACGGACCGTCGCGTCGGCGTCGGCCATCGCGGTCTTCAGGATCCCGTTGCCGTCGAGGTGGGCCATGTAGCCGACCGCCCGGACGATCGCGAGCTTGGCCTCGGTCGATAGATTGCCGCGTGCGATCGCCGCGCGCAGCTCCGGCAGCGCGGTGTACTCGCGGACGTAGCCGACGAAGTCAGCCGCGTTGCGCACGTGCGTCGCGTCGCCGATCTTCAGGTCGTCCTTCATCTGGGCGACCATGATGTTCTTGCTGCCCGGGCGCTTCGCGAACCACCACGCGGCGACCTCGCGGACCTCGAGACGATTGTCCTCGGTGAGGTTGATCATCGTCTGCATGCACTCGTCGCAGACGAGGCCCTCGGCGCGCTCGACCTCCGCGATGATCGCGTCGACCGAGCCCGAGCGAACTGCCTCGACGATCTTGCCGTTGCTGCCGCCCTTGCCTGCCAGTGCCGGCGTCGCCGACGCGGCGAACGCCAGAGCCACCGCCGCGAGCTTCATTCCGATGTTCTTCATGATGCTTCTCCTTGGTTCTGCGGTGGGTGGTTAGTAGGAGCCCGAGTGGGGGTTGTTCTCGCGGGCGAAGTAGTTGACGCCCATGTCGGCCGCGAGGATGAGCTTGTAGAACTCGGTCGGCGTCAGCTCGGTGTACTTGCCGGTCGAGTGCGGCGTCGTCGAGAACGCGCGGACGCCGGTGTTCGGGGTCGGGAACAGCTGGGTCGGGTTGACCATCTTGATGACCTCCGAGCCGCGCGAGTCCTGCGGGTTCATGTAGACCTTGAAGTTGCCCGAGATCATCAGGTTGCCCATCTCGATGGCCTCCATGTCGGGGCCGGCCATCGTGAAGTACGACGCCGAGTAGGTTTGCATCTCGCCCATGCCGTAGTCGATCGTGACGTCCTTGCCCGTCAGGTTGAACGTCCAGCGCGCGACCTCGTTACCCATCGCGTCGGTGATGACGTAGGGCGCGATGCCGGCGATGTTGTCGTCGCCGTGGCAGGTGACGCACTTCGAGTCGAACATCGGCTGCAGCGCCTTGTTCCACGCCATGCCGACGAGGCGGTCCGGCGCGGTGGTCGGGCTCGCCAGCTCGGCGTCCGTCGACATGCGCTGCGCTCGCGGCACATCGCTCATCGCCTTCGTCGGGCCGATCGCGGCGGCTTGCGTGATACCGGGGTTGATGACGGTCGTCGTCGCGCGGTTCTCGTGGCAACCACCACACACGCGCGCCTCACCCGGGCGCGAGCTCACCCACACCGGCTCGTTCTCGAGCGACATACCGAACACGTCGACCGCCTGCAGGTGGAGCGGCACGTTCGCGGGAACGGTCGCGAGCCAGCTGCCATCCGAGGCAACGCGGGCGACACCGAGGTTCGCCTGGCCCTCGAACATCGTCGTGCCGAACATGCGCGGGAAGCCCTCCTCCGAGGAGAAGCCTTCCATGATGCGGACGCCGTAGACCGAGCCCGGCGTGAAGTCCTTGAGGCTCGACTCGTACACGTTCATCGCGCCGATCAGCGCCTGGTTGCCGAGGCCCGCCTCGATCGACGAGCCGGTCGCCACCGGCGCCGTGCGCGTCTGGAGCGGACGCGGGAAGATGTCCCACATGTTCGGATCGTCGAGGATCGGGTTCCGCGTCAGGCGCTTCGTGTCGTAGAGGTACACGCCGAAGTTCGCCTGCAGGCCGGCGGCACCGAGGACGCCCGACTCGACGGGACCATCGGCCCACGACACGAGGAGGTCCGGATGCTCGCCCGCGTTGAGCGGGAACGCGTCGTAGTAGCGACCGACCGTCGTCGGCGACGGCTCGCGGTCCGTCGGGACGTCCGGCGTCAGCATGACGAAGCTCGCGTTCGCCTCCGACATCATCGAGTCGGCGCGGAGCGTGCCGTCCTTCGTCGACGTCATGCCGAGGCGGATGTCGATGAGCGCGCCGGCCTGGATCGTCCGGTCACGCGAGGTCGCGATCGCGACGAACCGTCCCGGGCTGATCTCCTGCGCCTTCAGCGTCGAGTTCGAGGCGCCGGTGCCCTCCTTGCCGAACGCCTCGCGGAGCTCGGTCATGTCCGTGTTCATGAACATGAGGTGGCCGGCGTTGACGGGACCGAGGTGGTCCCACTGCGTGAACATGATGCGGCCGTCGCTGACGAGCGTCGGGAACGTGCGGTGCGACAGGTTACGCGGGCCGAGGAGCTCGTTCGTACCGTCGACGTTGATCGTGCCCATCTGCAGCGTCGTGCCACGCTCGTACTCGTCGACGTGCTGCGGCGCGCCCGGCTCGACGATGGCGTTCGTGGTGAACATGATCTTGTCGCCCGGCAGGAAGATCGGGTTCGTGTAGTCGCGACCGGGGTCGGTGGCGATCTGCGTGACCTTGCCGTCGGCGAGCGTCTGGATGAACAGGCCGTAGTGCTGGCCCGCATCGAGCTTTCCGGAGAACACGATCTGCTTCGCGTCGAACGAGATGTCGTACGACGAGATGTCGATGTCGGCGAACTCGGATCCCGCCTTGTCGCAGCAGATCGTCGTCAGCTTGCCGTCCGCGGTCGGCGGCGACAGCTTCACGATGCGTGCGCCCGGGATATAGGACGTGTACTGGAAGATGTCTCCCATGTCGTTGCGCTTGGGGCGCTGCAGGATGACGAGAGAGTCCACGTTGCCGAGCGGCCCCGTGTTGTCATCGCCTCCGCAGCCCACGCCGGTCCCGGCCGCGAACAACGCGGCGCCGATCGCGATGCTCTTCATGTTCTTCATGGACCGGTCCTATCTACAAGGCGCGGGCCAACCGGAACTCGCCGGAATCGCAGGCGTTCGTCACCCGGCTCGTCGGGGC
>JAEWJO010000653.1 GCA_023386455.1 Pseudomonadota bacterium | reverse complement strand
ACTTCGCCGATGCCCGCCGCACGCAGATCGTCGACGCCGAGGGCGAGATCCTCACCGAGGAGCTGATCGACGAGGAAGAGACCGTCGTCACCCGCACGCACCTCGGCTACATCAAGCGCACGCGCGCACGCGAGTACTCCGCGCAGGGTCGCGGTGGCCGCGGCATCCAGGGCGCCGGCTCGGCCGACGGCGACTTCGTCGTCGACATGTTCGCCGCGTCGACGCACGACCACCTGCTCCTGTTCACCGACAAGGGCCGCGTCTACTACAAGAAGGTGTTCGAGCTGCCCGAGGGCGCGCGCACCGCGAAGGGTCGCGCCGTCGTCAACGTGCTCGACCTCCAGGACGGCGAACAGGTCGTCGCGATGCTCCCGTTCAAGGAGTTCAACGAGGACACCTCGGTGTTCTTCGCGACGCAGTCGGGCACGGTCAAGAAGACCGAGCTGTCGGCGTTCGAGAACGTTCGCTCGAGCGGCATCAAGGCGATCACGATCGAGGAAGGCGACCGCCTCGTCGGCGCCGCCCTCGTCACGAAGCCCGACGACGTCCTGCTGACGTCGGCGAAGGGCTACGCCGTCCGGTTCACCGAGGACAAGGTGCGCCCGATGGGCCGTAACGCCGCCGGCGTTCGCGGCATCACGCTGCGCCCGGGCGATCGCCTCGTCGGCATGGTGACGTTCAATCGCGAGTCGCCCGTCACGCTGATCACGGTCAGCGAGCGCGGCTACGGCAAGCGCACCGCGGTCACCGAGTATCCGGTCAAGAACCGCGGCGGCAAGGGCGTCATCACGATCAAGACGACGGCCCGCAACGGCCTCGTCTCCGGCGTCCGCGTCGTCACCGACGAGGATCACCTGATCCTCATCTCCGATCGCGGCAAGCTGATCCGCATCCGCGTCAGCGACGTGAAGGTCCAGGGTCGCGCGACCCAGGGCGTCCGCGTCATGCGCGTCGACGACGGCGAGCACGTCGCCGCGATCGAGCGGCTGGCCGAGCCGGCCGACGAGAGCAGCATCGAGGCCGCGCCGGTCGAGGCCGTCGACGACACCGACACGGTGCCGAACGAGGTCATGGACGACGAGGACGAGGGCGACGAGGGCGACGACGACGCGGGTGACGAGGGCGCCGACGACGCCGGCGACGAGTGATGCGTCGCGCGCTGGTCTCCGCGCTCCTGCTGACCGCCTGCTACAAGACCGCGCACGATCCGGACCTCGACCAGAGGCTCGCCAGGATCGAGGCGCGGCTCGACGCGCAGGACAAGGCGCTCGCCGAGGCGCGCTCGCGCTCCGACTCGACCGAGCTGTCGCTCCTCGCCCGCCAGATCGAGGACATCAAGACCCGGCTCGACGAGCTCGCGAGCGCGAAGGCCGCGGCCGCGCCGACCGTCACGCCGACGAGGCGCCGGGGCCCCGATCCGGCCTCGGTCTACGCCATCCCCGTCGGGCCAAGCCCGGTCGAGGGCTCGCCGAAGGCGCGCGTGACGATGGTGATGGCGTTCGAGTTCGCGTGCCCGTACTGCCGCCGCGCGTGGGACACCGTCGGCGATCTGAAGAAGAAGTACGGCAAGGATCTTCGCATCGTCTACAAGCAGCTCGTCGTCCATCCCAAGGTCGCGTCGCTGATGGCGAACGCGTCGTGCGCGGCACACCGCCAGAACCGGTGGCGCCCGCTCGCCGAGCTGCTGTGGACGAAGGCGTTCGATGCGCGCGACTACGAGCCGGCGAACATCGAGGCGCTCGCGACCGAAGCGGGCCTCGACATGCGCCGGTACCAGGCCGACCTCGCGACCTGCGCGCAGGAGATCCAGGCCGACCAGGCGCTGCTCGCCAGGCTCGGCGTGCAGGCGACGCCGACGTTCTTCATCAACGGCCGCGTGCTGCAGGGTGCGATGCCGATCGAGCAGTTCTCCGCCTTGATCGACGAGGAGCTCGCGAAGGCGAAGGCCGCCGAGAAGCGCGGTGTGAAGCCCGAGCGTTACTACGATCAGGAGATCGTGGCGAAGGGCCTCACCGACCTCGCGCCCTGACGAGGACTTTCCGCATACGCAACCGTCGCTTCGGCCCGCCCGATCTGCGCTACGTTCCCGGCGATGGGCATCCAGAAGTCTCAGGCGATCTTCGAGCGCGCGAAGCAGGTCATCCCCGGCGGCGTGAACTCGCCGGTCCGCGCGTGTCGCTCGGTCGGCGCCGACCCGGTGTTCGTCGCCCAGGGCGACGGCGCCTACATCTTCGACGTCGACGGCAATCGCTACATCGATCTGATCGGCAGCTGGGGCCCGCTGATCCTCGGTCACAGCCACCACGAGATCCTCGACGCGATCGCCGAGGCGATGAGCCACGGCACGACGTTCGGCGCGCCGACGGAGATCGAGGTTCGATTCGCCGAGACGATCCGCGCCGCGTATCCGTCGATGGAGATGGTGCGCGCGGTGTCGAGCGGCACCGAGGCGACGATGACGGCGCTGCGCCTCGCGCGCGGCTTCACCGGGCGCGACAAGGTCGTGAAGACCGACGGCGGCTACCACGGCCACCCCGACGCATTCCTCGTCGCCGCGGGCTCGGGAGTTGCGACGCTCGGGATCCCGGGGAGCGCCGGCGTGCCCGAGGGCGCGGCGAAGGACACGCTCGTCGTCCCGTACAACGACCTCGACGCGCTCGAGCAGACGTTCGCGGCGAACCCCGGCCAGATCGCCGGCGTGATCGTCGAGCCGATCGCCGGCAACATGGGCCTCGTCCTGCCGAAGCCGGGCTACCTCGAGGGCCTGCGCGCGATCACCGCGAAGTACGGCGCGCTGCTCATCTTCGACGAGGTCATCTCGGGCTTTCGCGCGACGTACCGCGGCGCGCAGGGCATCTACGGCGTGACGCCCGATCTCACGACGCTCGGCAAGATCGTCGGCGGCGGTCTGCCGGCGGCGGCGTTCGGCGGCCGGCGCGACATCATGGAGAAGCTCGCGCCGCTCGGGCCCGTCTACCAGGCGGGCACGCTCAGCGGCAATCCGCTCGCGATGGCGGCCGGGCTCAAGGTCCTGTCGATCCTCGATCGGCCCGGCGTCTACGAGCGGCTCGACCACCTGGGCAAGCGGCTCGCCGATGGGCTGGCCGCGGCGGCGCAGGCGGCCGGGGTGCCCGTCCAGGTGAACCGGATCGGCTCGATGGTGACGATGTTCTTCACCGCGACGCCGGTCGTCGACTACGCCACCGCGAAGACTTCCGATACCAAGAAGTTCGGCTCGTTCTTCCGCAACATGCGGGAGCGCGGGGTGTTTTTGCCGCCGGCGCAGTTCGAGGCGATGTTCGTGTCGCTCGCGCACACCGACGAGGATGTCGACCAGGTGATCGCTTCCGCGAAGGCCTCCCTCGTCGATTGACGATGGAATATTCGCGTGGTACCAGGGGCCCGCTCGATGGGCACCCCCTCTGGCCATAGCGGCGAAATGTCGCAGGATTCGATGCTGCAGCCCGCGCATCGGATGAAGGTGCGCCCCCGCGTTCCCGACCCGGCTACCCGCACCGCGCGGCGCGCCTATAACGCGCTGAACGCGAGCTCGGTCGGCCTCGAGATGGGCCTGTCCGTGATCATCGGACTGCTCGTCGGCTACTACATGGATCGCTGGCTCGGTACCGAGCCCTGGCTGATGCTCGGCTGGCTCGTACTCGGCCTCATCGCCGGGTTCCGTGGCGTGCTTCGCGCGGTCAACCGCGCCGAGCGCGCGGCGAATGCAGAGGAGGCAACCCGTGGCCGCCCCTAGCATGATCCGCATCGAGCGCCTGAACTACGTGCTCGGCGGCGTGCTCGTGATCCTCGCGGCGCTGACCCAGCCGCAAACGATCGCGCTCGGCGTGACCGTCGGCGTCGCACTCACGTGCGCCAACTTCTACGTCCTGCGCCGGCTCGTGTCCAAGTGGACGAGCGACGCCGCGCAGGGCAAGACCGGCAATGCGCCGCTCCTCATGATGCCGAAGATGGTCGGCCTCATGGGTGCGGTCGCGGTCGCGGGTGAGGTGCTTGCGATAGACCCCCTA
>JAEWJO010000599.1 GCA_023386455.1 Pseudomonadota bacterium | reverse complement strand
GGGCTGACGCCCGAGGTGCTACCTCGCGTCTTCGATCTGTTCACGCAGGAGGCACGCTCGATCGATCGATCGCAGGGAGGCCTCGGCATCGGCCTCGCGATCGTGCGCAGCCTCGTGACGCTGCACGGCGGCAGCGTCGAGGCCCATAGCGCCGGGCGTAACCAGGGTAGCGAGTTCGTCGTGCGGCTGCCTCCGCTGGCCTCGGCGATCGAGCCCGGCGCGACCCCGACCGGCGGCGCGCTCGCCCCGGCGAGCCGGCGCGGGCTGCGCGTGCTCGTGGTCGACGACAACGCGGACGCCGCGCAGATGATCGCGGAGAGTCTCCGCATGATGGGCCACGAGGTCGCGGTCGCGCCGGATGGTCCGCGCGCACTCGAGCTGCGCCCGCAATTCGATCCCGAGGTCGCGTTGCTCGATATCGGGCTCCCCGGCATGAACGGCTTCGAGCTCGCCCGCGCACTGCGCCGCGACGCGAGCGACCTCTACCTGGTTGCGGTCACGGGCTACGGGAGCGACAGCGATCGCGAGCGCAGTCGAGCTGCCGGGTTCGACGCCCACCTCGTCAAGCCACTCTCGCTCGACACGCTGCGCGAGCTGCTCGCCACCGACGGCCTCGCCCGCGCACGTCGCCGCGACGCTATCTGATGGTGCACATTCCGCTTGCCTGAGAGCAGTGCATGAACCCGAGGCGCCGACACGTGAGCGCCGTGATGTCGCCGCCTGTCGTCTTCACGTTCTCCCAGCGGTCGCGGTCTTCCTTGGTCACGGGCTCGAACCGGCTCGACTGGTCGGGCAATGACGACGTCGGCTCGCCGAGCGTTTTGCAGAGGTCCCTCGCCGTGTCGAGGCGACATTGCTCGGCCGAGTCCTTGGAGAACTTCGTGATGCAGACGCCCTTCTCCTCCTTCGCGCCGCACGCCGCCAGCGCCGCCATCACCAGAAGCCCAACCAGCCAGCGAGTACCGTTCCTCATGCGGCCTATTCTAGAGCAATCGGGACGTGACCGCTGCCGGCATCCCCGACAACGCGAGACCGCTGCACGGATCCTCGCGCTGGACGCGCGATGTCTCACCTGATGGCCGCACTCGCCGGGCGTACTGCTGCTGCGCTGATCGAATCTCGTGTGCCGGCGTCTGGCCGGCCGGAGCGCACCGGCTACAGTGCCGCCGATGTCGTCCGAGCCCGAATCGTTACCGATGAGCCAGAAGGTCGCGACCATGGTGGGCGCGCTCCTCGGCCTGTTCCTCGCGGCTCTCGATCAGACGATCGTGGCAACGGCCGGGCCGTTCATCCAGAAGGACCTGTCGATCGAGCCCGGGATGTACGTCTGGATCACGACGGCGTACCTCGTCGCATCGACGGTGCTCGTGCCGATCTACGGCAAGCTGTCGGACATCTACGGGCGACGGCGAGTGCTGCTGGCGGCGATCGGCATCTTCCTCGCCGGCTCGCTCGCGTGCGGTGTATCGCAGAGCGCAGCGCAGCTGATCGCGTTCCGCGCGGTGCAAGGGATTGGCTCGGCCGGTCTGTTCACGAGCGCGTTCGCGGTCGTCGCGGATCTGTTTCCGCCGGCCGAGCGAGGGAAGTGGCAGGGCATCTTCGGTGCGGCGTGGGGCGTGTCGTCGGTGATCGGGCCGCTGCTCGGCGGCGTGCTGACGCAGAACCTGAGCTGGCACTGGACGTTCTTCGTGAACCTCCCGATCGGTGCGGTCGCGGTGGCGCTGATCGTGTCGAAGATGCCGCCGCTGCGGCGCGTGCACGCGACGCGGCCGGCACTCGACGTCGCCGGTGCCGGTGCCCTCGCGCTGGCGACGCTGCCGCTGTTGCTCGCGCTCTCGCTCGGTCATGCGGAGGGGACGTCGAGCAATGGCTGGCCGTGGCTGTCGTGGCAGATCATGGCGCTGTTCGCGACGTCGCTGGTCGGCATCGGCACGTTCGTCGTCGTCGAGAAGCGCGCGTCGAACCCGATCCTCGACTTCCAGCTGTTTCGCATCAAGACGTTCACCGTCGGGTCGCTCGCGGCGTTTGTCGTCGGCGGGGCGTTCCTCGGCGCGATCGTGTTCTTGCCGCTGTTCATGGTGAACGTGGTCGGGCTGTCGGCGACGAGCTCGGGCCTGACGACGACGCCGCTGACGTTCGGCATCGTCGCCGCGAACATCGCGTCGGGACAGCTGGTGTCGCGACTCGGTTCGTACAAGGGGCTGCTGCTGGGGTCGCTGGTCATCCAGGTCGCGGCGTTCGCGCTGCTCGCGATGACGCTGTCGACGTCGGAGACGCAGCTGTCGATGTCGCTGAAGATGGTGCTGCTGGGGATCGGGCTCGGGCCTGCGATCCCGCTGTTCACGCTCGCGATCCAGACGTCGGTGCCGGTCCAGCAGATCGGAGTGGCGACGGCGGCGGCGACGTTCTTCCGTCAGATGGGGACGACGATCGGGCTCGCGATCATCGGCACGATCTTCGCGACGTCGTTCGCGGGGGCGCTCGAGCGCGAGATGCCGAAGGCGGAGGCGCTGCCGCCGCAGATGGCGGAGATGATGCAGCACCACGGAGGCGAGGACACGCGCGTCGGCTTCGACGCGAAGGCGATCGAGGCGCGGGCGGATGCGACCATCGATGCGGCGGCGATGCCGGAGGCCGCGAAGGTCGAGGCGAAGCGACGTGCGCACGCCGCGATCGAGAGCGTGAACATGGCGTTCGAGCGCGCGTTCACGGCGTCGCTCGTCAACGTGTTCTGGATCCTGCTCGTGATCGCCGGCATCGGCCTGCTCATCACGGTGTTCCTGCCGCAGCTGCCACTGCGCGCGGGACCGCCGGGCCACCGTCCGGCGGCGGTCGAGTGACCATGGCGCGAACGCCGACGCGCGACGACTAGTGCATGGCTGTCGCCGCGAGACCGCCGACGAGGTGATCGACACACGTGCGCACGGCGGCGGTCAGGGCGCGGCGCGACGGGTAGAGAACCCACAGGCCTCCCGGTGCGGCCGAGAGCCGGGGGAGCACGCGCACGAGCCCCTCGATGCCGGTGATGGCGGGCAGGAGGCCGATGCCGATGCCTGCGAGCACGGCGCGCCGCGCAGCCTGCATCTCGTTGACGACGAGGCGCGGCTTGAACGCGATGCGATGCCGACGCTTGCCGGTGTAGAGCTCCCACACGGCACCGCTCGCGGACGCCTGCATCGCGACGACGTCGTGTGACGCGAGATCGGCGAGGCGCGCCGGCCGGCCCGACCGACAACACGCGCCAGCACGGCCGCACCGAGGCGGCGCTGAAGGCCTCCGGGCTCGCGTACGTGATCCTGCGGCCTCACTACTTCATGCAGAACCTTCTCGGGTCGCTCCCGACGATCGTCGGCCAGGGCCAGATCTACTGGGGCGTCGGCGACGGCAAGCTGGGCATGATCGATACACGTGACGTCGCCGATGCCGCGATCAACGCTGCGCTCTCCGACGCGTTGGATGGCGGCACCTACGAGCTGACCGGTCCGGCGAGCATCGACTACCACGCGGTCGCCGCGGTGGTGGGACGCGGGCTCGGGCGCGAGGTCGCGTACGTCGCGGTGCCGCCGGAGGCCGCCGGCGAGGCGGTGCGTGCCTACGGTGCGGACGAGTGGACCGTTCGGCTGATCCGCGACTACTGCACCGCGTACGCGAAGGGCTTCGGCGACTTCACGACCGGCGACGTGCAGAGGATCACCGGTCACGCGCCGCGCTCGATCGATGACTTCGTCCGCGAAGTGCTCGTTCCGACGGCCGGTTAGCCCACCTGCGAGGGGTTCGTAACCTGCGCGCGCCTCGCGCGTAGGTAGGGCGCTCGATGATCCAGACGTACGGATGACCCGGCGGATCGGATCGAGCGAACGAACACCTTTTCTTGGTTGGGGGAACTCGTGAACAAGCTCGGCACTCTCGCACTCTCGCTCTCGACGTTGCTCGCCGCATGCGCCACCGACGGCATGGACGGCATGGACGGCATGAACGGCACGGACGGCATGAACGGCACCGGTGGCCCGCAGGGACCTGCCGGCCCACAGCTCGCGCCACCCGCGGTCTACACGCTGTCGAACTCGACCGCCGGCAATCAGGTGACCGCGTACCGCCGGGCCGAGAGTGGATCGATCAGTCGCGATGGTGCGTTCGACACCGCGGGCGCAGGGACCGGCGCGGGTCTCGGCAGCCAGGGTTCGCTCGTGTTCGATGCGAGCTCGGGGCGCTTCTTCGCCGTCAACACGGGCGATGGCTCGATCTCGATGCTCGGCCTCGCCAGCGACGGAATGCTCGAGCTGCTCTCCCAGGTGCCGTCGGGCGGCACGCGGCCGGTGAGCATCGCGGTCCACGACGGCATCGTGTACGTCGCGAACCAGGGCGATACCGCGGTGACCGCCGTCAACGCGAACATCAGCGGCTTCGAGGTCGTCGGTGACGATCTCGTCGCGATCGCGGGATCGACGCGTCCACTCAGCGCGACGACCGACGTGCGCCCGACGGACCTCACGTTCTCGCCCGACGGCAAGTACCTCGTGCTCGCGGAGCGCCTCGCGCACAAGCTCGACACGTTCGCGCTCGACGCGGCGGGAGTCGCGCAACCGGGCTCGTTCCAGACGTCGGCGGGCATGCAACCGTTCGCGTTCGACTGGAGCCCCGAGGGCTTCCTCGTCGTCGCCGAGGTCGGCAACGGGACGGCGACGGGGTCGAGCGCGAGCTCGTACTCGATCAGCTCGACGGGCGTGCTGACGCCGGTCACGTCGGCGCTCGCGACGCATCAGGGCGCCGCGTGCTGGATCGCGATGGCGGGCGGGCACGCGTACATCGCGAACGCCGCGACCGCGAACATCACCGGCCTGAACGTGTCGACCGCCGGCGTGTTGACGCTGCACGACACGAGCGGCATCACCGCGACGACCGGCGCCGGTGCGATCGACCTCGCGGTCACGCCCGATCGCGGCTACCTCTACTCGCTCGCGAGCGGCACGCACACGATCAACGTGTTCGCGATCAACTCCGACGGGAGTCTGACCGCGCAGCCGATGTTCATGGATCCGCCGGCCGCCGCCGCCGGCCTCGTCGCGCGCTGATCACCAGGGCGTGACCGCGACGCCGCCCCACTCCTCGGGCGCGACGTCGCGCACGGACTGTGTCAGCTCCCAGCGGTGGCCGGCGAGGTCGTCGACGACGGCCGAGCGCTCGCCGTACTCCCACGTCTTCGGCTCCTGCACGACGCGCGCGCCACTCTCGCGAGCACGCGCGAACGCGACATCGACGTCGGCGACGCGGACCTTGACGAGGCCCGACGGTGCAGCGGTGTCGGGACGCGCCTCGGCGACGACGATCGCGCCGTCGGTGCCGACGCGCATCTGGGCCCGGTGGGACTCGCCGATCCGCACGGCCTCCCGGAACGCGAACGCCGCCTCGAGCCAGGCGACCGCCGCCCGGACGTCGGGGTAGTAGAGGACCGGCGTGATCGTCGCCGGCGGTGCGGAGCGGTTGGTCATCATGCGGCGAGGGTAGCCGATCGGGTGACGCAGCTCCGGGAGGACTGCGGTATCGTGGTGGGAGGAGGTCGATATGGCGTTGAGGGTCACGGTAGCGCTCGCACTGGTCGCAGGATGCGCGCGCAGCACGACGGTCTACGAGGGCCACGTCAGCCTCGCACCGGTCGTCCTCGATGGCGACGTCTACTTCGGAACGATCGACGGCAACGACCACGCGATTCGCCGCGTTCGCGACGGCGCGGATGCCGTCGACGTGCGATGGCGCAGTCAGGGCGAGGGCGCGTTCGGCGCCGGCCTCGCCACCGACCGCGGAACGCTGGTGTGGTCGGCGCTCACCGGCGACGGCCGCGACACGGCCGCGTATCGGCTCTCCGGCTACGACCGGATCGAGATCGGCACGTTCGGCACGCTGAGCTCGCAGCAGGACTGGCTCGTCGCGATGGCCGTCGACGGCGACCGCCTGTACACCGCCACGCGGTACGCGGTCGCATGGATCTCGCTGGCCGGCGGGACGTCAGACCTGTCCTGCCACGTCGGGTCGTCGAGCGAGGAGATCACGGCGCTCGCCGTGCGAGACGGGAGCGTCTACGCACTCGCGGCGACCCGAAATGCGCTCTCGAGCCCGGTCAGGCTGCTCGCGTGCGCCGATGCCAGCGCGCAGACGATCGTCGTCGAGCGTGGCGTGTCGTCGTCGACGTTCGCGATCCGTGACCGCGAGGCATGGCTCGCCGGGCGCGATGGACTCGTCCACGTCGACCTCGAGAGCGCGACGAGCGAGCGCCTGCTCGACGAGCCGGTGCTCGCGATCCACGACGTCGGTGACGCGATCTACGCGGTCCTCGGCGAACCCGGCAACACCCGCCTCGTCGACATCGCCGATCCGTGGACGGTGATCGCGACCGGCCTCAGC
>JAEWJO010000567.1 GCA_023386455.1 Pseudomonadota bacterium | reverse complement strand
CGTCTACATGGTCGACAACGACGACTCGGTCGCGACCGCGTTCGACGTCGACGAGCGCGCCGTCAGCCAGCTCTGGCTCGACAAGAACCTCGTCGGCTTCGCGACCGATGACGCCGCCGCCGCGTATCGCTCGCTCGGCCGCGCCTCGCGGGCGAAGTACACGAGCGACGTGCTCGATGCGAAGGCCGTCGCGCGCTTCGGCAAGCTCGCGTGGATCGCGCAGGGCAAGGTGAAGATCGAGACCCGCAGCGGCAACACCGCGAAGCCCGGTGTCGGCTGGAGCGACTGGTCCGCGCCGCAGCAGAGCGGCAAGCTCGGCGGTGGCGTCGAGGGCGGCAAGATCGCCTCGCCGCCCGGGCGCTACTTGCAGTTCCGCGCCGCGCTCGAGAACGATGACGCACGCGTTCGCCGCGTCACGAGCTACTACGTGCCGCAGAACTCGGCGACCGAGGTGCAGGAGGTGACGATCGAGCCCGCGACGAAGGAGAACCTGCCGACGCTGAAGGATCTCGCCGCCAAGGCCCGCTCGCCGGTGCTGAAGCTCAAGTGGAAGGTCGAGAACCCGGATAGCGACGACACGTTCTACACGCTCGAGGCGCGCCGCGACGGCGAGGCCAACTGGCGCCCGCTGTCGACCGGCAAGGCGCCACTGACGGCGACGACGTGGGAGTGGAACACCGAGACGTATCCGGATGGCTGGTACAAGCTGCGCGTCACCGCGTCGGACGCGGCGGCGAACTCGCCCGACCGCGCGCTGACGTCGAGTCACACGTCGACGATGTTCGCGATCGACAACACCCGCCCGACGATCGACGGCGTCACGATCACGTATCCGAAGGCGAGCGCGCGCGCCGGTGACACGCTCAGCACGATCGCCGAGATGGCGTTCTCGGTCGACGACGGACCGTGGCAGCTCGGCACGACGGGCGATGGCCTGTTCGACGACCTCAGCGAGGATCTGCGGATCGATCTGCCGGCAGGTCTGTCGCGCGGTACCCACACGCTCGCGATTCGCGTCGCGGATGCGGCGGGTAACGTCGGTTCGACGTCCGCCAGCTTCGTCGTGAAGTGACACGGCGGTAGACTGCCCGCGTGGCAGTCGCACAAACCGCCGACGGCGAGTCCCTATCGTATCGCGTGTGGGGACACGCCGGCGCTACGCCGCTGATGACCGTGCACGGACTCGTGTCATCGGTCCACCACTGGCTCGACTTCAACCCGTACTACGCCGCGACCCGTCAGGTCGTGTCGTGGGAGTACCGAGGGCACGGCGGCCAGCCAGCGCCGCGCGAGACCAGCTCGATCGGTGTTCCGCAGTTCGCGGACGACGCGCACGCGGTATGGCGCGCGGCCGGGGTCGGCCCGGTCGTCGTCGTCGGGCTGTCGTTCGGCGTCCAGGTCGCGCTCGAGGTGTGGCGCCGCCATCCCGAGAGCGTGAAGGCGCTCGTGCTCATCTGCGGGACCGCGGGGCATCCGCTCGATCGCGTGTCGCGCTCCCCTGCCCTGCGCCGCGGCCTCGCGAAGGCCGTGCGCGTCGCTGCGAGCCAGCGGCTGTTGTCGCTGCCGGTGATGGGTCTTCTGCGCACGCGACTCGGCGTGCGGCTCGCGCGCGAGGTCGCCTACGCGACCGGTGGTGCGCGGCGCGATGCCTGCCCACCGCAGATGCTGCAGGGCCTGTTCAAGCACGTCGGCTCGCTCGATCCGCGCGTCGTCGGTGCGGTCACCGCGGGCTATCTCGAGCACGACGCGCACGACGTGCTCGGTACGATCACGGTGCCGACGCTGATCATCGCGGGCGATCGCGATCAGCTGACGCCGATCAGCGTCGCCGAGCGCATGGCCGACGAGATCGCCACGAGCGAGCTGATCGTGTTTCCGGGCCACTCGCACCTCGTGCAGGTCGAAAAGCCGCGCGAGGTCCACGACGCGATCGACGATTTTCTCAAGCGCCACGCGCTCTAACGAGATCGTACTTGCGCGCAGGGGACCACATACGCAGTATGTGCCGCCTCGGAGGTGTTCTTGCGATCAGCAGCAACGACATATCTTCGAAGGGCGTCGCGGCGAGGCCGCACCCGATTCGAAGCACGATGAACTGACACGCGTCTGCCGCGACGGCTCCTCTGGCGGGAGCAGCTGGACGCGTACCCGGCACCGCGCCCCACCGCAAGTGGTGCCTTCGGGTTGTCACCACCTCGCGCCATCGACATCGGAGCTTCTCGCCGCCTGGCGCAGTTGACCCGTGGCGGGTAACACCGCTTCGGGCGAGCTGCGCCGACCGGCATGCTCCGACTTCGCGTCGGGCGCATTCTCCGCGATCGCCGTCGACACGTTCGCCGAACCGCGCGGCCTCTTGCGCGGGACGGCACCTCGCGTGTCCCGGCGAAGCCGGCCGTGCAGCGGCCGCCGCGATGCCCGTGTTTGCTTTACAACGGATCTACCCATGCGCGACCTCGACATTCACGAGCGGCTGGTCGCCGACTCGGCGACGGTCGAGGACCTGCGCGCGATCGCCGCGTGGCCGCTCGCGCGGCGCGCCGCGTATCTCGATCGCGTGGCGCCGTACGCGAGCCACACCGATGCAGCGTTCCGGGCCGCCGCGATCGCCGCGCTCGCCGGAGCGCGCGGTCACGAGGGCGTGCGCGCGATCGTCGCCGCGCTCGACGACGCCGACGACGCGGTGCGCGCCATCGCGATCGCGGGCCTGCGCGAGGTCGCGCGCGACGCACCCGACCGCTACGCCCACGCACTGTTTCACGGGCGCGTCGACGTGCGGCGCGCCGCGGTCACCGGCGAGCTGCCGATCAACACCGCGAAGCTCGCGATCTACCTGCGCGCCGACCGCGAGGTCGCCGATCTCGTCGGGACGCTGCGCTGGCCGGAGAAGACGCTCGGCATCGCGGTCGAGCTGTACGCGCAGGGCCACGTCGGCGAGGCCGAGATCGCCGACCAGCTGCTGCGGACGCCGTGGTCCGAGCTGCGCGAGCTGTTGGAGATCGAGACGCGGCGACCGCCCGAGATCGTCGACGCGTACCTCGACCATGCCGCGCTCCACGGTGCCGCCGCGGCGACCGGTCACGACGTCCTCGACCCGCTCGTCTCTGCGCTCGGCGCGAGCGGCAACGAGCGCGCGCTCGAGCAGCTCGTCGAGACGATCCTGCACGAGCCCAAGGAGATGCGGACGCTCGCGCGCCGCGCGGCGGTCGCGATGCTCGCGTACCTCGCCGGACGGCCGTCGCAGGCGCCCGCCATCGTCGCGGCGTGCGTCGCGCTCGAGCCGCGAATGCTGACGCACAGGACGTTCACGGCGGCGCACGCACCGGCGGCGGTGAGAGGCCTGTTTCGCTATCAATGGCCGATCAAACCGGCGGCGGATCGCGTCCAGAAGCTGCTCGCGCTGCCGGTCGTCAGCAGCGATCTCGCGCTCGCCGCCGCGGTCGCCGGCCTGCTTCCCGGAAAGCGACTCGCGACGCTCGCGGAGGTGCTCGGCGAGGACGCGATCGTCGATGCGCTCGTCGCATCGGATCACGGCTGGGAGCAGCTCTGCCGGCTGCCTGCCGAGCACGGCGGGCTCGAGCTGCGCTGGCTCGCAC
The DNA here is from genome assembly GCA_023386455.1 of Pseudomonadota bacterium. Classification (GTDB taxonomy): domain Bacteria; phylum Myxococcota_A; class Polyangia; order Haliangiales; family Haliangiaceae; genus JABFXX01. Next base: position 6,828 of record JAEWJO010000567.1, on the reverse strand, counting down.
GTGCCGGCGTCGTCGACTACAAGCGCTACATCGTGCTCGCCGGCGGTGCGTTCGCCGTGTTCGGCGGCAAGCGACTCGAGGACTTCGTCGACCAGCTGCCGCGCCGGCATCGCCCGGCAGTGTTCGCGGCCGCGCTCGCGCATCACGCGACCGCGAGCGACCACGCCCTCGCGTCGGTGTGCAAGGCGATCGCGGCTCGCATCGATCGCTCGACGATGCTCGCCATGCTTCACGCGCAGCTCGCGGCGGGATCGGGCCGGCTCGCACTCGCGCTCGTCCGCGCCGTACCGGCGAAGATGCTGCAGAACGGCCTCGGCGAGCTGACCGACGGCGACGCCGCACACCTGTGCGAGCTCATGACGAAGGACGCGCCGCCGCGCGAGCACGAGCTCGCGATCCTGGCAGCGTTCGCGCACCGCGCCGATCCGGCGATCGCGGCGTGGTGCAAGCTCGTCGAGATCGTCCAGATCGTGCCGGTCGTCGTCGCCCCGGCATCGTCGACACGCCGCGCGCTCACCGGTCCCGAGGTCGAGCGGATCCGTACGTGTACCGACCGCGACCTCGAGGGTGCGCTCGCCCCGGCGAAGAACCGGATCACGATCGGCCTCGCGACGGCGCTCGCTCCGCGCGAGCCGGCACCGAGCCTCGCGGCCTGCGTCGCGCTCCTCGGCTGCGCCGATCCGGTCGAGACCGTGGCGCGCCAGCTCGATCGGTTCAGCGAGCCGACACCGGCGTTCGACAGCGCGCTCGACAACGCGGCGTGCGCGTGGCTGCGCTTCCCCGACATCGGCCCGCTCGCGAACGCCCGGCTGTGGCGGTGGGAGAAGCACTCGTTCGATCTCGTCGATCAGATCGAGACCGCGCCCGGCGGCCTGCTCGCGTGGCTCGTCCACGTCGAGTCGCTCGGCGGCCGCGTCGCGCGCGACACGCTGTGGCGCGGGACGTCCGAGGCGCTGATGCTGCTGCGCTATCGCGACGTGCCGCGGTTCAGCCGGCTCGCGACGCTCGAGCTCGCCCAGTACTGTGCCGTCAACGTCGATCGCGATATCGGTCGCCACGCCGCGCGCCTCGTCGTCGCGCTCGTCGAGAGTGGCGTCGTTCCGATCGAGGCCGTGCGCGGCCTCGTGCTCGATCGCGTCGCCGACGCCGACGCGGGCGCTCGCGAGTACATCTCCCGGCTCGTCCGGCTCGTCGGCGTCCCCGAGGCGCCGCGACCGGTGCTCGCGCCCCAGACCGGGCTCGTCGAGCAGATCCGTGCGTGCACCGACCTCGACCAGCTCGCGCTGTGGTGCGCCGATCCGCGCGCGCCGATCGTCCAGGAGGCGGCGCTCGCGCTCGTCGTGCTCGGCGCCGCCGGCCAGGACCGCCTCGCCGAGGTGTTGCAGCACGTCGGCGACCTACCCGCTCCGATCCCGCTGCTCGAGTCGATCCAGCTGTGGGATCACGAGCCGGCGCTCGCTGCGGTCCGCACGCTCGCGGCGCGCGGCGACCTGCCGCCGGCGTGGCGGTTTCACCTGCACCTGAGCCTCGTCGCACGCGGCGAGACGGACGCGCTCCGTGCCGCGATCCAGGCGGTGCGCGACGAGCCCGATCGCTGGTACTTCCGCCGCGACGACTGGGACGCGCTGATCAAGGTTGCCGACGTCGTCTCGTGCTCGATCGCGCTCGTCGATTCGCCCCACCACCACGCGTACCAGCGTGCGCTCGACACGCTGCTCTCGCTGACGCGGCCGACGCAGGAGGTCGGCGACGCGCTGCGCCGGTTCTTGCTCGTCGACTCCGAGCGGCCGCTGCATCTCCGCGTCGCCGCCGCGCGCTTCCTCGGCCAGCACTTCGCCGATCGGCTCGGCGTCCCGCTGCTCGTCGAGTACATGTGCGACGAGCGTGCGGACGACTGGATGTACACGCTCGAGACCGTGCCGGTCGGCGCGCGCGGCGACGTCGCACGGGCGATCGCCGGCGCCGCGCTCGTCGGTGGCCCGCACGTGTGCAGCGAGAAGCGGCTCTGGCAGCTGATCCAGCGCGTCCGCGCGACCGCGGTCGCCGACGTCGCCGACCTCGATCTCCGGATCCTCGAGAACGCGATGACGAACACGGTCCGTCGCGCCGCGGCGAAGTACGTCACCGTGCTCGAGGACTCGCATGCGCGGGTCGCCCGGGTCGCCGAGGTGTTCGCGTGGGGCGTGCGCCGCGGCGTCGAGCTCGCCGGCCGGCTGTTCTCGTTCCACCTGACGTCGACGGAGAAGGAGCTCGGCCACACGAGGCTCGACGGCCACAAGATCTTCCTCACGGCACTGCCGATGCTGCGCGGCGAGCCGCACGGCCGCGACATCGTCGAGGGCCTCGTGCTCCACGAGCTCGGCCACCACGTCTATCACCGCAGCGAACGCGCCCAGGAGATCTGGAAGCAGGCGCACGCCGAGGGAATCGGCCACTTCCTGAACCTCATCGCCGACGAGCACCTCGAGCGCAACCTGCGCGCCCACGACCCCGCCTACGGCGACCGGCTCAAGCGCCTCGGCGCCTACGCGTTCCACCACGCGCCGCAGGAGATCAAGCTCGCGTCGCTGACTCGCTCGCTCCGCGGCGCGACCGCTGCCGCGCTGATCGCCGCCGACCTCGGCGTCGCGTACGACGAGACTGCGGTCCGGCTGCGCCGCGGCGCGGTCCTCACCGAGCTCGATCGCGTCGGTCATCCGGTCGCGCGGTTCGCGCGCTCGCTGCGCATGGGGCTCGGCAACCGCACCGGCGATCCGCTCAACGCGGCCGCGCTCGCGATGTGCGGCAAGGAGCTGCGCGCGCTCGACATGCAGGGCCTCTACGACCTGACCCGGCGGCTCGTGTCCCTGTTCGGCGGATCGATCTGCGTCGCCCAGGTGTTCGGTGGCTCCGAGGGCCTCGAGTTCGGCGAGCGCGACGACGACGTCTACGGCGACCTCGACGACGAGATCCTGCAGCGCGAGGTCGAGCGCATCCTCGATCCCCGGCGCAGCAAGGGCACCGCCGGTACAGGCCAGCCGAGGCGACTCGCGATCAACGTCAGCCCGGACGCGTCGTTCGACGAGATCAAGCGCATCGTGCGCGTCCGCGGCGACCAGGAGGTCCACCGTGGCCTCGCGAACGCGGTGCAGCGCCACTCGACGCGCCTGCGCGCGCACCTCGACGACCTCGGCCTGCGCTGGGAGCCGATGCGCGCGCGCACGCAGGGTCGCGCGCTCGACCGGACGCGGCTGCGCGCGCTCGTGACGCGCAACGATCCGCGCATCCTCGTCGCACGCAACCCGGTGCGCCGCACCGACCTCTTCCTCGGCACGCTGATCGACTGCTCGGGCTCGATGCAGGCCGGCAACAACATCGACCGCGCGCGCCGGTTCGCGATCCTTGTCGCCGAGGCGGTGCGCGCGCTGCCCGGTGTCGAGGCGCGGTTCTTCGGCTTCACCGACAGCGTGATCTACGACGCCGGCACCGCCGCCGACTGCGGCGTCGTCGCGCTCGAGTCCAACGGCGGCAACAACGATGCAGCGGCGCTGTATCACGCCGCGAACGTCGCGATGGCCTCGACGAAGCGCGCGCGCGTGCTCGTCATGATCAGCGACGGCCTACCGACCGAGTGCTCGACGGTCGCGCTGAAGGACCTCGTCACCCAGCTCACGCGGCGCCGTAACATCGTGTGCGCGCAGGTCGCGGTCCGCAAGCTCGACGAGGTCTGCTTCCCGAACTACGTCGTGCTCGACGACAGCGAGCTCGACGCCGCGGTCGCGAAGTTTGGCCGGATGATCGGCGACCTCGCGCGCCGATCGCTGGCATCGTAGAAGGAATCCGTCATGACCAAGTGGAATGTCGAAGAGCTGACGCCCGGCCGCACCGTCGAGGCGATCTTCTGGCCGAACGCGCAGGAGGGCTCGCAGTTCAAGCTGCGTGCGACTCACCTCGACGGCCGGCGCGCGCCCAAGGTCGTGCTGTCCAATGACGACCGCATCATCGCGGGCGTGCCGTGCCTCGTCCGCGTGCTCGCGGTCCACAAGCCCGAGCGCGATGACCGCGGCCGCATCGAGGTCGAGTTCGTCTCGCGCGCACCGTTCCGGATCGAGGGCATGTATCTCGACCCGATCGTGTCGAAGAAGCTCCAGGTCCTGCTCCAGAGCGGCCTAAACATCCTGCTCGATGGCCCGCAGGGCTGCGGCAAGACGGTGCTCGCGCGCGCGATCGCCGACACGCTCGGCATGGTGTTCGTGTTCTTCAACTGCGGCGCCGTCGTCGAGGCGAGCGACTTCTTCGTCGCGATCCAGGTGCGCGCATCGGAGTCGGGCGCACCGGTCACCGACTTCGTGAAGACCGACGTGCTCGTCGCGCTCGAGGAGGCGGCCGAGCATCCCGATCGCCGCTACCTCGTGTTCCTCGACGAGCTGAACCGCTGCCAGGAGAGCGCGCGCAACGCGCTCATGCCGGCGCTCGACTCGACGCGCCGCGTGTTCCATCCGATCGGGAACACGTTCATCCCGATCCCGGAGAACGTGCAGTTCATCGCCGCCGTCAACCGCGGCCGCGAGTTCTCCGGCACGTTCGGAATCGACGCCGCGCAGCTCGACCGGTTCGCGCCGCTGCAGATGGACTACCCGCCGCCGAAGGCCGAGGTCGAGATCCTCGCGCGCCGCCACCCCGAGGTCTCGGGCGCGAGCCTCGAGGTCATCGTCGCGGTCGCCGACGCGATCCGCAACGCGCCGGATCTACCGGGCAGCCTGTCGGTCCGCGCGACCGACGAGGCATGCGTCTATCTGAAGCATCCGCTGTTCGCAGACGACGGCAAGCGCGCGCTGCCCGAGATCATGAAGTCGTCGTTCTGCGCGCGGTTCCCGGGCCGGTGGGACGACATCACGACCGACGCGGGCGCGGTCTGGGGCATCGTCCGCAAGACGCTCGCGAGCCACAAGGTCCCGCTGCCCGACGAGAACGCCTAGACCCGCCTAGACCAACTGAGCAGGAGCCCGAGCTGAAACTCGCCCGTGCGCAGATACGAGAGGACCTGCGCGGTGTGGATCGGCCGCAGTTCCTCGACCACTTTCACGCGTCCTCGTAGACGTGCACAGGCAAAGCTGGGCCGATTCACTGCGGCGAGGTACTAGAACCGACCGAGCAGGACAAGGATCGTCTTCGCTTGGACCTCGATGACGGCAACGTCGACCCGGACGCGCTCGCCCTCGGCGGCGTAGCAGCCTACGGGCGCCAGAGCGGGTAGCGCACGCACTTCTCGAGGAGCTTGCCGTCGGGCGTGCGCGGGCACATCTCGAACGAGTCCTTGGCGATCGTCAGCACGAGGTAGTGGTTCTCGATCAGGAGCTTCTGCATGCCGTCCTCGGGACACTTCTTCTTGCGGGCGACGCCACACGACGGCTGGTAGAGCGGTGCACCACCGCCGCCGCTGACGATGTATCGGATGCCGCCGGCCTCGCCGCGCTGGTAGATGTGATCGTGTCCCGACACGACGAGGTCGACGTGGTGGCGCGCGAGGATCGGCACGTATCGCAGGGCCGCGAGCTGGTTGCCTCGATGCGTACCGCGCGAGTACGGCCCGTCGTGCACGAACGCGAAGATCGCGCGGACGCCTCTCCCGCGTGCCGCTGCGAGGTCGGCCTCGAGCCACTGCTCCTGCTCGACACGCTCGTACGCGTTCGAGTCGAGGAACACGAGGTGGATGTCGGTGAAGTCCATGCTCGACCAGTAGGTGCCGGCCGGACGCCCCGCGGGCGCCGGTGCGAGCGCGAACGGATCGACGTCAGCGAGGCCCCAGCCGATGTCGTGGTTCCCCATCGCGGTGACGTAGCGAACCTGCGCGAGCAGCTCGCGCGTGACCGCGAAGAAGCGCTGCCAGTCACCTTCGTCGGGACCGCGCAGGACGAGATCGCCGGTGACGCCGACGAGATCGAGACCCTCGGCGAGCATGTGCTCGACGATCCGGCGGTGGACGTCGTGGCCGCCGCGGACGTCGCCGTAGATCCCGAGGCGCACGACTTCCCCGGCGGCAGGCGCGGTCTGGAACGCGTAGGTCGCGCTCTGCGCCGCGCCCGCGCGCACGCGATACGAGATCCGGGCGCGCGGCGGGAGCCCGCTCAGCTCGAACGTGTGGATGCGGCCGGGTGCGCTCGCGATCCTGTGATCGAGCGCGGAGCCGACGCCCCACTCGAGCGTCGCGTCGATCGTCGGATCGGTCTCGACCGTGATCGACGCGGTCGTCGCGCCGATGCCACCCAGGATCGGCCCTCGCACGATGCCGAGGTCGCGACGTCCGATCACGTCGGCGGCGAGCTCGACGTTGTCGCGGCGACCCGATGGATGAACCTCGACGGCGAGCACGTTCTCGCCGAGCCGGAGCAGGTGCGGCGCGGTGAGCACGTAGAGCGTCTCCCACTCCGGGCCGTGGGGGCGCACCGCGAGGTCGACCGCACTCGCGCTGCCGCCGATGCCGCGTCGTGCGATCTCGATCCCGTTGAGCCACACCGCGCAGCCGTCGCGATAGCGCAGGCGGATCTCGATCACGCGCAGGCCGGACTGATCCGCGGTGAGCTCGAACGTCGTCAGCGCGAACATCGCGGCGACGCGCTGATCGGCCGGCGCGGGCGGCTTCAGCATGCCGGTCGCGTGCGCCACGCTGTCGAGGTCGTACGGCCACGACGCCGGCGCGGTCGACGACTCGCCGAGCACGTCGATCGGTTTCTGCGCGCGGCCGGCGACGACGTCGAGGCCGCTCGTCGCGAGCGCCCCGATCTGCGGTGCGATCGCCGGTGCGAGCACGAGCTGGTAGCGCCAGGCGGCGGTGTCCGCCGCGACGAG
>JAEWJO010000508.1 GCA_023386455.1 Pseudomonadota bacterium | reverse complement strand
CCGCCCGCCGCGCGCAGCGCTTCACGATCGAGGGCCCGGCACCGTGGCCGCTGCGCCCGCGCCACGCCGACGCGCACCCCGAGCAGCCGTACACGCTCGACCTGCGCCGACTCGATGGCGGCCAGCCGATGCCGCGCGCGCAGGACTGGGCGACCGAGTGATCGACGAGCTCGATGCAGTCCTCGCGATGCACGACGATCTGATCGCGCGCCGCGGGCTCGAGATCTGGATCGGCGCCGAGCCGACGTTCACCCGTGCCGACTCGCTCGATCCGGCGTGGACGAACGCGGCCGAGGGCGACGACAAGCTCGCGCGCGCGCACGCGCTCGCGAACCACCTCGCAGACGCGACACCCGGCGCGTCGACGTTCCGCGTGCTCGGCCGGCAGTTCCCCGGCGAGGACCACGCGCGCTTCGCGTTCGGTGTGCGGTGGTCGGAGAAGCCATCGACGGCGCCGGGTGCTCGCGCCGGCCTTGCCGACGAGCCCGTGCCACCGCCCGCCGATCTCGCCGGCGATCGCTGGCTGACCGTCGCGCCGGATCCCGGCGTCGTCGAGATCAACATGGCGCCGTGCGGCTCGCTCCGCGCGTTCGCACGCCACGCCGCAGAGGTGTGGAGCGCGGCGACCGCGGCCGGTCTGTCGGCCACCCGGTTTCGCTTCAACGGCGACATCGCCGACTCCGGCGGCGGTGGCCAGATCACGCTCGGTGGCTCGCGCCCCGATACCTCGCCGTTCATCCGGTACCCGCACGTGCTGCCGGCGCTCGTCCGCTACGTCAACAACCACCCGTCGCTGTCCTACTGGTTCGCGAGCGAGTGCGTCGGCTCGGCGTCGCAAGGCCCCCGTCCCGACGAGGGTGCACGCGAGCGCTGGGACGAGCTCGCGGTGACGCTCGGCTGGCTCGAGCAGCTCGCCGATCGCGGAGAGCTCGCGCCCGATCAGACGCAGCTCGCGCTCGCGCCGCTGCTCGTCGACTCCGCCGGCAACTCGCACCGCGCCGAGCTCAACATCGAGAAGCTGTGGAACGCGCACATCCCGGTGCACGGTCCTCGCCACGGCAAGATGGGCGTCGTCGAGCTCCGTGCCGTGCGCATGCCGGAGCGGCCGAGCATGCTCGTCGCGGTGGCGGCGCTGCTGCGCTCGGTCGTCGCGCGGCTCGCCGTCTCCGACTACCGCGTGCCGCTCGTCGACTGGCACGACGAGCTTCACGATCGGTTCGCGCTGCCGCAGGCGCTCCATCGCGATCTGCGCCTCGTCCTCGGCGATCTCGACGAGCACGGCCTCGGCATTCCCGCGCAGCTCCGCCGCGAGCTCGAGGCGTGGCGTGCGCCGGAGATCCTGTGCCGGCTCGGCGACGCGACGCTCGCGCTGCGCCCCGCGCTCGAGTTCTGGCCGCTCGTCGGCGACGTCGCGTCGCAGGAGCGATCCGCGGCGCGGTGGGTCGACGCGTCGACGCAGCGCTGGGAGCTGACGCTCGACGGGCCGGGACCCGATCGCGTCGCCATCGGCGGCACGTGGGTCCCGCTGCGCGCGATCGGCGACGGCGTCCGCACGATCGGCGTGCGCCGGCGCGTCTACCAGCCGTCGCCCGGTCTACATCCCGGTCTGCCCGTGACCGATCCGCTGATCGTCGAGTGGTCGTGGGCCGGTCGCTCGCAGCGGATCGAGCTGTGGGCGTGGCGCCCGGGCGGTGGCCCCTATGCCGGCGTGCCGCGCGATGATCGGGAGGCGCTCGAGCGGCGCCAGGAGCGCATCGCGGTGACGACGCGCGACGGCGACGTCAGCGCGACCGGGTTTCGCACCGAGTCGCGTCCGTTCACGATCGACTTGCGCCGGCCGTAGTCGCCACAGTGTCACGCCGGCTAAAGGCGGTCTGCCTGGCGTTCTTGGCCGGCTTGGCAGGGCGTTCCCTCTGGGGCTGCGCTTCGCCTCACGACGCATCGAGCTTCGCGCACACCGCAGCGACGACGCGCGACGGCGACGTCAGTGCGACCGGGTTTCGCACCGAGTCGCGTCCTTCACGATCGACGGCCGTAGTCGCCGTAGCGATCGAGCTTCGCGCACGTCACGGCGACGAACGGCGGTGATCACTGAACCGTGACATCTTCGAACGCGTGCTGGCTGTGCGCCAGCTGGCAGGTGGCACCACTGCACGCGACCGGCTCGATCGCGACGCCGTACATGTAGATCTCGAGCCGCGCGGCGCCGAGCGTCGCGTTCGCCGGGACCGCGGCCGTCACCTCGTCGCCGCGGAAGGTCGCCTCGAGCAGCAGCTTCTCGCCGTTCGGCGACACGATCCACACGCGCGGCGGCGTCTGCTCCTGGATGTCGGTCGCCGGTGACCAGGCGAACGTGAACGAGCTGCCCCGGGTCAGCTTCCAGTCCGCGGCGTCGATGCGCGTCGCGACCCTCTTCACGAGCGAGTCACCGAGCGGCACCTGGATCGAGCGCACGCCATCGGCGATCACGATCTTCGCGGTCGCGAGCTCGCCGGGGTTGTCGAGCTGGAGCCGCGGATTCGAGCAGCCCTCCTCCTCGTAGTGTCCGCGATCGACGAACGGCAGTGGCAGGTCGTTGACGGTGGCGGTGACCGAGCTGGCAAGTTCCGGACACGGCCGGACGTTGTCGTGGGTCATCTCGACCGTGATCCGCTCGTGCGAGGCACCGACCGTGAGGCGCAGGTTCTCGAGATCGTCAAGTGAAGCTGTTTCGACATCGCTGGTGACACAACCGGTGACGAGGAGCAGAGGCAAGGCAAGGCGCATTGGAGCGAGCATACGCAATGGCGATGCCAGCGCGACCGCATTGCAAATGGTCGTCGGTGCTGCGACGCCGCTCAGAAAACTGAGGTTACGATGACAGCCATGTTCCAGCGCCAGAGCCAGGGCGTTGCCGGGTTGTTCAGCGGCTACCCGGCTTTGCCGGGTACGTACGACGAGATGTTCGACAGCGGTGCCGCGCGCTCTGCATTCACCCGGGTCGCGAACCTGCTCGACGCGATGCCGAAGGAAGACCTCGCGCGCGCGCAGGCGCTGGCCGAGCACTCGCTCCTCCAGCAGGGCGTGACGTTCTCGGTCTATGGCGACTCGCGCGGCACCGAGAAGATCTTTCCGTTCTGCCTGTTGCCTCGCCTGATCGCCGGCAGCGACTGGGCGCGGCTCGAGCGAGGGCTGCAGCAGCGGCTGCGCGCGCTCGGCCTGTTCCTCGACGACATCTACGGCGAGCAGAAGATCCTCGCGGCCGGTCTCGTGCCCGCCGAGATGGTTCTCGGCGCCGCCGGGTATCGCGCGAACCTGCGCGGTATCAAGCCGCCGGGCGGCGTGCGCATCCACATCTCCGGCGTCGATCTCATCCGCGATCCGGCCGGCACGTGGCGCGTGCTCGAGGACAACCTGCGGACGCCGAGCGGCGTGTCGTACGTCATGGAGAACCGGCAGCTCAGCAAGCGCATGTTCCCGCGCGTGTTCGACGCCGCGCGCGTGCATCGCGTCGATCACTACCCGACGCGGCTCGCCGAGACGCTGCGCTCGGTGTCGCCCGCGTCCGATGGCGACACGTACGCCGTCGTGCTGACGCCCGGCCCGTACAACTCGGCGTACTTCGAGCACAGCTTCCTCGCGCGCACGATGGGCCTCGAGCTCGTCCAGGCAGCCGACCTGTTCGTCGATGGCGACAAGGTCTACTGCCGGACGACGCGCGGCCCGCGGCGCGTCGACGTGATCTACCGCCGCTCCGACGAGGCGTTCCTCGATCCCGAGGTGTTCAACCCGGACAGCGTGCTCGGCGTGCCCGGCCTCATGCGCGCGTACGCCGCGGGCAATGTCGCGCTCGCGAACGCGCCCGGCAACGGCGTCGCCGACGACAAGGCCGTCTACCCGTTCGTCCCCGACATGATCCGGTTCTACCTCGGCGAGGAACCGCTCCTCGAGCAGGTGCCGACGTACGTGTGCCTGCGCGACGACGATCGCCGGTACGTGCTCGAGCACCTCGGCGAGATGGTCGTGAAGGCGGTCGACGAGGCCGGCGGCTACGGCATGCTGATGGGCCCGCAGTCGACCGCGGAGCAGCGCGACGAGTTCCGCCGCCGCATCACCGCCGAGCCCCGCCGCTACATCGCGCAGCATCGCGTCGAGCTGTCGAGCTGCCCGACGTGGATCGGCATGAAGAACGCGGTCGAGCCCCGGCGCGTCGATCTGCGGCCGTACATCCTGACGTCGCGCGAGGGTCCGTGGGTCCTGCCCGGCGGGCTGACGCGTGTCGCGCTCGTCGAGGGCAGCTACGTCGTCAACTCGTCGCAAGGAGGCGGGAGCAAGGACACGTGGGTCATGAAGGAACCTTCGTCATCGGAACGAGCGGAGCGAGTGGAGGTGACTGCATGATCTCGCGCGTCGCCGATCACTGCTTCTGGTTCGGCCGCTACGTCGAGCGCGCGGAGGCCACCGCGCGCATGCTGTCCGCGACCGCGAGCCTCGCGCTCGATGCCGAGCTCGAGCCCGCGCAGGTGTGGCGGCCGGTCGTCGTCGTGTCGGGCGAGGAGGACGAGTTCCGCGAGCGCGTCGCCGAGAACGCCGACCACCATCCCGCATGGGGCGATGGCGAGATCGTGCAGCGGTTCATGGTCTGGGACGATCAGAACGGCGTCTCCATCGCCCGCTCGATCAGCGGCGCGCGCTGGAATGCGCGATCGATCCGCGAGGTGCTGTCGCTCGAGGCATGGGAGACGGTCAACGAGCTTCACCTGTGGTTCACGAACGAGGCAGATGCGGTCTACGCGCACCACCGCGAGGGCTTCTACCAGCACCTGCGCCGGTCGACGCAGCTGACGCTCGGCCTGCTTCGCTCGACGATGCTGCACGACGAGCCGCTCGACTTCATCTGGCTCGGTGTCCTGCTCGAGCGCGTCAGCCAGACCGCGCGCATGCTCGACGTCCATCATCACGCGTTCACGAATTTGCCGAAGCGGCACGATCTCGTCGAGACCGCGCTGTGGCTGTCGCTCCTGCGCGCGCTGTCGGGATCCGAGGCGTACCTGAAGCGCTCCGCCGGTCGGATCTCCAGCGACGCGGTCGCGCGGTTCCTCATCTGCGAGGACGCGTTCCCGCGGTCGATCGCGTACTGCGTGCACTCGGCCCACGATCGGCTGTGTGATATCCGCCCACCGGAACAGCACGACCTTCCCGGCGGCGCGACGCTCGAGCGCCTGCGCGTCCTCGACGCGTGGGTGACCGCCCGCACCAAGGACCCGCTCGCGGGCGCGAGCGTCCACGAGCTCCTCACCCACGTCGTCGACGAGGTGCACGCGATCTGTGGCACGCTCGGCAAGGAACTGTTAGGCGGCTGAAGCCGCCGGGCGACGGTTCGCGGCGGCCACTGGTACGATGACGGCGATGCGGGCCTCGCTCGGCGTGGCGCTTCTCGTGGGATGTGGCTTCAGCCACGGCTCCGTGCCGGGCCACGACCTCACGACGATCGTCGACGACTCGGACGCCGACTTTGCCGCGGGCACGCCGACCGACATGACCGTCGACGCGCTCGGCCTGCTCGCCCCCGACGCGTTCTCGCCCGGCGGGCTGCACGCACGCGCGTATGCGCCGAAGGATCTCGTCACGCCCGCGACGACGTGGACGTCGCTGCAGGCGGCACTCCCCGCGACGACGATCGGCGAGGCGTACGGCGTCGCGCTCGTCAACTGGTCCGGCGATCGCCCGTATGGTGCCGGCATCACGACGTCGCGTCTCGACGCGTTCACGCTCGTCGTCGATGGCGAGATCCACCTGCCGGCGGGACCGACGACGCTCCAGCTCGTCGGCGACGACGCCGCGTTCGTCGAGATCGACGTGGGCTCGGCACGCGCCGGCATTCACGCGCGTTATCAGGACCCGGCGCCGCCGGCGATCACGATCGACGTCCCCGCCGAGGGCTGGTACCCGATTCGCGGCGCGGTCAGCGAGTCGAGCGGCGAGGTGAAGATGGAGCTGTCGTTCGTCGCGGGCGCGACGAAGCGGGTCGTGATGCCGAGCGAGCTGCGCGCACGCGTCACGTCGGCCCGCGGCGTGACGGTCGTCGCGACGAACGACCGCATCTTCACGGGCCCGGTTGCCGGCGTCGCCGTCGAGCCGACGCTCGTCGATCGCAGCTTCACCGGAGCGCCGCCGTACGACTTCCAGACGCTCAACGGCACCTAA
>JAEWJO010000483.1 GCA_023386455.1 Pseudomonadota bacterium | reverse complement strand
GATAGATGGTGCTCGGCCGCAGCGCCCGCGACGGGATCAGCGTCGCGCTGTGCGCGACGTCGTCGTACTGGACAAACGCAGGGACCGGAACGTGGAGCTCGCCCGTGCCGAGCCGGAACGTGCCCTCGTACACGCCGGTGACCGCCTCGCTGAACACGACGCTGATCGTGACGCTCGGATCGACGCCATTCTGGTCCGGGTACGGCACCCGGTTGACGATCGTCGGTGGCACGTCGGGGGCGTCGATGCCGCTGTCGACGAGACACGACTGGTCGGTCGGCGCCCCGACGAGGTAACAGCGCCCGTCGAGCCGGCAGGCGTAGTCGGCCGGGCACTCGCCGGCCGGCCCGCAGCGGAGGCCACACGTCGACTTCGGCGCGTCGCTGCCGCACCCGACCGCGACGAGGATCGCCGCGCTGCACAGGACCGGCCTCGCCCGCACCGCACGAGTATGCACGGCAGCGCGCAAACCTGGCGGCCGCACTTACAGAGTTTGCACCCCTGCGGATCGTTCCGAGGACATCGCGGAGCGGGCATGCCGTCGGTGTCGTGTTAGGTTCCACGCCCGATGGCAGTAGCACTCGTCCTCGACTTCGACGGCACGATGACCGATGCCGAAGCCGAAGGGCGCCCGTTCCGCGACGGATACCTCGAGGATCTCGCCCTGCTCGTCGGTGCGAAGGTCGGCGATCCGGACATCGCGCTCATCGCCGACGAGGTCGAGGCCGAGATCGCATCGGCGCCCGCGAGCTATCCATTCCTGTGGATGGGCCGCGCGGTCGCGCCCGCGACGGTCGACCCGTACCTGCGCATGGTGCCGATCGCGCACCGCATCCTCGATCGGTATGGCGTCATTCCCGACGCGACGGATCGCGGCCGCCTGCTCGGCAGCGTGCTCTACAAGTACAACTACGCCAAGACGCTCGGCCACCCGGTGTTCCGCGCCGGCGCCGGCGAGATGCTCGCGAGCCTCGGCGGCACGCCGACGTGGATCGTCACGAACTCGGACACGCACGCGGTCGCCGGCAAGGTCGCCGCGCTCGATCGCGAGGCACCCGGCGTCGCGTGGCTGACCTCGCGCGTCCGCGGATTCGCGCGCAAGTTCGACGTCGACGACGCGTGGTCGGATGCACCGAGCGAGCTCGCCCTGCCCGGCCTCGAGCGCGCCGTGCTGCTGCGCCGCCGCCAGTACTTCGAGATCCTGCGCGACGTGCTGGCCGAGGCCGGATCGTCGTTCGAGGAGCTCGTCGTGATCGGCGACATCTTCGAGCTCGACCTCGCGATGCCACTCGCGCTCGGCGCGCGCGTCGGACTCGTCACGTCGCCGCGTACGCCCGACTACGAGCGGGCGTTCGTGACGTCGCACCCGCGCGCGACGTTGATCGAGGACCTCTCGCAGGTCCCGGCATTCGCGTTCGGCTGAGCTCAGCCGTCGACGTTGCCGAGCGCGGACGCGTGATAGCTGAGGCCGAGCATCGACAGCGTGCGGCTCGTGCACCGCGCCGCATCGAGCACGCCGACGCCATGCGCGTGCGCGACGTCGCAGATCGTCGCGAGCTCGAGCGCGTTCGCGAGCGCACCGCGCAGGCCGCGCCGCCGGGCTGCCGAGGTCGCGGCGTGCTCGAGTGCCGCCGAGATCGAAGCGAGCATGTCCTCGGCACGCCGCCTCGCCTCCTTCGCGATCTCGCCCGGCCACCGGGCCGAGGCACGCACGACTTCCTCGTGCGCACGTTGCGCGGCGGCGAGCGCCGCATTCCGCTCGTATTCTTCGACGGGAATCCGCATGCTGCCGAGCTCAGCAAGCTGCAGGCCACACGCTAACCATGCGCGATGCCAGCATCGGCTCGTCGCGAATGGCTGTAGCTCGGACAGCTTGTCCGCGCGGCGGCGGACGTCCGGACGAGCGTCAGCTGTGCGGATGCTCGGAGGGCTGCCACGGCCCGCCGTTGGTCTTGATCAGCTGCTCGATCTGGATGCGGAGCGCGCGGAGCTTGGTGCGCTTCGCGGCCTCCTGCTTCGCGCCCGTCGGCTGCTCGCGCGTCTTCGAGCTCTTCGGGAACGCCGCCTGCTGCGCGTAGAGCGTGTTCGTGTTGAGCGCGAGGTACTCGTGCCACGCCTCGGCGAGCTCCTTCGAGCGGAACAGCGCGCGGACCGCCGCGGTCGAGACGCGGATCGTCGGCTCGGGGCCGTCGGCGCGACCCTCGACGTCGTCGAACGGCTGCGAGCTCGAGATGTGCGGCATCTTCTCGGTCAGGCGCTCGACCTCGGTCACCGACAGCGCGCGCGCGTCGAGGCGCTTGGACCAGCTCTGCTGCCAGCCGACCGACACGATGTTGCGCGACGACAGCTCGCCGAGCACGCCGTTCGGCAGCACGGTGAACACGACCGCGACCGGTGCCGAGCTGCCGTGGATCACGCGCGCGGCCCATGCACCGGGCTGCTGGGCGACGATGGCGGGAATCGGATACTCCTCGCCGTACGTCCAGATCGTGTTCGGCACGATGCGCGAATCGCGGAACGTGTTGAACGCGCCACCGACGAGACCTGCCGCGCGCGGCGGGATGCCCCGCTCCTCGCGGCCCGACGTCATCGTGACGACCTGGCCGTCGCGCGCCCACTCGACGATCCACGCCTGCGGCGGGCCGTCGTTCGCCCACCACCGACCGACCCACAGCTTCTGCTCGCGCAGCGACACGCGGGTGCCGGGATGCGCGCGCAGCTGGAGGCCGACCTGCCCGCCCCACACCGGGACCAGCGCCATGCGGAACGGCATGCCGGCGAACTTGGTGCCCTGGTAGACGTAATCGATCTCGTAGTCGCCGAGCGGCAGCTCGATCTCCTGCTTGATGCGGGTCGGGCGGCGCTCGAACTTGCCGACGATCGGATAGCGGCCGACCTCGTGGTCATCGACCGAGACGACGATCGCCAGATCGTCGGTCGGCATCACGTCGCGCGTGATGTCGGCCTGGATCTGCACGCGGTACATCGGACCGTCCTGGACGGCATCGACGAGCGTGACCGTCGGTCCTGTCTCGAATGGTCGGGCCGTCGGAGCAACGGGTTTCGGTGGAGGCGCGTACTTCCTCGGAACACACGCCACCGCCAGAAGACCAAGAACCGCGACGCCGACGACATTGCGCATATAGCGCGGCTTCTTACACGATCTGCCCACACCGGACATCACAATTTTGTGAGGCCGATTTGGACCGACCGGTCGGCAGTCCGGAGTGATCTCGAAGGTCGGGCTGATCATGGCGATCGGTCGAGCCATGTGGGTGCCCGTGGTCGCAGGAAAAGATTCCGAATGTTCTTCAGGGAGTATGCTCCGCGCGTGTCCACGACCGACAAGGTGATCATCTCGTGCGCGCTGACGGGCGCGGTGACGACGAAGAAGCACTGCCCCGCGATCCCGTACACCCCGGTCGAGATCGCCGAGGAAGCCCGGCGCGCGTACGAGGCCGGCGCGTCGATCGTCCACATCCACGCTCGCAACGACGACGGCTCGCCGACCTGGAGCAAGGACACGTTCCAGCAGATCATGACCGAGACGAAGGCGCGCTGCCCGGTGCTCATCAACTGGTCGACGGGCGGCATGGGGCCGATGCAGGACCGCGTCGCGCACCTCGCGCAGCGCCCGGCGATCGCCGCGCTCAACATGGGCTCGATGAACTACGCGAAGTGGAATAGCGAGAAGAAGCAGTTCGCTTTCAACTTCGTGTTCCAGAACTCGTTCGACGACATCGTCGCGTTCGCGAAGGCGATGAAGGAGCACGACGTCAAGCCGGAGATGGAGTGCTTCGACGTCGGCCACACGAACAGTCACCGCGTGCTCGCCGACCTCGGCGTGATCAGCGCGCCGTATCACTTCTCGTTCATCATGGGCGTGCTCGGCGGAATCCCCGCGACCGCGCGCCACCTCGCGTTCCAGGCCGAGCAGGTGCCGGCTGGCTCGCGCTGGAAGGTGATCGGGATCAGCCGCGAGCAGTGGCCGCTCGCGATGGCAGCGCTGTCGCTCGGCGGCGACGTCCGCGTCGGCCTCGAGGACAACTTCTACCTGCCCGACGGCTCGATGGCGAAGAGCAACGGTGACCTCGTCGCGGCGGCCGCGGAGCTCGTCAGGCTCTCCGGTCGCAGCGTCGCGTCGCTCGACGAGACCAAGCAACTGCTGTGGCCGAGCGGTGGCCATAACTGATCTTCCCGGCGCGTCGGGGGAGCTCGCCAACGAGCTCGTCTCCGCACTCGAGCTCGCGATCGCGGCGGGCGTCGAGGTGATGAAGCTGCGCGGTGGCGAGCTCGGCGTCGAGCTCAAGCCCGGCGACGAGCCGGTCACCATCGCCGACAAGCGCGCGAGCGAGCTGATCGTCGCCGGCCTGCGCCTGCAGTTTCCCGACGACCCGGTGGTCTCCGAGGAGCTGCCGACCGCCGAGTCCGAGCTCGTCGCCGAACGGCTGTGGCTCGTCGATCCGATCGACGGCACGAAGGACTTCATCCGCGGCAGCGAAGGGTTCGCCGTGATGATCGGGCTCGTCCGCGACGGCCGCCCGGTGCTCGGCGTCGTCCACCAGCCCTCGGTGTCGCGCACGTTCTTCGCGACGCCCGACGGCGGCGCGCACGTGTGGCTCGCCGATGGCCACGTCACGCGGCTCGCGGTGTCGGACGTCGCGAACGCGGCCGACATCCGGCTCGTCGCATCGGCGTCGCATCGCAGCCCGGATCTCGATCGCGTCAAGCAGACGCTCGGCATCGACAACGAGCAGAACGTCGGCTCGGTCGGGGTGAAGCTCTGCCTGATCGCGATGGGCGTGCGCGACCTCTACGTGAACCCGGCGGCCAAGACGAAGGTGTGGGACACGTGCGGGCCCGAGGCGATCCTCGTCGGCGCTGGCGGCCGCCTCAGCGACCTCTACGGTGCGCCGGTCGACTACAAGGAGCTTCGCCAGACGCGCGGGCTCGTCGCGTCCAACGGTCTCGTTCACGACGAGGTCGTCGCCAAGATGGCCCCGCTGTTCCGCAAGTGAGCGTGATACGATGGCTCCCATGGGGAGCACTCGTGCGCTCGCGCTGGCGGCCCTGATCGGTCTTCTGCCCGGCGTCGCCGCGGCCCAGCAACCGACCGCGCAGCAGAAGCAGCAGGCCAGCGACCTCGTGAAGAAGGCGATCGCGAAGAGCCAGTCCGGCGACCACGACTCCGCCGTCGACCTCTACCTCAACGCCTACACGATCATCCCGCAGCCGCTGCTGCTCTCGAACATCGGCTCGGAGTACCAGCAGATGCAGAAGCCGGTCGAGGCATTGAAGTACTTCTGCAAGTACCTCGAGGCCGACGGCCCGCAGGGCCAGAACGCCGGCTACGCGACCGCGCAGGCCAAGACGCTCTACATCGAGCTCGGCGGCGTGTCCGACGTCAGGGACGAGGACGTGTGCAAGCCGATCGTGAAGCCCGCGCCCGAGCAGGCGCCGCTGCCGCCGCCCGACCCGACCCCGATCGCACCGGCCCCGGTCGCCGGCCCGGTCGCCGGCGGG
>JAEWJO010000446.1 GCA_023386455.1 Pseudomonadota bacterium | reverse complement strand
GCGCATCACAGGCCGAGGATCCGCCGGAACAGGCCGGGCTTCTCTGGAACCTGACGGGCCTCGAGCGCCGCCTTCATCTCCTCGGCCGACTCGAACCGATCCTCACGCATGTGCGCGAGCGCGCGCGCGACGATCGCATCGCGCCACTCGGGCACGTCGGGCCGGCGAGCGGCCGGATGGCGCTCGAGCTTGCCGTGCATCACCTTCGACAGGAGGTCGCGCTTGTTCTCCCACGCGTACGGGAAGTCGCCGACGAGCGTCTCCCACATGACGATGCCGAGCGAGAACAGATCGGCACGCGCATCGACCCCCGACGGATCGAGGTACTGCTCGGGCGAGATGTAGAACGGCGTGCCGAGCATCTGATCCTTCTGCGTCAGGACCATCTGATCGTCGGCCTTCGCGAAGCCGAGGTCGAGGAGCTTCACCTGCTCGCCCTGCTCCGTCGGCGACAGGTAGATGTTCGCGCTCTTGAGGTCGCGATGGATGACGTCACGGCGGTGGAGCACCGCGAGCGCGTCGAGCACCGCGAGCGCGATCTGGACGACGCGCTCGGGGTCGAGCGGACCCTCGGCGCAGCGGAGCGCGTAGAGGTCGCGGCCGGTGAGGCGGTCCATCTCGATGAACGCGCAGCCGTCCTCGGTCGTCCCGGCATCGTGGACGCGCACGAACGCGGGGTGACCGAGCGCGGCGGTCTCGCGCGCCTCGCGCACGAAGCGCTGGCTGAGCTCGACGTCCTTCGCGAACCGCTTGTGAATGATCTTGACCGCGATCTGGCGCTGCAGGACCGGGTGCTCGGCCGCGTACACCGCCGCGATGCCGCCGACGCCGAGCAGCGGGCCGATCACGTACTTGCCGGCGAGCGACTGGCCGGTGCGCTGCAGCGAGCACGCATTGCCGTCAGGATGGTACCCGCCGCACAGCTGGCAATCGGCCATGGACCCGGAGCATAGCTCAGGGCTGCGGTGTCGCGAGCGCTTCGGCGAGCTTCGCGATGCGGCCGAGACCTCGCTCCTTCGCGTCGTGGAGGACCGCGTCGAGCTCGGTCTTGCCCTCCTCGCCCGGGAGTTGCACCTGGGCGCGCGCGAGGCGCGCCTCGAGCGCGAGGCTGATCCAGCCGCCCTTGTCGGCCTCGGCCTTCACCGCGTCGATCTTCTCGAGAGCGGTGACCGAGTCGCCGAGCTGCGCGAGCGTGAGGCCCTCGGCCGCCGCACGCTGCACCTCGAGGCGAAGCTGCTGCTGCTTCTTGACGTGCTCGAGCGCCTCGAGCGCCTTCTGCGACTCGGCGGTCGCGAGCCGTGCGCGCGCCGCGACGATCCACGCCTGGGCCTCGAGCGTGACGGCTCCACGCGCGGCCGCGGTCGGCTGGACCGCGAGCGCCTTCTCGGCGACCTTCGCGGCGACCGCGACGTCTCCACCGGACTCGTCGAGCTCGAGCTGCGCGAGCGCGAGCTGCAGCGCACCGGCACGCAGCACGTTGTTCGTCTTCTCGGCGACCGCGAGACCGTCCTCGAACGCCTTGCGCGCGCCATCGGTGTCGCCGACGTCCGCAGCGATCTCGCCGTGTAGCTGGAGGCACTGGCTCATCAGCGCCGCCTGCGAGCGAGCGGTGCACGTGTCGGCGAGCGCGAGCGCGCTCGTCGCGTCGCCGCCGCCCCCCGCGATCGTCGCGGCGACGAGATCGACCGTCGGCACCGCGATCGGATCGTCGCCCTTGTACTTCTCGGCGTCGCGGAGGCGCTTCTCCGCGGCCGTCAGGTTGCCGCGCAGCGCGAGCGTGCTCGCCGCTGCCGACCACGCGAGCGACGCCTGCGCGCCCTGGCCCGCCTGCAGCCGGAGCGCGCCGATCGCGTCGTACTTGCCGAATGCATCGTCGAGCTGACCGCGCTCGACCGCGAGCGCCGCGAGCGCCTCCATCACGGCGAGCCTGCGCAGCTGATCGCCGGCCGTCTCGAACCGCTTGCCGGCCTCCTCGTAGGCCTCCTGCGCGGCGACGAGCTCGCCGGTGAGCGCGAGCGCCTCGCCCTCGATCGAGCGCGCCTCCGCGAGCACGAGGTTCGCGCCCTTCGCGCGCGCCGCGGCGGTCGCCTTCTTCGCGAGCTCGAGCGCCTTCGGTGGATCGGGCCGCGCGAGCTCGGCGCTCGCCTCCGCGACGTCGTAGCGAGGATCGGTGCCGAGCTTGCGCAGGGCGTCGATCGTATCGATCGCCTCGTCGGCGGGCTGCAGCCGCGCGAGCGCGAGGCCGACCTCGATGTTGTCGGCGTGCATCGCGAACAGTCGCTGATAGTGCTCCCGCGCCTCGCCGATGTTGCCGAGCAGCTCCTGCGCCTGCGCCGTGACGAGCATCTGCTGGTCGATGCCGAGCGTCTTCGCGGTCGCGAGCGCGCGCTTCGCCGACGCGTGCGAGGCGTCGGCATCGAACAGCCCGGCGTATGCCTGCGCGAGCGCGACGTGACCCGGCGCGAAGTCCGGCTCGATCTTCATCGCCGCGGACAGGCTCTTCTTCGCGCCGCGATAGTCGTACGCGCGCAGCGCCGCGGTGCCCTCGATGAACTCGCGCTGGGCGGTCGTATCGCTCGGCAGGACCGAGAACGCCTTCTTCGCGACGGCGAGCGAGCTGATGCCGAGCGCGTCGCGGATCTGCGCGCCCGCCTTCTCGGTCAGCGCCGGCAGCTCGGTCGGCGAGCCCTTGACCTCGATGCGCGTCGTCTTCGACCGCGCGAGATCCTCGACGACGGCGACGAGCGTGATCTCGCTGCCGCTCTGCAGGTACGAGCCGATCACGACGACGTCGGCGTCGAGGCGGTCGCGGATCTTCCGCAACGTCTCGGGCGAGAAGCTGTCGGTGTTCGGCAGCGCGAGGTCGACCCGGGCGCGCTGGGCGTCCTCTGCCGGCGTCACGCGGATATCGTCGCCCGCGATCTGCGTCGCGAGCAGCTCGGCGACTGCCGGCGAGATCCACTCGAGCGCCTTGTCGCCCGACATGTTGCGAAAGCCGAGCACCGCGACGGTGCGGCGCGCCGGCACGACCGCGCGCTGCGACGTACGCGAGCGCAGCGTGTAGCCGCCGACGACCGCGCTCGCGACGAGCACGCCGATCCCGGCGACGATCGCGTAGCGCTTCTTGTTGCGCCACGCGTCGTGCGCGAGGTCGGCGAGCAGCGCGTCCATCGTCGGATAGCGCTCCGCCGGTTGCTTGCTGAGGCCGCGCAGCAAGACCCGGCGCAGCCGCGACGGCACGCTCGCACCGCGCGGCGGCGGCTGCATGCGGCCGGCGATCACGGCGTCGGCGAGCGCGACCGTGGTCTTGCCGCCGAACGGGACATCGCCGTAGAGCGCCTGGTAGAGCGCGACGCAGAAGCTGAACTGATCGGAGCGCTCGTCGGTGGGCTGGCCGTTGTGCTGCTCCGGAGACATGTAGAGCGGCGTCCCCATCACCGCGCCGGTGCGCGTCATCGTCGCCATCGGGCTCTTGCCGAGGTCCTGCGACGTGCGTCCGAGCGCGTCGACGTTCGGATCGAACGGCGTCGTCGGCGAATCGGTCGCGGACGCGAGCTGGCGCGCGAGGCCGAAGTCCGAGACGCGCACGCGGCCATCCTTGCCGAGCAGCACGTTGTCGGGCTTGAAGTCGCGATGCACGAGGCCGGCGCGATGTGCAGCCGCGAGCCCGCGTCCCGCGGCGATGAACTTCGCGAGGATCTCGCGCTGGCTGTGCTTGTTCTCGAGCCACTGCCGCAGCGAGCCACCGTCGAGCAGCTCCTGCGCGAGGAACACGAGCTTGCCCTCGATGCCGACCTCGTAGACCGTGATCACGTTCTCGTCGGTGACGCGGGCCATCGCCTGGCCCTCGCGCATGAGCCGCATGCGCTGCTGCTCGTCGACCGTGCCGCGCAGGACCTTCAGCGCGACGCGCCGATCGAGCTCGCGGTCGTGGCCCATGTAGACGACGCCCATGCCGCCGGACCCGAGCTCGCCCTCCACGACAAACCGGCCGATCTTCTGGCCGTGCCGGATCTGCGACGCGTCTGCCACGTCGTTCCGGCTGGTTGTCTCGGGCCCGCTCACTCCGACGAATATAGTCGAGGGGCCGGCGCGTTTCAGCCCAGGCGGATCAACGCCACGAACAACGTCACAAACAGGCTCAGGACGAACAGGATCGCGAGCGGCGAGATCGCCAGCTCGGGGTCCTCTGCGTCCGCGGGCTCGTCGAGAATCGGTTTCAGGTCGCGCGCGCTGCCCCGGGCGCGCAGCTCCTCTCGTGACACCGTGTGCGCGAGCGTCTGCAGCTCGGGCTCCGCCGTCTGGTCGACGAGGCCCAGCAGCTCGTCGCGCGGGATCATCTTTGTAGGACGCTCTCGCTCGGTTTCTGCGCGTGCCACAGCTCCAGACTAGCGCCGTCTCGTCGGAAGAAAACCGAGGTCTCGGTGAGTGCCACTTGTCCGTGTGGCGATGTCGGACATGCCAGCGCGCCGCGGTGTGAGCCGCCTCGCAGGTGTGACGAGCGCGCTCGCTCGATCGATCACAGACGCTGTGCGTCGAGCGGGCTCGGGCTCGACACCATGCTCGTCGCCCGGTTGTTCGCGTCGATCGTCGCGGTCGTCGCCGCTTCGAGCCGCGACGTGATCTCCGCCTGCGTCGGCGCGTCCGTCGTCGGGACGGGCCAGATCCGGATCGTGCCGTCCCACGACGCGGTGACGAGCTCGTTCGGGCCCCGCCAGAACACGCGAGCGATCGCCCGCGTGTGGCCGCGGAGCACGCGGTACCTACCCGTCGCGAGCTCCCAGATCCGGATCGTCTTGTCATAGCTCGCCGACGCGAGCTGGGTCCCGTCGGGAGAGAACGCGACATCCATCACGAGGTCCGTGTGACCACGGAGCACGCTGAGGACCTTGCCCTGCGTATCCCAGAGCCGGACGGTGCGGTCGCCCATCGCCGCCGCGACGCGCGTGCCGTCGCCCGACACCGCGAGCCGCGACACGTGATAGCCGTCGGTCGCGAGGTTGACCGCCTGCTTGCCGTCGACGAGCAGCACGCCACGGTCGCACAGCTGGACGAGCAGTCGATCGCGCACCGGCTCGAACTCGGCCTTCGTCCCGCACCACGCCGGGCCCGCGCCGAGCGTCTCGGCCGTGCCGTCGGGCTTGATCATGATCGCGGTGTCACCGACCTGCGCGGCGACGCGACCATCGGCGGCGACCGCGAAGCCGCGAACCGGCACGTCGCCCTCGATCAGGATCTTGCTCGTGCCCGTCGCGATGTCCCACTTGCGCAGCGTGCCGTCGAACGACGCCGAGAACACCGCGCTCGAGTCACGGCTCCACTCGACGTGGCTGATGTAGCCGGAGTGGCCCTTCAGCGGCTTCACCGTGCCGTCGCGGCTGCGCAGCTCGAGCGTCCAGTCCGCGGTCTGCGCGACGAGGTGCGTGCCGTCGGGCGACGGCTGGCCGATGCCGAGACCCATGCGAGGGAACAGCGACTCGCGCGTGCCCTTCGTCAGATCCCAGCGCGCGACGCCGTTCGTCGTCCTCAGCGTCGCGAGATCGCCGACGAGCGTCATCTCGAGGATCTCGCCGCCCTCGGCGAGCGTGCGCGCGCCGCTGCGATCGAGCGGCCACAGCCGGATGCTGCCGTCGAGGCTCGCGGTCGCGACCGTCCGCTCGTCGGGGGAGAAGCGCGCGCGATAGACGTCGTCGTCGTGGCCGCGCAGCACGATCGCGGAGCCGTCGTTGAGGTTCCACACGCGCGCGGTGCCGTCGTCACCGGCGGTGAGCAGCGACCTGCCGTCGCGCGTGAACTGGCAGGTGTAGACCTGATCGGTGTGGCCGCGCAGGACGGTGACCTTGCCGGTCGCGGGCTCGACGAGCAGCACCTCGTGGAGGTTGCCGACGAGCGCGACCGTCTTGCCGTCCGGCGACCACGTCGCGCTGTTGAGCTTGGCCTCGTACGAGACGAGCCTCGTCAGCTTGCCGCCGGCGAACGGCACCGCATAGATCGCGTAGTTGTCGTGGACGATCACGGTCTCGCCGTCGGGTGACACCGCGACGTACGCGACGAGCTTGTCGAGCGTCGCGATCGGCCGCGTCGTGTCGTTCGGCAGCACGGCGACGACCTGGTTCGGCGCGGTCTTCGCGACCCTCTTCGTCAGGTCGTGCTCCGCGACCGACAGCAGCACGGTCGACTCCGTGCCGAGCTTCGTCAGCACGCCGTCGAGCCCGAGCACCTCGGCGACGCCATCTCGGTCGACGATCACCTGCTGGTTATCGCCGTCGAACCGGATCGCGGTGACCGGCATGCCGCGCTCGACGAGCACGCGCTTGTGGCCGTCGGCGAGCGACCAAGCGGTGACCTCACCCATGCCGCCGCCGGTGACGACCGTCGCGCCGTCGGACGAGATCGCGAGCGCCTCGATCGCCCACTTCGACGTGCCGAGCACGCGCATCGCGCCGCTCGCGACGTCGTAGACGCGCAGCTTGCCGTCGCGCACCGCGCCGACGATCGTCTTGCCGTCGGGCGTGAACGCGGCGTCGAACACCCAGTCGCCCGGACGGAACACGTGGCGCGCGGCGCCGGCGGCGAGCGCCTCGTCGATCACGTCGACGACCTGCGTGCGATCGCGGTCGGTGACCGGATGAAGCTTGAGCCACGCGAGCGCCGCGGTCGGATCCTTGCGCAGCGACGTCTCGGCCTGGACGAACAGCAGCTCGCGCTTGCGATCCTCGGCTGACCGCCGCGCAACCTCGGCGCGCGCACGCTCGCTGCGGGCGATATCGCGCTCGGCGACGACGGTGCGGAACGACTCGACGCCGACTGCACCGAGTGCGATCGCGCTGGCGAGCGCGACGACGACGACCCCGCGGTGCTGCGCGAGCTTCTTGCGGACGAGCTGCCACGGCGTGTACGCGTGCGCGCTGACGAGCTTGCCGGTCTGGAACCGACGCAGATCCTCAGCGAGCGCGCTGCCGTTCGCGTAGCGGCCCGACGGCTGGCGCGCCATCGCCTTGCCGACGATGTCGGCGAGCTCGCCGGGCGCGGCGGGCGCGACGGCCGGCAGCGGGTTCGGCGGACCGGCGATCACGCGGTCGAGTACCGCCTGCGGCGTCGTGTCGGCATGCGGTGCCTTGCCGGCGAGCAGCTCGTAGAGCACGGCGCCGATCGCGTAGACATCGGCGCGCTCGTCGACGAGCTCGCCGCGCGCCTGCTCCGGTGCCATGTACGCCGGCGTGCCGACGACCTTGCCCGAGATCGTCGAGACGCCCGAGCCCTTCGCGGTCGGCATCAGCTCGGCCGGCGGCTCCGGTACGTCGCGCCGGGTGTCGCGCGCGAGGCCCCAGTCGACGACGATCGTCTCGCCGAACTCGCCGACGATCACGTTCGACGGCTTGAGATCGCGATGGATCACGCCCTCGCTGTGCGCGTAGCCGACGGCATCGGCGATCGCGATGATGTGAGGCAAGAGGCCGAGCCTCTCCCGCAGCGTCTGCTTCGTCGCGAACAGCTCCTTGAGCGTCCGGCCCTCGACGAGCTTCATCACGTAGTAGGGCGCGCCGTTCGGCCACCGCCCTGCCTCGTGAACGGGCACGATGCCGGGATGCTCGAGGCGCGCGGTGATCAGCGCCTCGCGAACGAACCGCGCCTCGTGCCAGTCGTCCTGCCGCAGCAGCTCCTTGACCGCGACGGTGCGGCCGAGCCGCGTATCGACGGCGCGCACGACTCGACCGAGACCGCCGCGCGCGTGCTCCTCGACCTGGCGATAGCGCTCGGGATCGTCGACCGGCAGCTCGCTGTCGTCGTCGACGGGCAGGCGCCTTGGCGGCGCGTCCGACGGCAACGTCGGCTGCAGAGTCGCGGTGCGGTCGGAGGGATCGGCGGACATAGCTTTCGCTGGTACCCAGTCCCCGTTAACACGGGGTACTGCAACCAGATTCCCATGATCGGCGTTCGGTGGACACCTCAGATGCGCTGGCGCCGAATAGATCAGCGCGCCTCGCCTGCGACGATTTTGGGGTGTCGCATGTGTCGCAGAACACGAAAAAATTGGGATGTAACTGTCATTCGTCGCGGTTAGAGTGCCCGCCGCATGCGCAGCCTCGCGGCCCTCATCGGAGCTCTCCTCATCACCGCCTGCGGTCCAACGGATCGCGTGGGGTCCACGATCGACGCCGCGGGAAGCGGAAGTGGCAGCGGAAGTGACGGTCAGGTCGTGATACCGCCGACCTCGCGCGTGTTCGCGCACAGCGGAGGGACGCTGTTCCGCGTCGATGCCTCGACGTACGCACCCGCGATGGTCGGCGACATGAAGCTCAATGGCGCCGTGCTCCCGCAGAGCATCACGGACATCGCGATCGACATCGACGATCGGATGCTCGGTGTCACGCTCGACAAGCTCTACGAGATCGACGAGACGACCGGCGCGGTCACGCTCGTCACGAGCCTGCCGGCCGCCGCGCAGGGCTTCCAGAGTCTGTCGTTCGTCCCCGATCCGGCGGACGACACGAAGGACATCATGATCGCCGCGAACTTCGACGGCGATGTCTACAAGATCGATACGACGAACGGTGCGGCGACGAAGATCGGCAGCTACGGCACGGTCGCGAACGGCGTCGTGAAGTCGAGCGGCGACATCATCGGTGTCCGCGGCTTCGGCAACTACGCGACGGTCAAGATCGGCAACGACATGACGCAGGACTACCTCGCGAAGATCGATGCGGCGAATGGGTTCAAGGCGACGCCGCTCGGCACCGGCACCGGCTTCAAGGACATCTTCGGCCTCGCGTTCTGGGAGGGCACGATCTTCGGGTTCGTCGCCGGTACGAACGGCGGCAACATCGTGAAGATCGATCCGAACACGGGAGCGGGGACCGAGGTCCAGGGCGGCTCGGTGCGCTGGTACGGCGCGGGCGTCGCGACCGACGCGCCGATCCTCCAGTAGCTACGGCCTGGGCGGCGTCGTCGTCTGCCCCGGCTCGTCCGGGAGCGGCTCGCTCTGATTCGGAACCGGCTGCAGCTTCTGGAAGTCGACCGTCTGATCGCGGTCGGCCACGACCTGGATCGTCTGCGCCATCTCGACCTTCACCTTGCGGTTCGGCGGGTAGTAGCGAGTGACCGTCGCGGTCGCAACCGCTGGAACCGGCGTCGACTTCTTCGGCACCGTCACGGTCAGCGGCGTCTTGCCGATCGCGTGACCGTCGAGCGTGATCGTCGAGGGCGGCATCGCCCTGAACTCGATCTTCACGTGACCTTCCTTCGTTGACGAAGATTCGCTGGAAGTCGTTGATGAATGACGGCCACCGAGGACGACGATCGTGATCACGACGGCGATGACCACGACTGCTCCGACCACGAGGGCCAGCTTGCTCGAAGACGTTTTGACTGCGTCGGACATCGTGCCCGCGAAGACTACCGCGCTATGGTCCGCGCATGACACTCCCGATTCGCCGCGTCGCCGTGCTAGGCGCTGGCGTCATGGGTGGCGGCATCGCTGCTCACTGCGCCAACGCTGGCATCCCGGTCCTCTTGCTCGACATCGTCAAACCCGATCTCGAGAAGCTCAAGAAAACCAAACCCGCGGCGCTGATGCACGTCCGCAACACGGCGCTGATCAAGGTCGGCACGTTCGACGCCGATCTGGCGAAGGTCGCCGAGTGCGATCTGATCCTCGAGGCGATCATCGAGCGGCTCGACATCAAGCAGCAGATGTTCGAGAAGCTCGAGAAGATCGCGCCGAACGCGATCGTCGCGTCGAACACGTCGGGTCTGCGGATCGTCGACATGCTGCAGGGACGCAGCGAGCAGTTCCGCAAGAACTTCATCGTCACGCACTTCTTCAACCCGCCGCGCTACATGAAGCTGCTCGAGATCGTCGCCGGTCCCGACACGACCGCCGAGGTCAAGCTGCGCGCCGAGACGTTTGGCAAGGAAGTGCTCGGCAAGGGCATCGTGTGGGGCAAGGACACCCCGAACTTCGTCGGCAACCGCATCGGCGTGCAGTCGATGATGACGACGATCCACCTGATGCTCGAGAAGGGCCTCTCGCCCGAGGACGTCGACGCGATCACCGGCATCCCGATGGCGCACCCGAAGAGCGCGACGTTCCGGACCGCGGACGTCGTCGGTCTCGATACCGTCGGCCACGTCGCGGCGAACAGCTACAAGGTGCTCGTCGACGACGAGGATCGCGAGACGTTCAAGGCGCCCGCCTACATCGAGGCAATGATCGCCAAGGGCCAGCTCGGCGACAAGACGAAGGGCGGCTTCTACAAGAAGGTCGGCAGCGACATCCAGACGCTCGACCCGAAGACCGGCGAGTACCGCGCCAAGGGCGGCGATCCGGAGATCGCGAAGGCGACGAAGGCGCTCGGCAAGATCGAGGATCCGAAGGAGCGCGTGAAGAAGCTCGTCGCGACGCCCGGCAAGGTCGGCGAGTTCGCGTGGGCGGTGCTGTCGCGCTCGCTCGCATACGCCGCGCGCCGCATCCCCGAGATCACCGAGTCGATCGAGTCGCTCGATAACGCGATGAAGTGGGGCTACGCGTGGGACATGGGTCCGTTCGAGACCTGGGACGCGCTCGGCTTCGCCGACACGGTCGATCGCATGAAGAAGGACGGCGTCGCGCTGCCCGCGTGGGTCGACACGATGCGAAAGGCGAACGCCGCCGGCTTCTACGCCCATTCGGGTGCAAGCTCCGAGGGCCGCATCTGGGATCCCAAGCGCGGTGACTACTCGCCGCGCGCGACCGATCCGCGCGAGGTCACGTTCGAGATCCTGCGCAAAGGCGCGTCGCCGGTGCTCAAGAACAGCGGCGCCGAGGCGTGGGACGTCGGCGACGGCGTGCTCGGCCTGACGCTGAAGACGAAGGCGAACTCGATCGACGCCGACGTGATCAAGATGATCCACGACGCGACGGCGCGTGCGGAGCAGGACTTCCGCGCGATGATCATCTGGAACCAGGGCGAGTTCTTCTGCGTCGGCGCGAACCTGTTCGCGGTCGTGATGGCCGCGGGCCAGAAGCAGTGGGACGGCCTGCGCGAGATGATCCGCGGCTACCAGTACGCGACGCAGCGGATGAAGTACGCGACGATCCCGGTCGTCGCGGCGCCGTACAACATGACGCTCGGTGGCGGTCTCGAGCTGTGCTTCGGCTGCGACGCGGTCCAGGCCGCGGCGGAGACCTACTCGGGTCTCGTCGAGGTCGGCGTCGGCCTGATCCCCGGCGGCGCCGGCACGCTGAACATGCTGTGGCGCGGCCTCGAGTCGATCCCCGAGGGAACCGACATCGATACCTACGCGTTCGTCACGCAGACGTTCAAGAACATCGCGCTCGCGAAGGTCGCGACCAGCGCCGAGGAAGGCAAGGCGTTTGGCTACTTCCGTGCGACCGACGGTGTCTCGTTCGACCGTGCGCGCCAGCTCTGGGAGACCAAGCAGCGTGCGCTCGGCCTCGCGAACGCCGGCTATCACGCGCCGACGCCGCGCGCCTACAAGCTGCCCGGTGAGAGCGGCATCGCGACGCTGAAGATGATGGTGAACACGCTCGTCGCCGGCAAGTACGCCAGCGAGCACGACGCGAAGATCGCGATGAAGCTCGCCAACGTCCTGTGCGGTGGCGTCACCGGCTCGACGCACGCGGTGACCGAGGACGAGATCCTCGAGCTCGAGCGCGAAGCGTTCCTGTCGCTGTGTGGCGAGCCGCTGTCGCAGGCGCGCATGCAGTACATGCTCCAGAACAACAAGCCGCTTCGGAACTGAGGAGTCACGACCAATGGAAATCGTCATTGCAGAAGCTGTTCGTTCCGCGGTGGGCCGTGGGTTCAAGGGCTCGCTCTCCACGAAGCGTCCCGACGAGCTCGCCGCTGATGTCATCCGCGGTCTCATGGCCCGCGTTCCCCAGGCGAAGGGCACGATCGACGACGTCATCCTCGGCTGTGCGATGCCCGAGGGCGAGCAAGGTCTCAACGTCGCGCGTCTGATCACGCTCCTTGCCGACCTCGGCCAGGACGTCCCGGCGCAGACGATCAACCGGTTTTGCTCGAGCGGCCTCCAGGCGATCGCGACGGCGGCCGGCTCGATCGCCGTCGGCACGAACGACGTCGTCCTCGCCGGCGGTGTCGAGTCGATGACCTACGTGCCGATGACCGGCTTCCACCTCTCGGCGTCGCCCGAGCTGATGGACAAGATGCCCGGCGCGAACACGCCGATGGGCATCACCGCCGAGAACGTCGCGAACCGGTTCGGCATCACGCGCCAGATGCAGGACGAGTTCGCGTACAAGTCGCAGATGAAGGCGAAGGTCGCGCTCGAGAAGAAGGCGTTCGCCGACGAGATCGTGCCGGTGCGCGCGATCTCGTACGGGCCGAACGGCGAGCGCGTGTACAAGGACTTCGTCACCGACGAGATGCCGCGCGCGGAGACCACGCTCGAGGGTCTCGCGAAGCTCCCACCCGCGTTCGCGCAGGGCGGTAGCGTCACGGCCGGCAACAGCTCGCCGATCTCCGACGGCGCCGCCGCGTGCCTCGTCATGTCGCGCGACAAGGCGAATCAGCTCGGCATCAAGCCGCTCGGTATCTTCCGCTCGTTCGTCACCGTCGGTGTCGACCCGGAGATCATGGGCATCGGTCCGCTGCCGGCCGTGAAGAAGCTGATGGCGAAGAATAACCTCGAGGTCACGGACATCGACGTGTTCGAGGTCAACGAGGCGTTCGCGAGCCAGGCGGTCTACTGCAGCCGCGAGCTCGGCCTGCCCGAGGATCGCGTCAACATCAACGGCGGCGCGATCGCGCTCGGCCACCCGCTCGGGTGCACCGGCGCCAAGCTCACGGCGTCGGCGCTCTACGAGCTTCGCCGTCGCGGCGGTCGCTATGCCGTCGTCACGATGTGCATCGGCGGCGGTCAGGGCGCCGCGGGTCTTTTCGAGCGGGCCTAGCGAGCCTGATCGGTTAGAGTGAGCGCAGATGGTTTCAGCGCTCGCTCTCGCGTTCGGTCTTGCCATGGACGCGACGGCGGTCTCGACTGCCCGCGCGTTCGGCGCGAAGGCGCACCGCGAGCTGGCGATCCTGCCGCTCTTGTTCGGTGCCTTTCAGGCAGGCATGGCCGCGCTCGGCTGGCTCGCCGGCAAGGTCGCCGGCCCGTACATCGCGGCGTGGGACCACTGGGTCGCGTTCGCGCTGCTGCTGCTGATCGGCGGCAAGATGATCGTCGAGGCCTGGAAGGCCGACGAGGACGCCGAGCCCAAGCCCGGTGGATTCCTGCTCTATCTCGGGCTCGCGATCGCGACGAGCATCGATGCAGCGGCCGCCGGCATCACGCTGCCGCTCGTGCCGGTCGCGCCGACGATCTCGCTCGCGCTGATCGGCACGATCACCGCCGCGTTGTCCGCGATCGGCTACCTCGCTGGCCGCGCGCTCGGCCACAAGATCGGACCTCGCCTCGACGTCGTCGGTGGCCTCGTCCTGATCGCGATCGCGCTCAAGATGGCGATCCAGCAGCCGTGACTGCTACCGTACGCATCGTGCGTACGCTCGCCGCCGTGTCGATCGCGCTGCTCGCAGCCACCGGCTGCAAGGACAAGCCGAGGCGACAGAACCCGCCGCCGAACCTCGCGGCACAGCCCGGATCGGGCAAGCGCGCCGCACCGGATCTCGAGCTGCCGCGCGGCGACGGCACGCCGCCGAAGAAGACGACCGCCCCGCTCGGCAAGGCAGACTTCGCGCGCCTGGCCAAGCTGACGTTCCCCGGCTTCGACCTCGACGTTCGCCAGCTCGCCGACAACGTCGTCGAGCTTCGCTACAAGACGAAGGACCGCCCGCGGATGTGGGCGGTCGTGACGATCCAGCCGTGCCTCGACTGCATCCCGATGCAGCTGGCGCAGTGGAAGGCGAAGACCGAGGAGCTCAAGGTGACGCTCGCCGGCCTGAGGGACGAGCCGAACGTCACGTTCGAGGTCGGCGAGGCCCGGCTCAATGGCCAGCCCGTCATGTACACGTATCAGGTCGGCACCGGCACCGCGAAGGATGTCGGCGGCGAGTCATTCGGCTACACGAACAACGTCAACGCCTACTACAACGACGGGATCAATCAGATCAAGGTCGTCGCCGCGTACAAGGACGACCCGGCGTCGAAGGAAGAGATGACGAGGCTCGCGCCGAAGGAAGACCTCGAGCTCGTCGCCCTGGCCTTCCTCGACGCGTTCACCCACCAGTGGTGATCAGGAGGGTGAAGCGCGTGGCGCTTCGGGACCCTCCTCATGCCGGAACGGCCTACTTGCCGATCGAGATCTTGCGCGGCTTCGCCTCGGCCTTCTTCGCGACCGTCAGCGTGAGCACGCCGTTCACCAGCTTCGCCTCGATCCGCTCGCCATCGGCGATGTCGGGCAGCGCGAAGCTGCGCGTGAACGAGCCGTACTGGCGCTCGTAGAGCGCGTAGCTCTCGCCATCGCGACGCTCCTCGGCCTGGCGGCTACCGCTGACCGTGAGGACGCCGTTGTGGATGGCGACATCGAGATCCTTCTCGTCGACGCCCGGCAGGTCTGCCTTGAGCACGAACGAGTCGGTGGTCTCCTTCACCTCGAACGCCGGCGAGAACGCCGACGCGGGGCGACCACTGAAGAACGGATCCCAGCCGAGCAGCTCGCGGGCGAGCGAGTACGGGTTGGGAGCGAGAGCGCGGGACGACGACGAACCATTGGAACCATTGCGGACGAGCGACATCGGGAATCCTCCTGTGCAGGGAGAAAGGGTTGGTTAGCTGCTCGTCTTGGTAATCACCTCGCGGGTGCGCGCAACGCCTTGACGGGCGCGAGGCGAGTGCTTACCGGCGCCCGGATGATCGGTCAGGTGCCGAGCTCGACGCGGACGTAGCACCGCGGCTTGCGGTCGGCGGCGCCCTCGACGAAGCCCGCCGCGGCCCGCCCCACCGGCCCGCGGCC
>JAEWJO010000355.1 GCA_023386455.1 Pseudomonadota bacterium | reverse complement strand
CTCGTCGGCAAGCTCGCCGCACCGCGCGCGGTGTGGGTCATGGTCCCGTCGGGAGCGCCGACGGAGCAGACCGTGATGGCGCTCGGCGACCTGCTGTCGCCCGGCGACATCATCATCGACGGCGGTAACTCGTTCTTCAAGGACGACGTTCGCCGCGGCCAGGTCCTCGCCCAGAAGAAGATCCGCTACGTCGACGCCGGCACGAGCGGCGGCATCGCGGGCCTCGAGCGAGGCTATTGCTTGATGGTCGGCGGCGAGCCCGAGGCCTTCGCGCACATCGAGCCGGTCTTGAAGACGCTCGCGCCGGGCCGCGGCAACGTCCCGCGCACGCCGGGTCGCGAGGGCATGACCGGCACCGTCGAGGAGGGCTATCTCCACTGCGGTCCGACGGGCTCGGGGCACTTCGTCAAGATGGTCCACAACGGCATCGAGTACGGCGTGATGCAGGCGATCGCCGAGGGCTTCGACATCATGCGCGGCTCCGCCAATCCGACGGTCGCGCCCGAGCATCGCTTCGATCTGCCGCTGCGCGACATCGCCGAGGTGTGGCGGCGCGGCAGCGTGCTGACGTCGTGGCTCCTCGACCTCACCGCGAAGGCGCTGCTCGACGATCCGCAGCTGTCGAAGTTCACGGGCACCGTCGAGGATTCCGGCGAAGGGCGCTGGACCGTGATGGCGGCGATCGAGGAGGCGGTGCCGGCCGAGGTCATCACGTCGGCGCTCTACACGCGGTTCCGGTCGCGGCAGGAGCACACGTTCGCCGAGAAGGTGCTGTCGGCGATGCGGTTCCAGTTCGGCGGGCACGTGGAGCGCCCGAGCGGTGGGTGAGGTTCGCCGGTTCGCCGACCTGGAGGCACTCTCGCAGGCCGCCGCCGAGGACATCGTCACGCTCGCGCGCGAGG
Organism: Pseudomonadota bacterium; assembly: GCA_023386455.1. Taxonomy (GTDB): domain Bacteria; phylum Myxococcota_A; class Polyangia; order Haliangiales; family Haliangiaceae; genus JABFXX01. The sequence continues at coordinate 6,419 of JAEWJO010000355.1, read as the reverse complement.
CCGCGGCCGTGCGCGGGACCTGTCACATCGCGCTGTCGGGAGGCTCGACGCCGCGGACCCTGTTTAGGATCCTGCGCGAGCTGCCGATGCCGTGGCCCGACGTCGAGCTGTGGTGGGGCGACGAGCGCACGGTGCCACCCGATCACGCCGACTCGAACTACCGCATGGCGGCCGAGAAGCTGATCGAGCCGCTCGGGCTGACGCGCGTGCATCGCATGCACGGCGAGGAGCGCCCGGCCGTGGCCGCCGCGGCGTACGAGCAGAAGCTCGTCGTGACGCTCGGCGATCCACCGGTCCTCGACATCGCGCTGCAGGGGCTCGGCTCCGACGGCCACACCGCGTCGCTGTTCCCGCACTCGCCTGCCCTGTCGGAGACCGAGCGCTGGGTCGTCGCCAATCCCGTCGACTCGCCGCTCGCGGGCGGCAAGACCACCCGCCTGACGCTGACCGCGCGCGCGATCGCGGCGTGCCGCCACGTCCGGTTTCTCGTCGCAGGCGCCGACAAGGCGCACGCGCTCGCGGCCGTGCTCGAGGGACCGCGAGATCCGATGCGCGTTCCCGCGCAGCTGGTCGCCGATGCACCTGACGTCCTGTGGTACGTCGACGAGGCAGCCGCTGCACAGCTGCAGGATCAGGGAGCCCGCACATGAACGAACCCGCCCGCTCGAGCTCCGTCATCGGCGAGATCCTCGGCGATCTCCAGACCAAGCGCCGCCGCCCGCCGTGCTGCTCGATCGTCATCTTCGGCGTCACCGGTGACCTCACCGGCAGGAAGCTCGCGCCGGCCCTGTACAACGTGATGGTCGATGGCCTGCTCGCCGAGGGCACGCGCATCATCGGCGTCAGCCGGCCGCAGCTGTCGACGCAGGAGCTCGCGGCGAAGCTGCACGATGGCGTCCAGCAGCACTCGCGGCAGAAGCCCGAGCCCGAGGCCTGGAAGCGCTTCGTCCAGATGCTCGACTACACCAACGGCGAGTTCCACGAGGACGCGACGTACGAGCGCCTCGCGAAGAAGCTCGAGGAAGCAAAGGCTGCGGGCACGAAGGGCAACCGCGTCTTCTACCTCGCGACGCCGCCGGCGCTGTTCCCGGTGATCCTTCGCAAGCTCGCCGAGCACAAGCTGATCGAGCACGGCGGCGCGGCGGAGCCGTTCAATCGCGTGATCGTCGAGAAGCCGTTCGGCCGCGACCTCGCGAGCGCGCGCGAGCTGAACGACCTCATCGCGTCGTTCATCGACGAGAACCAGATCTATCGAATCGATCATTACCTCGGCAAGGAGACGGTCCAGAACATCCTCGTCCTGCGGTTCGGCAACTCGATCTTCGAGCCGCTGTGGAACCGCAACCACATCGACTTCGTCGAGGTGAGCGCCGCCGAGGAGATCGGGATCGAGGGTCGCGGCGCGTTCTACGAGTCGACCGGCGTCGTCCGCGACGTGATCCAGAATCACCTCCTCCAGGTGATGTCGCTCGTCACGATGGAGGTCCCGCTGTCGTTCTCCGCCGACGACGTGCGCGACGAGAAGGCGCAGCTGCTTCGCTCGCTGCGTCCGTTCTCGCTCGTCGACGTCGCGACCGAGGCGGTGCGCGGCCAGTACCGCGGCTATCGCCTCGAGGACGGCGTCGCCCGCGATTCGCAGACGCCGACATTCGCCGCGATGCGGTTCATGATCGACAACTGGCGCTGGCAGGGCGTGCCGTTCTATCTGCGCGCCGGCAAGAAGCTCGCGAAGCGCGTCACCGAGGTAGCGATCCACTTCAAGGCCGTGCCGCTCGTCCTGTTCAAGGACGAGGAGGCGCGCCGCTCGCTACAGCCCGCCGTGCTCGTGCTGCGCATCCAGCCCGAGGAAGGCATCTCGATGCGGTTCGCCGCGAAGGTCCCCGGCGAGATGATCAACGTCGGCAACGTGCACATGACGATGACGTACGCCGACGCGTTCAAGCGACCGATCGCCGAGGCATACGAGCGCCTGTTGCTCGACTGCATGCGCGGCGATGCGACGCTGTTCAACCGCCGCGACGCGGTCGACCGCCAGTGGGAGCTGATCGATCCGATCCTGCGCGTGTGGGAAGCGACACCCGGTGTCGAGCTCTACGAGCCCGGCACCGAGGGGCCGCCGTCGGCCGACGAGCTGATCACGCGCGACGGCCACTGCTGGCGCCCGCTCGACGGCGCGCCCGGCTGCTGAGTCACGGGCGGCCGCGCGATCGTCCGTGCTTGTGAGCGGGACGACCAGGGCCGCGATGACCCTGCGGCGGCCGGCCATGCGGCGGCCGGCCCTGTTGCGGCCGACCCTGTTGCGGCCGCTGCGGCGGCTGCCCGGTCGACTTCGCCTTCGGAAGCAGCGGCGCGATCTCCTGCTCGGACAGGTTGCGCCACCGCCCGAGCGGCAGCTGGCCGAGCTTGATGTGCATGATGCGCACGCGCTGGAGCGCCTCGACCGTGTAGCCGAACGCCTCGCACATCCGGCGAATCTGCCGGTTCAGGCCCTGGGTGAGGATGATGTCGAAGACTCTTGGTCCGAGCGGGCGGACCCTGCACGGCTTCGTCGTCGCGTCGGAGAGCCGCACGCCCGAGGCCATCCCGTCGAGGAACTCCGGCGTGATCGCGCGATCGACCATCACGACGTACTCCTTCTCGTGGTTGTGCTCCGCGCGCAGCACCTCGTTGACGATGTCGCCGTCGTTCGTGAGCAGGATCAGGCCCTCGGAGTCCTTGTCGAGGCGACCGATCGGGAACACGCGCTCGGTGTGGTTGACGAAGTCGACGATGTTGCCGTCGACGTGGCGCTCGGTCGTGCACGTGATGCCGACCGGCTTGTTGAGCGCGATGTAGACCGGCTTGACCTTCTTGCGCGCCTGGCCGACGCGCTCGCCGTCGAGCTTCACCTCGTCGCCGTCGTTGACCTGCGTGCCGAGCGCCGCGGGCTGACCGTTGACGGTCACGCGACCTTCCGCGATCAGCTCGTCGGCCTCGCGCCGCGAGCAGGCACCACTTTCGCTCAGGAATTTGTTGAGCCGCACCGAGGCAGGGAACCTAGCATCTGAACGTCGTGTACAGGGACGACGGCTGCGCTACCTTGGTGCGCGAGTGCGCCTGCTCCTCGTCACGCCGCCGATGACCCAGCTCAACACGCCGTACCCTGCGACGGCGTATCTGACGGGCTTTCTCCGTCAGCACGAGGCGCGGCTCGGGCTCGAGGTCACCCAGGCGGATGCCGCGATCGAGCTGTTCCTGCGCATCTTCAGCCGCGCCGGCATCGGCAGGATCCTCGCCGAGCTGCGCGGCCGCGCGGCCGAGATGAGCGCCGACCTCGGCGAGGACGAGGAGCTCGACATGCCGCCGTCGCTCGCGCACTTCCTCGCGCACGGCGATGCGTACGTCGCGACGATCGACGCGGTCGTGCGGTTCCTGCAGGGCAAGGACCCGGGTCTGGCGCTGCGGATCGTCGGCCGCGACGTGCTGCCGGAGGGCCCGCGCTTCGCCGCGATCGACGCCGGCCCGGGTGCGCGCGATGCAGACCCGCTCGCGTGGGCGTTCGGCGACCTCGGCCTCGCCGACCGCGCGAAGCACCTCGCGAGCCTCTACATCGACGACCTCGCCGACGTGATTCGCGACGGCATCGCGCCCGACTTCGAGCTCGCACGCTACGGCGAATCGCTCGCGTCGAGCACGCCGACGTTCGACCCGTTGCACGAGGCGCTCGAGGGCGAGCCGACGATCGTCGACGCGATGCTCGACGAGCTCGCGCGTGACCTGTACGCGAAGCATCGCCCGGATGTCGTCGGCCTCACCGCGCCGTTCCCGGGCAACGTCTACGGCGCGCTGCGCATCGCCCGTGCGATCAAGGCGATCGCGCCGGCCGTCCGCGTCGTGCTCGGCGGCGGCTACGTCAACACCGAGCTGCGCGAGCTCTCGGAGCCGCGCGTGTTCGACTACGTCGACTTCATCACGCTCGACGACGGCGAGGCACCGATGCTCGCGCTGCTCGCTCACCTGAAGGACGAGTCGAAGCCGCTGTTCCGCACGTTCGTTCGCCGCGCCGGCAAGGTCGAGCTCGTGTCGACAGCCGCGCTCCACGACATCCCGATCCGCGACGCCGGCACACCGACCTACGCGGGCCTGCCGCTCGATCGTTACCTCTCGCTGTTCGAGATGCTCAACCGCATGCATCGGCTGTGGTCCGACGGCCGGTGGAACAAGCTCACGATCGCGCATGGCTGCTACTGGAAGCAGTGCACGTTCTGCGACGTCACGCTCGACTACATCGGCCGCTACGAGCGCGCGCCGGCGGACCTCCTCGTCGACCGGATCGAGGCGATCATCGCCGAGACCGGGCAGACCGGGTTCCACTTCGTCGACGAGGCCGCGCCGCCCGCCGCGCTCGAGGCGCTCGCCAAGAAGCTGATCGAGCGCAGCGTCGTCATCACGTGGTGGGGCAACGTGCGGTTCGAGAAGTCGTTCACGCCCGAGCTGTGCAAGCTGCTCGCGCGCTCCGGCTGCGTCGCGATCAGCGGTGGGCTCGAGGTCGCGTCCGATCGCCTGCTCGGGCTGATGAAGAAGGGCGTCACCGTCGAGCAGGTCGCCCGCGTCACGCGCGCGTTCACCGACGCCGGCGTCATGGTCCACGCATACCTGATGTACGGGTTCCCGACCGAGACCGCGCAGGACACCGTCGACGCGCTCGAGCGCGTGCGCCAGCTGTTTGCCGAGGGCTGCATCCAGTCGGCGTTCTGGCACCGATTCGCCGCGACCGCGCACAGCCCGATCGGCAAGGCGCCGGAGCTCTACGGCATCACGCTGCGCAAGGCGCCGGCCGTGACGTTCGCGAAGAACGAGGTCGCGTTCGACGATCCGACCGGCTGCGATCACGACTTCTTCGCCGCGGGCCTGCGCCGGGCGATCTACAACTACATGCACGGGCTCGGCCTCGACGAGGACACGCGCTCGTGGTTCGGCCGGCCGAAGGGCAAGACCAAGCTTCCCGCCGTCACCGTGCCGAAGGATCTCGTCCGGCGCGCACTCGCAGCCCGCGACTGAGCTGCGTTGTGCGAAGATCGCGACATGCGCTGGTGGTTGCTGGTGGTCGTGTGCGCCTGCGGGAGGATCGGGTTCGACCCCATCTCCGAGCACGGTGGCGACGCGGGTAACTCCGGCTCCGGCTCCGACGGCGGCGGCAGCGGCAGCGGCAGCGGCTCGTTTCAGTACGTCCAGGGCGTGTCGACGACGGCGAGCACCGGCATGACGCTCGACGTGCCTGTCATCCCGCAGATGGACAACAGCGTCAACGTCGTCATCATCGGGGCGGGCGACTCGGACGTGGTCTCGGTCACCGACCAGGCCGGCACGACGTACACGCGCGTCGTCGGACCGACGACGACCGGTGCGGTCCGGCAGTGGACCTACGTCGGCGCCGTCGGGGTCACGCCGACGCTCAACACGGTGCACGTCGTGTTCGACCAGGTGGCGATGCTGCCCGGTGCCATGATCGCCGAGTACACCGGCGTCCGCGCAGAGGTGCCGACCTCGAGCAGTGCCATGGGTCAAAGCTCGACGAGCAGCGCCGGTACCCTGTTCGTCGTGACTGCGCCGGCGCTGATCGTCGCCGGGAACACGAACGCGCAGCCCGGGACGGCCGGGCCCGGCGCCGGATACACGGAGCGAGTGCGCTCGGGGTTCGACGACATCATCATGGACCGTGTCGTCACGACCGCCGGCACGTACGTCGCGACCGCGACGCTGACGACGAACCACGTCTGGACGATGCAGGCGATCGCGCTCTCGCCGCTCTAGTGCTTGCCGTACTCGAGCGGCACGCCCTTGCGCTGTGACAGGATGTAGGCCTCGAGCGCGCGCATCCGGCGATCGTCGTCGAACATCGGCTTGCCCTTCACCGGGTTCTCGATGCACCAGTTGATCATGTCGCGGAGCAGCGCGACCTTGCCGAGCTGCACCTGGAACTTCGGATACGTCTCGGGGTGCGTGTTCGCAGCGTTCGGATGGCACATGTCGCACGAGATCGCGACGGTGCCGCCGAGCGCCTTGGCGTCGTGAAAGATCTTGTTGCCCTCCTCGATGAACTTCGCGGTCTCCTCGGCCCAGATCTTCTGGTCGCGCGGCGTGTAGCTGCCGTAGATGTCGCCCTGCACCTTCGGTTGTGCGCCCATCGGCGCGCCGGCCTGCGCTTGCTTGCCCGGCGCCGCCTGCGCGACGACGACCTTGTCGTCCCACAGCGCGTCGGGGTTCTTGGCGCGCCACTGCCGCATCAGCTCGTCAGACGCGGCGCGCGCCTTCTCCGGCGTCATGTCGCCCGTGACCTCGACGGTCGTCTCGCCATCGCAGAGCTCGACGACGGTGCCGCCGTTCTTCGCGGGCGGGACATCGTGCGTCGGCCTCGGCTCGCGTGCGTGGGGCGATGC
>JAEWJO010000336.1 GCA_023386455.1 Pseudomonadota bacterium | reverse complement strand
AGCGCAGGCCGACCGCGAGCAGCAGCGCGTGCTTCGCGGTCAGGCTCACCGAGCCGCTCGACGCGCGATCGGCGTCCGACAGCGCGATCCACTCGAGGTCGAGCGTGCCGGCGACCTTCTCGAGCTGCACGCCCTCGGCCTTCGCGACCGCGACGCACTCGCTCATCGCCTCGAGCGCGAGCCGGCGGTACTTGCGGACGCGGACGAGTGGACCGAGCCGCTCGCCGGCGATCGTGCCGAGCGCGGAGACCGCGCAGTTGAGCGCGAGCTTGCTCCACCGCGCACCGCGCACGTTCTGCGTCAGCGTCACCGGGCCGACCGCCTCGAGCAGCTCGGCGACGCGCCGGAGGTTCTCGTCGAGCTGACCGGACAGCCGGCCGATCTGGAACCCGCCGGCGGCGGTCCGCTCGTACACACCCGGCTGCGGCATCGACGCGCCCCACGCGACGATCGCGCCGATCACGCGCTCGGCGCCGACGATCGCGGCGATCCGCTCCTCACATAAGCCGTTCTGTAAGACGACGATCTCGGCGTCGTCGGTCAGGTGGGGCAGGGCCGTGCGCGCCGCGTCCTCGACGTTCGGCGGCTGGGTCGCGAGCACGCAGAGGTCGTACTTGCCCTCGGGCGTCGGCGACACCCAGCCGCGAACGGTGCGCTCCTCGCCCTCGTCGACGACGCGAAATCCCGCGGTGTCGACGGCGGCGCGGATCTCCGGGTTCGTCGAGACCGCGGTCACCGCGCTTCCGATCTCGGTCAAGGTCGCGGAAACGAGGCCTCCGATGCCTCCGGCGCCCATCACCAGGATCCTCGGCTGGGGGTTCATGTGCTCGCCGTTATACGAAAACTGCTGGAACTTTGGGGAATCACACTCTCGGCGTAGAATTTATGCAGGACATGCAGATCACCTTCTGGGGGGTCCGGGGAAGTTACCCGGTGCCCGGCGCAGCCACCGTCCGCTACGGGGGCCAGACGTCGTGCGTCGAGGCGCGCACCTCATCCGGAGAGTGCGTGATCGTCGATGCCGGCACCGGCATGCGCCAGCTCGGCAACAAGCTCGCCCGCGAGGGGGCGGGGAAGCCGGGCCAGTACCACGTGCTGCTCTCGCACGTGCACTGGGACCACATCCAGGGTCTGCCGTTCTTCTCGCCCGCGTACATCCCGGGCACCAAGATCTCGGTCTACGCGCTGCTCACCGCCGCCGACGAGCTCAACCAGGTCATCGGCGGCATCACGCGCCACGAGTTCTTCCCGATGCCGCTCGAGGCGGTGCCCGCGTCGTTCGCGTTCCACCAGGTCGAGCCCGGTGTCGATTTCGTGATCGGCGGCTTCCGCGTCCAGCCGATCGCGCTGAACCATCCGTTCGGCTCCGTCGGCTATCGCATCGATGCCGACGGCTCGTCGTGGGCGTACGTTAGCGACACCGCGCCGTTCGACAAGGTGATCCACAAGCAGCACTTCCTGTCGGGGCCCGAGCCGCTGACCGCCGACGACGTCACCGCGCTCGGCGCGATGCGCAAGGCGCTCGTCGCGCGGCTGCAGGGCGTCGACACCGTCGTCTACGACACGCACTTCCTCCCCGAGGAGTACGAGCGCTTCCCGCACTACGGTCACTCGACGCCGGACCAGGCGCTCGAGATCTGCAAGGAAGCGAACGTCCGCCGGCTCGTGCTCTATCACCACGCGCCGTCGCACTCGGACGACCAGATGGACAAGATCGCGGCCGACTACCTCGCGAAGGGTGCCAAGCTCGGCATCGACGTGCTCACGTCGTTTGAAGGGATGACGCTGCCGATCGGTCCGGAGGAGCCGGCGAAGTGAAGCTTCGCTTCTGGGGAGTACGCGGCTCGTTCGCGATGTCCGGACGCGACTACCTTCGCTACGGCGGCAACACGACGTCGATCGAGCTCGTCACGAACGCGGGCAAGCGCCTGCTCGTCGATCTGGGCACCGGCGCGACCGAGCTCGCGAAGACGCTGATGGGCAGCGAGTTCGGCAAGGGCCAGGGCACGCTGCCGATCCTGCTCACGCACACGCACCTCGATCACATCCAGGGCCTGCCGTTCTTCACGCCGTTCTTCATCAAGGGCAACGAGATCCAGATCAAGGGCGCGAACCCGTCGTCGGGCCTCTCGCTCGAGTCGACGCTGCAGAACCAGCTCGCACCGCACTACAGCCCGCTGAACGGCCTCGAGAACCTCGCCGCCGGCGTGTCGATCGAGAGCTTCGTCCCCGGCGACACGATCACGGTGCCCGGCTACGAGGTCGTCACCGCCGCGGTCCCGCACGGCAGCATGTGGACGACGGGCCTGCGGATCAAGGCCGACAACAAGGTCGTCACGATCCTGTCCGACGTCGAGTACACGTCGCCCGACGAGCCGCTGCCCGCTGCGATCGAGCTCGCGCGCGATGCCGACCTCCTGATCCACGACGCGATGCACGCCGATCACGACTACGATCAGCGACGCGGCTGGGGCCACTCGCCTGCACGCGCGGGCGTGACCGTCGCCGAGATCGCCGGCGCGAAGAAGCTCGCGCTGTTTCATCACAGCCCCGACGCGACCGACGAGATGATCGATGACGTCGTCGAGCGCACCGCATCGCGCACGAGCGTGCCGGTGTTCGCGGCAGCCGAGGGCAAGTACCTCGACGTCTGACGATCCCGTCGCACGCTGTCTCGTGCATGTCGCACGCTGTCGCGCGACAGATGCGACGACGATGCGACGGATGTGACACTGCATTTTCTCGTCGGAGATTTGTAGTCTGACGACGCGAGTCGTGGCTCTCTGGGAGCATGCGTTCCATCTTCCTCGCCCTCGCTCTGTTCACTGCATGCGCGTCGACCGGCGGCGCTCACCGTCCCGTCAACGTCGCTGCGGTCCGCTCCGAGATCAACGGCACGATCCGCGCGCACGAGAACGATCGCACCATCCACTCGATGGGCAAGGTGAGCGCCGAGCGCGCGGTCGTCTACACCACGAGCAAGTCCGGCGCGAAGCAGGAGGAGACCTGGATCCGCGACGGCGGCGGCTGGAAGCTCGAGGGCGCGTCCGCGGTCGCGGGCTCGCCGACGTCGGCCGGCACGAACTAGGTCACGCGGGGAACAGCGTGCGCTCGATGAACGCGGTGAGAGCCGCGTGCGCACGCTCGCGATCGAGCGTCGTCGGGACGAGGTGGACGGCGAGTCCGTACGCGCACTGCATCGCGGCGCCGTACAGCACGTAGGCGAACGCCTCCGGATCCGACACGTTCGCGCGCGGCGTGATCGATTCGATCAAGGTCGTCAGGCGCTGCACGGCGAGCTGCTCGAACGCGCGCCGGAGCTCGGCGACCTGCGTGTCGCGCAATGACATCTCCATGAAGCTGCGCGTGAGCAGCGGCTTCGAGAGCACGTGCTGGAACAGCAGCGCGACGGCCTCGCTGATCGTCTCGTGGCGCGCCTTGCCGACGAAGTGGTCGGGCGTCAGCCGGTCGATCGTCTCGGTGTATGCGGCCGCCATCGTGCGCCGCATGATCTCGAGATAGACCTCGTGCTTGTCGTCGAAGTACCGGTAGAACGTGCCGACCGAAACGCCGGCCTTGTTCGCGATCTCGGGCGTGCCGACCGCGTCGTAGCCCTGGGTTCCGAACAGCTCCTCGGCCGCATCGAGCAGCGCCTGGTAGCTGCGGCGCGACCGCTCCTGGCGGAAGTCAGGACCATCGGGCTCCTTGAACAGGATCTCGGGAGCGCGAGGACGCGCATGGGCGCGACGAGCCATGAAACGAGAATGCACTTGACCCTCGGACTTGGCTACAGCAAAATTGAAACAAGTTTCAGTTTTCCGTTTTCGGGAGGATCAATGCTGCAAGCCGCCGAGAAGCTCGCTGGCCCGTCGATCGAGACCCTCGAGGCCACGCTCGACGTGACGTACACGTGGGGTTACCAGGAGACGCGCCAGAAGCTGCGCGACCTCTATGACAAGGCTGTTCGCGCGCAGTGGATCTCCGACGAGGTCCTGCCGTGGGAGACCGACGTCGATCTCGACCACCCGATGGGGCCCGAGCAGCTGATGCCGCTGTTCGGCTCCGACGTCTACACGCGGATGACCGAGAAGGAGCGCAAGGCCGTCAACATCGAGTCGTTCGCGTGGACGCTCTCGCAGTTCCTCCACGGCGAGCAGGGCGCACTCCTCGCGACCGCGCAGCTCGTCGACTCGGTCACCGACCTCGACAGCAAGCTCTACGCGGCCTCGCAGGTCGTCGACGAGGCGCGCCACGTCGACGTCTACAACCGCTACGTGCACAAGAAGATCGGGTTCTCGTACCCGTGCAATCCGCACCTGAAGACGCTGCTCGACATGATCCTGAAGGACAGCCGCTGGGACATGAAGTTCCTCGGCATGCAGATCATGGTCGAGGGTCTCGCGCTCGCCGCGTTCGGCATGATCCGCAACAACACGCAGGAGCCGCTCCTGAAGTCGCTCACCGCGTACGTCATGGGTGACGAGGCGCGCCACGTCGCGTTCGGCGTGCTGTCGCTGCGCGACTACTACAGGGAGCAGCCGGAGAGCGTGAAGCGCGAGCGCGAGGACTTCGTCTACGAGGCCGCGCGCCTGATGCGCGATCGCTTCCTGTTCCAGGAGGTCTGGGAGAAGCAGGGCCTCCCGGTCAAGGAGTGCATGGACATCGCGCTCCACAACGCCGGTCAGGTCATGTTCCGCCAGATGCTGTTCGCGAAGATCGTGCCGGCGATCAAGAAGATGGACCTGCTCTCCGACCGCCAGCGCCAGCGGTTCGCCGAGCTCGGCATCCTGCAGTTCGAGAACTGGGCCGACCCGTTCGCCGATTCCGAGGCGAGCCCGAGCGGCGCGGTCAGCGCTCGCCTCTAGCCGTGTGCTAGCTTTCAGCCCATGTTGCGTGGCTTCCTGATCGGTCTCCTCGTCGCGTCCACGTTCGCCTGCGGCAGGGGCGACAAGGCCAAGAAGGAGGCGAAAGAAGCGCCGGTCACCGCGGGCAAGGTCGAGGCCGACGGCGTCCGCCGCATCGACGTCACCGCGAACCAGGACGGCTACACGCCGGACCGGATCGCGGGCAGGCCGGGCGAGAAGCTCCTGCTCGTGTTCAAGCGGACGTTCGAGAGCGAGTGCATCTCGCAGCTGAAGACGCCCGACGGCAAGCTCGTCGATCTGCCGCTCGACAAGCCCGTCGAGGTCGCGGTCACCGTCCCGCAGAGCGGCGAGCTCGGCTTCGCGTGCGGCATGGATATGTTCAAGGGCACGATCGTCGCGCAGCCCAACGGCTAGCGACGCGTCACTTCGCCTTGAACGTGACGACGAAGCAGGCGGGGGACGCGGCGCCGGCCTTCTTGTACGGCGTGTAGCGCCAGCTCTTCAGCGCGTCCTGCAGATCCTCGGCGACGCGGCGATCGAGCTTGGACACCATCGACACGTTGTCGACCTTGCCGGCCGTGTCGATGCAGACCTTCGCGGCGAGCGAGCTCGGTAGCTGCACGTTCTTGAACTTCTCGACGCTCGGCACCTCGCCGGCGACCTTCCTCACCGCATTGGGCGGCACGATCGGCGGCGGTCCCTTCGGCGCCGCAGGCGCGACGGGCTGTGCGGTGATCTTCTGCGTCGGCGCAGGCGTCGGCGTCGGCGCAGGCGATACGGGCTTCGCGACGCTCGGTAGCGCGATCGCCGGCGCGGTCGTTGGTGGAGGTGCAACTGCAGGTGCAGGTGCAGGTCCAGGTGCAGATCCTGGCTTGGTCGTCGTCACCATGTTCGGCGGCACAGCGGCCGCCGGCGCCGGCGACGTGCTCGGGGTCACCGGCGGAGGCACGGACTCCTCCGTCGCCTCGGTCGCCTTCTCGATGCGCGGCGTGCGCGACGGCGGCGGCTTCGGCAGGCTCGCGCGCTCGCGCTGCTTCTCGGCGGTGAACGAGCGATTGATCTCGTAGTCGCTGCTCGGCTCGGCCTCGAGCGTCTGGTGCCACAGCTCGACGCCGTCCTGGCGGACCGCGATCGTGTGCGGGCCGACCTTGAGCTGGGTCTTGATCGGCGTCTTCTGCGCGAGCGGCTGGCCGTCGATCACGACCTCGAGGCCGGACGGCGTCGTCGCGATCGTGAGCGTCGCGTCGACGTTCGTCGTCAGCGGCTCGAGGACGACGCGGAGCGAGGCGTTCTCGGCGGCCGACAGCTCGAACGAGGTCAGCCACGACTTGTAGCCGTTGCGGTGGATCTCGATCTGGTGGATGCCGGCCGGCAGGTCGCTCGAGTAGGGCGAGCCGGTGTGGACGACCTGGCCGCCGATCATGATCTCGGCGTCGGCGGGCTCGAGGACGAACTTGATCGTGCCGGTCGTGCGCGCGGGCGCGACGCGCGTGGCGGCATCGGACGCGTCCTCGCGCTTGTTCTGCGTCAGCATGAACACGCCGGCGGCGGCACCGCCGGCGAGCAGGAGCGCGCCGACCACGTAGAGCCCGGTGCGCCTCGGCTTGACGCCGCGCGCGGCGATCGTCGCACCGATCGAGACCTGCGCCGGCCGCTTCGTGCGCACCTCGTAGCTCGCAGGTTGCGCGCCGGCGACGGGCGCGATGCCGGGTCGCGTCTGCGGAGCAGGGACCTCGGTCGCGGCCTCGACGGGCGTGGCGGTGGTGTCGAGCGGCGGGATCGACTGCGTCCTCGAGAACCGGACGACCGGCACGGCGACCGGCGGCGTGATCGCGCTCGAGCGCGCGATGCTGGTGTCGGTGTCGACGCCGGCGTTGCGCGGCGACGAGTCGTCCATGCCGGCGGCCGCGGCGGCGGCGAGCGCGGGGTCCTCACCGAACAGATCCTCGGCGGTCAGCGGCCGCTGGAACGAGTCGGTCGGCATGCTGCTCGTCGACGGACGGGCGACCGGCGGCAGCGTCGGCGAGCGCTTCGGCAGCGGCTTGTCGATCGGTGGGATCGTCGCGACGCGCATGCGCGCGCTGTCGCGCATGACGTTCGCCGGCGGCTGGCTCGGCGGCTTGCGCCCCGGCGCGGAGACCGGGCCGCTCGACTCGGACGCACGGGCACGCGCGTTCTGCGGCGGGACACTCGCGTGGCGCGCGGTCTGGCGCGCACCGGGAATCGTCATCGCGCCGCTGTCGCGCTGCGAGATCGGGCCGCTGTCGCGCTGCGGGACGGCGTGCGAGCCGCTGTCGCGCTGCGGGATCGCGTGCGAGCCACTGTTCGACGCGTTCTCGGGCGGCGCGCTGTCACGTGCGCGCTGCGCGGCGAGGCGCTCGCTCATGCTCGGCGCATCGACGCGCGGAACGCGCCCGCTCGGCGACGCCGCGCGCGCCCGCGGAATCGGTGCGGAGGTCGACGTCGGCGTGCGCGATGGCACCGGAATCGCCTGCGAGCCGGTCGGCCGCGCGTGCTGCGCGCGCATCTGCTCGCTGCCGCGCGCCTTCGGCGGCTCGGTACCGGCGGCGTGAGCGTCGATCGCAGGCGGAGGCGGCAGGCTGGGATCCGACGTCCGCGCGCGCGTCGTGAGGCCCGCGCTGTCGCCGTAGATCGACGGCATCGTGCCCTGCGTCGGCAGCGGCGTCGCGATGTCCGAGAACGGCTCCTTCGCCGTGTCTCGCTTCATGCGGATCTTCTCGGAGACGTCGGGCACGTCGTCGAGGACGACCGGGCCCGCGCCCTCGTCGGAATCCTCGGCACCGGCGCCCCACACGACCTCGACCGCCTCGTCCTCCTCGGTATTGCGCTGCGGCCGCGGGGTCTTGCTGTGGCTGGGACGCGGCGTCTCGACGGACATCACGATCGACGGATCGTTCGTGTTGCCGGTGAAGCCGGCGGGGAGCTCGAGGTTGAACGCCCACTCGACCCAGCTCGCGATGTCGCGATAGCCGGTCGACAGCGAGTACTGCTTCTTGAGCTCCATCAGCTCGTCGCGCAGCTCGGACGCGTTCGAGAACCGCTCGTCGGGATTGCGCGCGAGCGCGCGGAACACGATCGCGTCGAGCTCGGGCGGGCAGCCCTGGTTGAACGTCGACGGCGGATGGAGGTCACCCTTCTGGACCTTCAGCAGCGTCTGGTACTCGTTCTTGCTCGCGAACAGCGGTCGCGCGGTCAACAGCTCGTGGAGGATGACGCCGGCGGCCCAGATGTCCGAGCGCGCGTCGAGCTCCTTGCTTCCGGAGATCGCCTCCGGCGCCATGTACGCGAGCTTGCCCTTCACGCGGCCGGTCTGCGTCCGCAGCTGCGAGGACTGCGCCTTCGCGATGCCGAAATCGATGATCTTGAGGTGGCCGCCGCTCGTGACGATGAGGTTCGACGGCGAGATGTCCCGATGGACTAACCCGAGTGGGTGACCTTCCTCGTCGACCTTGCTGTGCGCGTAGTCGAGCGCCTCGCAGAGCTGGAGCATCAGCCCGACGGTGACGTGGATCGGAGGCGGTCCCGTCACCTTGCGCGCGTGGCGCAGGATTCGCCGGATATCGCGTCCGTCGATGTACTCCATCGAGATGAAGTACTCGGTGCCGACGCGGCCCAGCTCGTAGATCTGGACGATATTGACGTGGTTCAGGATCGACGCGAGCTTCGCTTCGCGCACGAAGGACTTGATGAAGCTGGCGTCCTCCGCGAGGTGCGGAAGAAGTCTCTTCAACGCGACCATGCGCTCGAAGCCTTCGGCACCCTGTTCGAGTGCACGATGAACGGTCGCCATACCGCCAACCCCCAGTCGCTCGTACACGAGGTAGGGGCCGAACTGTTCTTCAATGGCGGCGTCGACCGGCATCTCGGAAGTGAGCCGAGGGTCGCACACATCGTCGGATCTGCGCACCCCGAAATCCGTCAATAACCCAAGTGCTAACGCACGACTAACCGGCTTCGTCAGGCGTTTTGACGTCGAGCGTCAGAGCGTGGATCGGACCTTTCAGCTCTTCAGAAAGGGCGCCCATGACGAGCCGGTGGCGCTGCAGCATCGACTTTCCTGCGAAGGCGGCCGAGACGATCGTCGCCTTCCAGTGGTCCGACGTTCCGGTCAGATCCTGGAGCTCGACGACGGCATCTGGAAGTGAAGCCCGGATCTTCGCAATGATGTCATCTGGTTTCACTTCACGACCCCGAGCTCGCGCCCGACGGTCGCGAACGCCGAGATCGCGCGGTCGACGTCCTCGAACGAGTGCGCGGCCGAGATCTGCACGCGGATCCGGGCCTGACCCTTGGGTACGACAGGGTAGGAGAACCCGATCACATAGATCCCGTGGCCGAGGAGGCGCTGCGCCATCTCGCCCGCCAGGCGGGCGTCACCGAGCATGACCGGGGTGATCGGGTGGGTGCCCTCACGGATCGCGAGGCCGGCCGCCGTCATCCCGGCGCGGAACCGCTTCGTGTTCGCCTCGAGCTTGTCGCGCAGCTCGGTCGACTCCGAGAGCAGCGCGATCGCCTCGATCGAGCCGGCGACGATCGGCGGCGCGAGCGTGTTCGAGAACAGGTACGGCCGCGAGCGATTGCGCAGGAGATCGATGATCTCCTTCCTGCCCGACGTGAAGCCGCCGGACGCGCCGCCGAGCGCCTTGCCGAGCGTCGACGTGTAGACATCGACGCGCGCCATCACGCCGCGATGCTCGGGCGTGCCGCGGCCCGTCTTGCCGACGAAGCCAGTCGCGTGGCTGTCGTCGACCATGACGAGCGCGTTGTACTTCTCGGCGAGATCGCAGATCGCGTCGAGCCGCGCGATGTCGCCGTCCATCGAGAACACGCCGTCGGTCGCGATCATGCGCAGGCGCTTGCCGGCGGTCGCCTTCAGCTTGGCCTCGAGGTCGTTCAGATCGTCGTGCTCGTAGCGATGGCGCTCGGCCTTGCAGAGCCGGATGCCGTCGATGATCGACGCGTGGTTGAGCGCGTCGGAGATGATCGCGTCCTGCTCGCCGAGCACGGTCTCGAACAGACCGCCGTTGGCGTCGAAGCACGAGCCGTAGAGGATCGTGTCCTCGGTCGACAGGAACGTCGAGACCGCGGCCTCGAGCTCCTTGTGCTTGTCCTGCGTGCCGCAGATGAAGCGCACGCTCGACAGGCCGTAGCCGCGCTCGTCGAGCGCCTTGCGCGCGGCCGCGATCACGCGCGGGTGCGACGACAGGCCGAGGTAGTTGTTCGCGCAGAAGTTGATCACTTCCTTGCCGGCACCGCGGTCGGCGGAGCCGACTGTGATGTGCGCGGCCTGGGGCGACGTGATCAGACGCTCGTGCTTCCACAGACCAGCTTGCTCGATCTCGGCGAGCGTGGCGGCGAACACGGCTTTGGCATCGGTGTACATGAGAGCTCCTAGTGACTGAGGATCGCGCCGAGGTCGAGCATCCGGCGAACGCGCGGGATCAGATCGTCGGTCATCGCGTCGAGATCGAAGCGCGGCTTCCAGCTCCAGTCGGCGCGCGCGGCGCTGTCGTCCATCGCCTTTGGCCAGCTGTCGAGGATGCCCTGGCGCACCGGGTCCGGCGCGTACGTGAACTTCGCATCGGGGATCGCGCGGCGGACCGACGTGGCGATCTCGTCGGCGCGCGGCGAGAACGCGGCGATGTTGTACATCGTGCGCGTCAGCTTCTCGCGCTTCGCGAACGCGAGCTCGAGGAGCGCGCGCACGCCATCGGGCATGTACATGAGCGGGATGCGCGTGTCGGCCCGCGCAAACGCTTCGTACGCGCCGGTGCGTACCGCGTCGACGTACATGAACAGCGCGTAGTCCGACGAGCCGCCGCCGGGCATCGCGGCCGAGATGAGGCCGGGGAACCGGACGCCGCGGCAGTCGATGCCGTAGCGCGAGCGATAGTACGCACAGAGCAGCTCGCCCGAGACCTTCGTGACGCCGTACATCGTCGTCGGATGGAGCGCGACGTCGTCGGGAGTCGGGTCGGGGAGAGGACCGGACGGCGGAGGGCCGAAGACCGCGATGCTCGACGTGAAGATCAGGCGGCCGACCTTCGCGCGGCGACACGCCTCGAGCACGTTCCACGTGCCGGTCTGGTTGACGTCGTACGCGAGTCGAGGGTCTGCCTCGCCGCGGGCGCTGAGGATCGCGGCGAGATGGAACACGAGATCCGGGCGGACCTCGGTGAATGCGTGCTGGACCGCCGCGGCATCGGTCACGTCGAGACGCTGCCAGTCGACGCCGAACGCGTGCGCGTGGCTCGGCGGGCGCGGTGCGAGGTCGGTCGCGACGACCTCGTGACCGTCGGCGACGAGCGCGCCGATCAAGTCGTGACCGATCTGGCCGCCCGCACCGGTGAGGAGGATCTTCATGGGTGCGCGGATATTGGACTCACCACGCATGTGCATCAAGGGCACTTGCGACCAAGCACGGTGGGGCGGCGGGGCACGCGATCCTGTCGCACTACCGCGACCTTGGCAGTGCACGAACGTTGCTTAGGCAGTGACCACCGTGGCGACCGCGATGCAATGGAGCCCTCCGACCTGGTGCAACGTGCGTTATTGCGCCAGCTGCCTCGCGGTCTACCGCACCGATTTCGAGCGCTGCCCGCTCGACGGTGGGGAGCTCGCGGTCACCACCACCGACCCTCTGATCGGCACCGCGATCGGCGCATACGTGGTCGACGCACTGATCGGTGAGGGCGGGATGGGACGTGTCTACCGCGCACACCGTGACGGTCGTGAAGCCGAGCGCGTCGCGATCAAGGTCCTCATCGGAGACCTTGCCGCGTCGGCGCTGATGCGTCAGCGCTTTGCACGTGAGGCCGAGGCCGCGAGTCGATTGGCGCACGACAACATCGTCGGCGTGAGGGACTTCGGCGTCGCGGCGAGCGGACTCCCGTACCTCGTGATGGACCTCGTCGAGGGCACCACGCTCGCCGCCGAGCTGCACCGCGGACCGATCAAGCCCGAGCGCGTCATCAAGATCGCGCGCCAGCTGTGCGCGGGCCTCGATCACGCGCATGGGCGCGGCGTGATCCATCGCGACTTCAAGCCCGACAACATCCTCGTGGTCGGCAGCGGCGATGACGAGCGGTTCCGCATCGCCGACTTCGGACTCGCGCTGTCGACGTCGAACGACACGCGGCTGACGACGACCGGCGTCGCGTGCACGCCGGCGTACGCGGCGCCCGAGCAGCTGCGCGGCGGCACGATCGACTCGCGCGTCGATCTCTACGCGCTCGGCACGACGATGTTCGAGATGCTCACCGGCGGCATGCTGCCGTTCGACGGCGACATCCAGGGCACGATCCGCAGCAAGCTCCAGGGCGAGGCGCCGTCGCTCGTGATGATCGTCCCCGAGGTCTCGCC